>NZ_JAFCUP010000014.1:0-73772 GCF_049896585.1 Flavobacterium sp. DSR2-3-3
AAAGCTTTTTACGGACTGTTTTATTTTGATAATCCTAAACCGACTTTTCCCAGAAAGAATTTTAATTGTAGTTTAAATCACATATATTTACTCACTGATTAACAAAATACTGTTCGTTTGAAGGTTTTTAGACGAACTGACGTTACCTTCTATTCTAAAAAAAAAAGCAAACGAATGAGAAACTTCTCTTTTATAATTTTAGTATTCGTTTTTGTTGGTTGTCAAAATAGAGAGCAACAAGACAAATTTGCGTTTTCAAAAGAGACTGAAATAAATTCGATCTTAAAAACAATAATTTATAACGATGGTATTCCTCTTTTTAAACAATCAGATTCGATTTCACTTTGTGCCGAACTAAACAAATTAGAAATATTAGTTGCCAAATATCCCAAACTTGGTGACGTAGTTACAATTTCATTGGAGCAAAACAAAGTCAACATACAGAATTTATTGTTTGACAAAAAGCGATTTTTTGCCGAAAAGGATTCCGTTTTTTTATTGTCTCAGAACAAGGTTTTGAAAAGCTTTACTATTGATGGCAATTTATTTGAGAAAGTAAAAATCATCACTCGTAAAGAAATCGATTCAAGTAAAAAGTATTCGACCAGATATTATGAAATTTCAATTCCTATATTTTCTAAAGATAATACCAAAGCATACGTTGAAGTAAATAAACATATAAAATCTTTTGGAAGTGGATATATTGTTTACCTTGAAAAAATTAATGAAAAATGGAGAATAATTTCAAAACGTAGAACTTGGATCACATAAAAAGAACAGCAGGTAACAGCCATTTTGAGCTAGCTGGAATTTAGTGGAATTACCGTTACGCATCACGTTTTCGTTAAGCCGAAAATGGAGCGGTTACGAATTTCCAGCCATCTCAAAGTGGCATAACGTTATGGGATATGGCACTACCGCACAATAAAAATCAACCTTTAATCTAAAAGATAAAAAATCAGAATAAATGTTGTACTTTTGTACAACATTTGTAATTTTAAGGCGTGGAAGAAAAAAGAAAAACTAGAACAATAATATTTTACAAAGATTACTTTGAAGAATTCTTTGTGAAGCAAAGGGAAAAAGTAAGAGCCAAAATAATTTGGACTTTTGACTTGATAGAAGAAGTTGATAAAGTACCTGAAACATATCTTAAACATATTGAAAGCACGGACGGACTTTATGAAATTAGAATTCAACAATCGAGCGATATTTTTAGAATATTTTGCTTTTTTGACAAAGGAAAAATTGTAGTCTTAGTAAATGGTTTTCAAAAGAAAACGCAAAAGACCCCGAAAAAAGAAATTGAAAAGGCACTTAAAATAATGGAGGAATATAAAAATGAAAAATAACAACATAAAAACGCTATCAGAGTTTAAGGATAAACATTATGGCAAAGTAGGAACTACAGAACGTGACCAATTAGATGCGGGTTACGAACAGTTTAAACTTGGTGCTTTGATACACGAAGCACGACTAGAAAAAGGAATGACACAAGAACAACTCGCGATTAAATGCGGTACAACTAAGTCATATATTTCAAGAATTGAAAACAATGTAAAAGAGGTACGTTTATCAACATTGCAAAAAATCGTTGAACTTGGCTTGGGTGGACATTTGGAACTTTCAATAAAACTTTAAAAAGCCACAGCCCATAACAGCTGTTTTGATATAGTGTGTGCTTTAGTAGAATTACCGTTTCGCATCTACTTTCTGCAAAGCCAAAAATTGAAAGGTTACGAACCACACACCATCTCAAAGCGGCGAAACGTCAAACTGTCTAATAACCTCCTTTCTCCCTGTTAAATAAATTGTATTAAAAATCGTTCAAATAATTTGCATAACTCGTTGGTTTTTATTATATTTAAGGATGAAATTCATCAACGGAATTAACAGAAACCAACTCCCGCTTTTTGCTTCATCGATTGATGATGCCATTGCGCAAGACAATGAAATCAGGCTCATTGACCTTTTTGTAGACAGTCTTAAACTTGCTGATTTTGGATTTACTTTCGATTTTGTCGAAAACGGAAGACCCGCTTATCATCCTTCGGATTTGCTAAAACTCTTTATTTACGGGTACCTCAATCGCATGCGTTCCTCCAGAACTTTGGAGAAAGAGTGCAATCGCAACATTGAACTCATTTGGCTTTTGAAAGGTTTGGTTCCTGACCACAACACCATTGCTAATTTTCGTAAAAACAATCCCAAAGCCATTGCGCGCGTTTTTCGGGCAACGGTAAAACTAGCCTCCCATTTTGAACTCATTGGCGGAAGCCTTGTTGCTGGTGATAGTACCAAACTCAGAGCACAAAACTCCAAGAAAAACAATTTTAATCCCAATAAAATAGAGCGTCACATTGCTTATATCGATGCTAGACTCGAAGAATATAACTTGGCTTTAGCTAAAGAAGATGATGATGTTCTGGAAAAACAAATTATTGAAAAGAAGATAAAAAAACACAGTATTCAAAAGCAAAAATACATCGGGTATCAAAACACAATTGATGCTACAGTGGTTACCCAAATTTCGACTTCGGATCCCGACAGTCGCCAAATCATGACTCGAAATAACATCTCGGAAGTGGCCTATACGGTACAAACTACAGTGGATGCGCTGCATAACATTCCAATTGATTTCAAGGTGACTAATGAAAATGATTCCAAAGCCATGGGAGGAATGTTACGCCGAAGCAAAAACATTTTGGGACACAACAATTTTACCGCCATTTATGATAAAGGCTATCATACAGGGAGTGAGTTCGATTATGCTAATAGACTTGGCATTGATGTGTTGGTAGCTATTCCAGGAGTTTCTGCTCACGCACCTGATTTGGCTTTTGATGTAGAACATTTTAAATACAACATAACCACCGATTCCTATACCTGTCCTGCCAATGAAACCCTAACGACCAACGGAAATTGGTACGCCAAAAAGAACGGCAAATCAATAACCCAGATGAAGCATTACAAAACTAGTGCGTGTTTGACTTGTCAACTTTATAAAAAATGTACCAAAAATGTCAAAGGCAGACTCATTGAACGCTCCCAATACGCTGATTTAATTTATCAAAATAAAGTACGAATCGAAAACAATTATGAAATCTACCGCAGACGCCAAGCCATAGTGGAACATCCCTAGCCTGTCCCGCTCTTTGCGGGAGAGTCATTAAAAGACAATGGGATTTTTATTATATCATGACCAAAAAAACCATCAAACGCGCCTCAGCCGATATAGGATTGATTTTCTGTGCCTACAATCTGCGCCGAATTTTTAACCTGATTGACCACAGTCTATTAAAACAATATTTAAAAGTATTGGCTTTATATTTTGGGACTCTAAGAGCAATTTTTAAAGCTTTTTACAGACTGTTTTGTTTTGATACTCCTAAAGTGACTTTTCCCAGAAAGAATTTTAATTGTAGTTTAAATCACATATATTTACTCACTGATTAACTAAAATGAGTTCGTTTGAAGGTTTTTAGACGAACTGACGTTGGCAGAAATTATCCCGCAGAAAAACGAAAATAAACTACAAAATTTATGGCATTAATTACATTTGAAGGAAAACCAATAGAAAAACTTATTGAGGTAATTAGTCAAGGAATTGGCACATTGTACAAACCAAGAGCAATTAGAAAAGAAGCGGATTCCGAAGCGTATAAAATCGGAGTTATTGAAAGAGCTAAATCAAATGCAATTGCCGAGGGTAAAGTAATTGACTTCGAACTTTATGAAAATATACAACAAAGAATTGTATACCAAGAAACAAGAAAACAGATAAACATAGATAATATTGCTCAAATTGCGGGAACTCAATTGAATCAAGAACAAGAAGTTTCAGGAGAAAAAATTGAAAATGATTGGACGACAAGATTTTTTAATATTGCTGAAGATATTTCCGACGAAGAAATGCAAAATCTTTGGGGAAGAATTCTTGCTGGTGAAATTAAAAAACCCAAATCATTTTCTATAAGAACACTAGAACTTTTAAAAAATTTATCTAAAGAGGAAGCAGAAATTTTCGCAAAATTCTCAAGCCTAAAGATTTTTGCAGGTAATACAGATATGGTCTTTAATCAAGATAATGGTAAATTTTTAGAGGATGAATTTGGCATTAAATTCACAGATAGATTATTACTAACTGAACTTGGTTTAATATCAAGTGAAAATAATTTAGAATTTAGTTTCTATGCAACCGATACAAATAAGATCACTAATTTTATAGAATTTGGAAATCAAGGTATATTTATTGAAAGACCCGAAAACACTCCAAAACAAGCAATATCAGTTTTAGTTTTTACTAAAGTAGGTTCAGAATTATCAAAATTAATTGATCAAGAACCAAACATAAATTATATAAGAAAAATATGCTCGAGTTTTGTGTTACCTAATGTCAAAATTGAATATGGAGATTTAGTTAAATTACCGAATGGACAAGCATTATTATTAAATAAAACTGAATTTAACGAGTAAAATAACTTCTGCCAACAGATAAGGCTTCGTTGCGTGCGCAGCACGAACAATGAAGCCGGTGTTGAACGGAACCGATTACATGCCGTCAACACTTATGGAGTTATCGTAAAGTTTTGAGAGAGAATAACAAGAGGCAAGTGAGCCTCTTTTTTTGTGCAGTTAAATCAAGATGGTTTTCTAGTGTTTTCCTTCACTTTTGGGCGTAAATTCCCTTACCCATAATTTAGCTTTTACAAGGAATGGTGTTTTGGCTACCGCCAAGATACCATGCAGGCGGACCTCGCTGGTCAAAAACCGCTATCCGATGTAAATTGCCCGTTTTACAACACGGACATTTAGGCATAAAGGTCTTTTTCTCTGCTTTTTTTAGCACTTTTACTTTAAGTTTCTCTTGTAAAAGCTTTAGCTTTTTTCGTTTCCAAGTGCTACTCAAAAATCCATAACGCCGTATTTTTACAAAACGTTTGGGTAAAATATGCAACGCAAACCGCCTGATAAATTCCTGATGTGTGAGCGTCATTTGTTTTTTAACGCCCGCTACTCGGTAATCCTTGTAATCAAAAGTTACGTTTTCATTGTCAATGCTTTTAATTCGATTGTTACTAATGGCGATTTTATGAGTGTAACGTCCTAAATATTCCACCACTGATTTAGGACTTCCAATAGGTTTCTTAGCAAATACAATCGATGGTTTCTGCCATAATTCCTGCCGGATTTGTTCGTATAGGATAGGTGATTTTACTTTCAGTTTGGCGCAATATTTAGCCCTAAAAACTTTCGACAAGGCCTTGACTGGAAACAAGAATTTACCATCTGCTCTGCTATTTTTCCACTGTCCGTCTTTGTCCACACCACCGCCAGGAACAATGCAATGCAGGTGCGGATGCAAACTCAATTGCTGTCCCCAAGTGTGCAAAACGGCAATCATTCCCATTTGCATTTCCTTGCCTTTGCCAAAACTTTGAAGCGTTTCCCAAGTCGCTTCAAATATGGTGTCATACACTATTTTAGGCTGGTAAATGGCCAAGGAATTGATACTGTCAGGCAAAGTAAATACTAGGTGAATTTAGCGAAGCGGTATCACGAAATCCTTTTAAAAACAATAAAAAAATTGAGTAAAATAAGGTACAGGCAAGAGTTCCGTTGTTCTGGCTTGTATCCAATCTTCTCGTTTGTTACCCTGACACTTCGGGCAATGCCGATTGCGGCACGAGTTGTAGCTTACAGTGAGATTACCACAAATATAGCAAGCATCGATATGACCACCCAACTCGGCTGTTCTGCATTTTTTAATGGTGTAAAGCGTGCGGAGCCGCCACATGACGGGAATAATTATTGAACGTGCTCTGACTTCGACCTAAAATCGAAACTGTACGCTCAAAACGATTTAATAGTTCCTCAAATCCAGAAACTTCACGCTTGGCTTGGTTAATGATTTTGTTATCTCTTAACGCATCAGGATGCTCTTTTTTGTAGTCATGGTATACGAATTTTAATTATATTCGTAAGGTACAAAATCTCGGTAAGTGCTACAGAAGATTTAGTTCAACAGCTATTACAACGGTTTTGGGCAACTTTATTTAATTAATTGCTCAACTTTGAGGGCACCGATCTCACCGTAGGCTTTAACCGAACTAGAGATGTACATCTCTTCTATCAGCGTTCATCAACACTTTTAATGCAATTTAATTTTAAAAAACATATTGTTGATGCCAACTATTTTATGGAATTTTTATTATCGAAAATTAATAAAGCGTTAGAAAATTAATTATTTTTTTCTAACGCTTTATAAATATTACATAAATTTAGCAACCGTTTTTGATCCGGCAGTTAATGCTTTTCCAAGTGCTTTAATTTTGGTTCCTTCGCTACCTTTTGCCATTTCTGCGGCTTTTGTAGTTTCTTCACCAAGCGTTGCCATTAATGCAACTACTTTTTCAAAATTTTTGTCTTCGTATGCTGTTTTTAATTTTTTTAAATCAGATGCAATTGTTTTTAAGTCTTTGTGATCTTCAAGAGTATCAATCCATTTGTTGATTGTTGAAGTCAAACCTGTTCCAGATTTTTTTTCGACATGTGTAGTAATAGTTTCTACAGTTTTGTCAATTTGTTCCGAGTAATCTTTTTCTTTTGATTCCATTTTTTAGAAATTTTTAAAATTATTAATAACGAGTTAGAAAGTTAAGGATTTTTTAATAAATTTATTTATATAATTTAAGTAAATAGTTATAAAACAACTACTTAAACAATTAAATTACAATTATCTATTAATTTTTTGTTAGTGCTAATTATTGTCATTTTGACTTTTACTATTTGTAATTTATAGAAATACAAAAAAACCTCAAGCATTTTTCACGCTTGAGGGCTTTATAAAAATGCTGTAAACTTACATTTTTGGCATTAAAACTTTATCAATCACATGAACAACTCCGTTTGAAGCAGCAACATCGGCCATGGTTACATGCGCCTCACCAATCATTACCTTATCTCCTTTGATAGCCACTTTTAATTTGCCACCTTGCACTGTGGTGAGCTCTTGACCATCTTTTAAATCGGCTGCCATTGTTTCTCCACTAACAACGTGGTAAGTCAAAATACTAGCGAGTTTTTCCTTGTTTTCTGGTTTCAGAAGTGTATCTACATCTTTTTGAATAGCTTCGAAAGCAGTATCTGTGGGTGCAAAAACAGTAAATGGACCAGCACCTTGAAGTGTTTGTACTAAACCTGCTGCCTTCACTGCTGCAGCTAATGTTTTAGCACTTTCAGAAGCGATAGCAACGATGTCTTTTTTTGAATCAGTCATAACAAAATAATTTATTTTTTTCTGCATCTGGCAGCACAGTGATGATATTTTATCAACTATATAAAAGTACTGTTTTTAATTTAAATAACTCTTTATCAACTACTTAAAAAAATACTATTTCAAGAAAAAATACCTTTGTACAATTATTGAACAAGTTTGTAAAATTCACATATTTAATTATGTTACCTATTTTTTTATAAAAATCTAATAAATGACGATTGGTTTTTCAATAAGTTTTTCAGTTTCTTAGTTAAAAATTGAAAACACCTTTTTATTATTATTTTTGATTTTCGCCTAATTCCATAACTTCTTTCAACCACTTTTTTCGTTTGATATCATTAGATGATTTAAAGCCTGAAAAAACCGAAATTTTCACCGGCATTATACCAAAAAATTCTAAAACACCAATTTTCATTGCGTTGTGACCAGCGTTTCTATTTATTAACCAATTATACCATTTTGGTGTGTTCATAGTAACAATTAGCCTTGCGGTTTACCATTTTTAGCAATCCGTATCATACAACCAATTGTTTCTTGTAAACCTGCAATCTTCTTTGTCTCGATTAATTCAGATCATTACTATTTTCGTAACTCCTCAAATATTCCTCCGCTGCTGACAAATAAACGTGCCAGAGGATAATTGCCTTTATCATCTTTTATAAATTCAATTTGAGCGTTGCCGTCCAATACAAAAAGATTTTTTGATATATGAGCCAATTCCGTTATATTATTTAAGAAATTACAGAAAAGTTTATTCCCGTCCCTTGATATAGTAAGTGGGCCGAAAGTTCCGGTAAATTTATCGAACTGATCCAAAGGAAGAGTTCCTGGGTCACTATTTACATACAAGGCATTAATGAGATATTCTAATTTTTGTTTGTCCGTACTATTAGTGGCTACTGACTGGCGCTCTCTGAAAATAAGTTCTTGTGCTTTAATAAGGGCATTTGCAGCCTCGACTTTAAAATCTGGGATGACACCTGTTCCTTCCCAATCAGTTTTAGTAACGGGATTTAATGAACGGGCAAATGGAATGTTAACAATGAAGCCCTGCCCCACAGAAAATGGTTTCGTAGGGTGCGCACCACCGCCGGTAACTTCTCCCACAATAGTTGCTCGTTTGGCCTGCTGCATACCATAGCTAAAATCCTCTGCTCCAGAGAAGGTCTTCTTACTAGTTAAGATATATACTGGCATCGAAAGGGTCAAGCCGTCTGTCTTCACGGGATCTGCATAATAAAAGACAGTATCTCTTTTCGTGCGGTTTATTAAATCATTCATACGGGTCTTTTCTTTAAAAAAGTAGCTTTCCAGTTGGCTAACCATTTCTGGCTCGCCTCCTGTATTTTCTCTTAAATCAATAATGATGGCAGAAGAATTAGCTAAAAATCCCAAAGCAGAAGCTATAATTGGTTTGGCCTCTTTTACATGCTCCACAAAAATATTAAAGGGCAAATAGCCTATATTACCCGGCAACAGTTCTACCTTTTTAAACATAAAATTGTTATCTCTTACAAATTTTGTGAATTGCGTGATTTCTTCCGCAGATGGTCCTGTGTACCCTTGTGTATGCCCTTGCCACTCTGGGTTATAATCAACTACCATATGAGGGTCTTTATGGACGTTAAAAATTTCAGCCTGTAATTGTTTAACAAGTTTTTGCGGGTCATTTGCCGTTGAAGAAAAAACCTTCTTTTTTAATTGTGCTTTTAAAGATTTTGCAATTAGCTGTGCCTTATCAGGAAATACATAATTGTCACTGAGTTTTAAATTTATGGAATCAATAAGCTGACTCAGTTTAATTTCTCTTTTGATGTCCTGGCTATAATTTACAACAGGTAATAAAAGTGCCAGAAAATAAAACAATAATTTCGAATTTTTCATATTTAACATGACTTTAGTAGTTGAGGGAAAATACCCTTATATATGTAAAAGTGAAAATTTTGCTTTAATCCGACAATTCTATTATTTAAATGCCAGCAATAATTATCTATATTATCGAATTTAGTTGACCAATAGAATTAGAATAATAACAGTGGCATGTAAATAAAATTAAGATGATATTTGTTTGCTTTAAGTATCTTTGATTGCAGTAAAATAAAATAAACCATGTTATTAGGCAGTATCGATTTACAGAAAAGAAATAAGATAGAACCGTTATTACACGTACTTGTCTGGATTTCATTATTCTTGTTTATATGGCATACTGCTTATACGATTGGACCTTTTAGAAAACAAGATGGCAGTATTTACTTTCCATTAGTTTGGAGTACTTGTCTCAGTATTATGCTTTTTTACATAAATGCTCTTTTTTTGATTCCCTTATATATTTCTAAAAAACGATATAAGCATTATTTTGTTTATCTGATCCTTTTATATGTTTTTACTGTTTTATTGAATTCCATTTTAGACCAGTTATATAGCATATCACTATTTTCAACAGAAAAAGAATCTATGTGGTCAGATATCGTTATGAACGTACAGAGTAAGACGATAATCCTTTCTTTATCGTGTGGATACGGGCTTACAAAACTGTGGATTCAAAATCAGGAAATTCAGCAACAACTAGTAAAAGATAAACTTTCTACGCAACTAAAATATCTCAAAGCACAGATCAATCCACATTTTTTATTTAACACATTAAATATGGCATACTCTTCAGCCACAAAGAACAATGATGTGGTCACAGCCGATATTATAGAAAAACTTTCAGGTCTCATGCGCTACATGCTGTATGAGAGCAATGATGATAAAGTTTCCCTTGAAAAAGAAATTTGTTATATTGATAATACTGTGAAACTTCAGCTTCAACGACTATCACCAGAACTGGCAAGTCAGGTCAATTATAAAATAAATGGGGAGTGGCAAAACCATAAAATTGCTCCTATGATTCTTATACCATTTATTGAAAACGTGTTTAAACATGGAATAATCTTAAGTCAAAGATCGGATATATATATCTCGATATTTTTAAAAGGCAATATATTAGTATTAGAGACTAAAAATTATAAATTTGAACATTCTGTTCAGGAAAATAACAGCTCTGGAATTGGCTTACCAAATGTACGGGAGAGGCTGCAGCTTCTTTATCCTAATCAACATATACTGGAAATCGATAATTCAGGTTCCTTCTTTAATGTTAGACTTCAAATAAAAATTAATTAAAATGAGATGTATTGCAATCGATGACGAACCATTCGCAATTGACCTTATTGAAAGGTATATAAAGAAGACCCCATTCTTGCAATTTACAGAAGGATTTACCAATCCATTTAATGCCATGTCTTTCTTGATGAACAATCCTGTAGACCTGATTTTTCTTGATATAAACATGCCGGAACTATCAGGGATGGAATTAATAAAATCATTACCGACAACTCCTAAAATAATATTTATTACGGCCTATCCTGAATTTGGCGCTGAGAGTTATGAATATAGCGCTGTAGACTTTCTCTTAAAGCCTGTAAGATATGACCGGTTTCTAAGGGCGGTTAACAAAGCAGCTAGCCTCTCTTCTCCTTCAAACGAAAGTGCATCATTAAACTCCAGTTTAGATCAGTTTGGAGAATCAATTATGGTTAAAAGCGGGACACGGACATTTCAAATAGAATTAACTGACATCTTGTATATTGAGGGAGCGGGTAACTACATCACTTTCTATACTAAAAAAGGTAGAATCATGACGCTTTTGCCCTTAAACGACATTTTAAAACAGCTTTCTACTTCTGCCTTCGCCCGGATCCATAAATCCTATATTATCTCCTTGAAACATATTGGAATCATTGAAAGAGCCCGTGTAATAATTAATGACATACCAATACCAATAGGTATTACATATCGGGAGCAATTTGCAAAAACTATAAGAAACAAAAAATAGGAGAAAAAATAGGGTAGGTTGACGGTAATCATATTACTACAAGGGAAGACATTCCGATAGCGCGGATTTGCAATCCGTGCCCACAATGATATGCACTTTATTAAAAGAAAATATTAGATGTGATTGCTTCGTTGATCGCAATGACCACGAAGTGCTCAGTTATTATTTTAAGCAACAATAACAGACTAGTAATCCTTGCACTGATTTTACATTGACAAATAAAATCTGCAATTTGAAAATTTCAAACAGTTACAGTAAGATATAATATAATTGATTATTCTTACGGGCACGGATTGCAAATCCGCACCAGCTGATGTTGGATTAATTTTTTCAGCCTACAACCTGCGTCGAATTTTCAACCTGATTAACCAAAATCTATTACAAAAATATCTAGAAGTATCGGCTTTGTATTTTGAGGGTTTAAAACCCTTTTTTAACGCTTTTTACGGATTGTTTTGTTTTAAGAATGAAGAATACTTTTTTCCAAAAAGAGTTTCAATTGTAGTTTAAATCAGATATATTTACTTACTGATTAACTAAAATGAGTTCGTTTAAAGGTTTTTAGACGAACTGACGTTATGCAACATTTAAAAACAGAACAAATATGAAAAAACAGACAATGATGACGAAAACGATTTTACTTTTATTAGCGGGCTCAGTTTTACTAACAAGTTGTGCAAGCACGACAATGATTCAGTCAAACCCGAGTGGTGCGCAAGTTTATCTAAATGGTGAACCCGCAGGAACAACACCTTATACCCACCGAGACACAAAGATAGTTGGCAGTACGACAACTGTTAAATTGGAAAAGGAAGGTTATGACCCTTTAAACACATCTTTTTCAAGAGATGAAGAAGTCGATGTAGGTGCAATTATTGGTGGAATTTTTGTTTTAGTTCCATTTCTGTGGACAATGAAGTATAAGCCGACCCATACTTATGAATTGACACCGAGTTCAGGTAGCGAACAGTCAATAATTAAAACAACTCCACAACAAAATCAGACCAAATCAAAGTTTGACAGACTCAGAGAGTTAAAACACTTACTTGATGAAAAGGTAATTACTCAACAAGAATACGCAAAAGAAAAGAAAAAAATACTAGAAGAAGACGAAAAATAAACGTTGCATAAAAGCTAAGGTTTCGTTGCGTGCGCAGCACCAACAATGAAACCCGGGTTGAACGGAACCGATTGTACGTCAGTTGACACTATGAAGTTTTCGTAAAATTGTGAGAGAGGATTATGAGAGGATTTGGTCGTCTTTTTTTTTGAGAAGTATTTTGGGCTTGGTGTCGTTTTTCCCTTCACTTTTAAATGCAAGTTCCCTTACCCATAAAATTAGTCTTCTATGGAAATTGCGTTTTAGCTAACGCCAAAAAACTTAAAGAAGGACCACGTTGGTCAAAAACCGCTGTTCGGTGTAAATCGCAAACTCTTGACAAAATGCACTAAAAATGTCAAAGGCAGACTTATTGAACGCTCCCAAAACGCATATTTGATTTATCAAAATAAAGTTAAAATCGAAAACAATTACGAAGTCTACCGCAGATTACAAGCCGTAGTGCAACATCTTGAGCCTGTCCCGCTTTTCGCGGGAGAGTAATAAAACGCCAATGGGATTTTTATTATCTCATGAAAAAGAAAACCATTAAACATGGCTCAACTGATATTGGCTTAATTTTTTCAGCCTACAACCTGCGTCGAATATTTAATTTAATACACCAAAATCTATTAAAACAAAATCTAAAAGTTTTGGCTTTGTGTTTTGGGGTTTTAATACCAGTTTATAAAGCTTTTTACGGTTTGTTTTATTTTAAAAATGAAGAATGCTTTTTTTTAAAAAGATTTTTAATCATATATTTACTAAGTGATTAACTAAAATAAGTTTGTTATGAGGTTTTTAGACGAACTGATTTTATGCGGCATATTAGAACGAAAACCTGAAAAATTATGAAATTTAAAATGCTTTTAGTAGCAACTTTTCTAACCGTTTCAACTATTTCGTTTGGCCAATCCATTAAAAGAATTGACGGAAGTACCATCACTATTGAAAGTTTAAATGCAAAAATTGAGTACTTAATAAAAGTTGCCAATGTTTCAGGTGTTGCAGTGGCCCTTTTTAATGACAATAAGATCATTTTTACTAAAACATATGGACTTGCGAATGTTCAAAAAAACATCCCTTTTGAAAAATCGTCGGTAATGTACGGTGCATCCTTTGCGAAAACTGTATTTGCTTATATAGTTATGCAATACGTCCAACAGAAAGTTATTGACCTTGACAAACCACTTGTGGAATATCTGAACAAACCATTACCCGAAATCAAAATAAATGGTTTTAGACGTGGTTATGACGACCTAAAAGATGATAAACGTTACGAAAAAATAACAGCCCGAATGTGTCTGACGCATACAACAGGCTTTCCTAATTGGCGCTGGTTTGAAGCAGATAAAAAACTTAAAATTAAATCTGACCCAGGTACTCGTTACTCTTATTCAGGCGAAGGAATTTACTTATTGCAATTTGTGATTGAACAACTTACAGGAAAAGATTATGAAACTATTTCACAAGAAATAGTTTTTAAACCTTTGGGAATGACAAACACAAGTCAAGTTTGGCAAACTCGTTTTGACGAAAATATTTGTTACGGACACAATGCCAAAGGCGAACCTTACGAACTTAACAAATGGAAAGAAGCAAATGCTGGCGGTTCTATGAGTACAACTTTTGAAGATTTTACAGTTTTCTACACACATTTTATAAATGGTAAAGGACTTTCCAAAAAAAGTTTCAAGGAAATGACAAGCCAGCAAGTAAGAATAAGATCAAGAAGCCAATTTGGGCCACTTGCCAAAATCGATAGTACCGACAATGACAGTATTCAGTTGGGATATGGTTTTGGCGTAGGAACATTTATAACACCTTGGAGCAGAGCATTTTTTAAAGAAGGACACGATGATGGTTGGGGACATTATTCAATTTGTTTCCCAGATAAAAAAATTGCGGTAGTCATTATGACCAACAATGACAACGGGGAAAGTATTTTTAAAGAATTTTTAGAATATTCAATTGGTGATAAATTTACGCCTTGGCATTGGGAAAATTATATTCCATACAATTATATTCCACCACCAGTGACAAATATCTATGTTGTTACAAGCCAAGAATTAGATAAATATTTGGGTGTTTATAGCAGTAGTCAACTGCCTATTAAAATTACTATCACAAAGAACAACTTAAATCTAATTGCACAAGCAACCGAACAAAATGCATTCACTTTACAAGCAACAGAAAAAGATAAGTTTGTTTATATAGAGGAAGGAATAATTTTAGATTTCAATCCAATTGAAAAGACAATGATTTTAAAACAAAATGGGCAAACATTTAACTTTACGATAGAATAAAAACTAGGCATGACGGTTAAAGTTTCGTTGCGTGCGCAGTACAAAGAATGAAGCCCGTGTTGAACGCAAGGGAGTACCTGCCGTCATAATTGCGGAGTTATCGTAGAGATTTTAGAGGTGTTTTCAAGAGGATTTTGTTCTTCTTTTTTTTTGGATTAATTTTAACCTTAGTTTTTTTATGTTTTTCTTCACTTTTGAGCATATCTGCCCTTAACCGTAAAATTAGTTTTCACAGGAAATGGCGTTTTAGCTACCGCCAAGATACCAGGCAGGCGGATCGCAGTAATCAAAAACTGCTATTCGGTGTATATTGCAAACTCTTCAAAAAATGCACTAAGAATGCCAAAAACAGTCTTATTGAACGCTCCCAATACTCCCATTTGATTTATCAATACTAAATTAGAATCGAAAACAATTACGAAATCTACCGCAGAAAGCAAGCCATAGTAGAACATCCCTACAATGTTACAAAACGGCAAAGGAACTTTTATTATATCATAACTAATAAAACCATCAAAAATGCCTCAACTGCTGCTGGCTTGATTTTTTCAGCCTGCAACCTGCGTCTAATTTTAATTTAATAGACCAAAATCTATTAAAACAATATCTAAAAGTATTGGCTTTGTATT
Organism: Flavobacterium sp. DSR2-3-3; assembly: GCF_049896585.1. Lineage (NCBI taxonomy): Bacteria > Pseudomonadati > Bacteroidota > Flavobacteriia > Flavobacteriales > Flavobacteriaceae > Flavobacterium > Flavobacterium sp. DSR2-3-3. The sequence goes on from NZ_JAFCUP010000014.1 coordinate 15,191, forward strand.
TTGTGGTTCCAACAACAGTTTTTAATGCTTTTTACGATTGTTTTGTTTTAAGAATGAAGAATGCTTTTTTCCAAAAAGAATTTCAGATGTAGTTTAACTCATTTATATTTACTTACGGATTAATTAAAATGAGTTCGTTTGAAGGTTTTAAGACGGACTGACGTTAAGAGTAACCACTGAGAAGTGCTGCTAATATTAAGCTCACGACAAATAGACGAACACTTCAAAACAAAAATGAAACCTAAAAGATTCACTATCCTAACATTTTTGATTTGTATCTTCTGTCTAGCGACAAACCTACATAGGTTTTTTTATCTAGACATTTATTCCGAACTTCACTTACGAGTAAATATTATGACTGCTGTTCTCCTTATCTTGATTGTGCTTTTGCCAATCATGCAACAACGACTAAAAAATGAAAAAAAAGAAAACAATTTCTTCTAAAATACTTAGTAGTTGGAAAAAACTAGGTCCAGGTCTTGTAACAGGAGCAAGTGACGATGACCCGTCTGGAATTGCAACCTATTCTCAAGCAGGTGCTGCCTATGGACTTTCAACACTGTGGACTGCAATTATCGCTTTTCCTTTAATGGCCGCTATTCAACAAATGTGTGCTCGAATTGGATTAGTAACCTGCCAAGGTTTGACCGGAACATTAAAAAAACACTATCCAAGACCTATTTTGTATCTGATGTTGTTGTTTAGTTTTCCTGCTATTGTAATGAATATTGGTGCTGATATTGCAGGTATGGGTGCTGTAGGTAATCTATTACTTCCATCTATTGATGCTAATTATTTCAGTGTTCTTTTCACGATTATTCTTTTAGGCTTAATTGTTTATTTACCATATCAAAAAATTGCGGCAGTTTTAAAGTATTTGTGCATCGTTATGCTGGTGTATTTTATTGTTCCGTTTTTATACAAACAGGATTTTAGCGAAATTCTTAAAGCCACATTTATACCAACCATAAAGTTTGACAAGGATTTTATCGCCATTATAGTTGGAATACTAGGCACAACAATTTCACCTTATCTTTTTTTTTGGCAAGCATCGGTGGAGGTTGAAGAAATGAAAAATAAAAGGAAGCATTTAATTGTAAACAAAAAGTTAATTCATAACATGAACCAAGATGTAGATTTTGGAATGACAGTTTCTGCTTTTGTTATGTATTTTATCATTCTTACTACTGGCACCGTTTTGTTTAAAGGAGGCATCCATCAAATTGACACTGTGGAACAAGCTGCAACGGCATTAAAACCTTTGGCCGGTAATCTGGCCTATCTTCTTTTTGCTGTTGGTGTAATCGGAACAGGACTTATCGCAATTCCAGCACTGAGTGGTTCGATTTCTTACATAATCACTGAAACATTCGACTGGGAACAAGGACTTGACAAAAAATTTCATGAAGCAAAAGCATTTTATGTCATCATAGCTATTTCACTAATACTTGGGTTATCTTTAAACTATGTAGGCATTACACCAATTGAGTCGCTGATTTATACAGCCATTCTCTATGGATTAACTGCTCCTGTCCTAATTGCTATAATCTTACACATTTCAAATAACAAAAAAATAATGGGTAAAAACGTGAACGGAAGATTAGCAAACATACTTGGTTTTGCAGCATTAATTATTATGACAGTAGCTGCCGTAACTTTAATCTATTTGCAATTTTCAGGCAAGTAAAACTTTTAACACAGTGAATGTTGGTAATGCACAAGGTAACGAAATCAGGTTCATCAATTTTTTACGAACATTGTAAAACTCCTTGCTTTGCTTCATTATCAATCTTGTTGACTACAAAAGACTGGCTAATCATCTTTTGGATTTTTTAAGTCCTTTTTTAAACTTTTTTCTTAGATAAATCATTAAGTAGCTTTGTCCAAAAAAAGAATTTTAATTGTAGTTTCAATCACATATATTTACACAGTGACAAACCTAATTGAGTTCCTCTGAAGATTTGTGGATAAACTGACGTTAGCTGCAAGTCTTACTATCACTTACTATAATGAAAATAACAGAAAGATAAATGCAGCATAATATGCAAAACATAAAGGAATTTACAACATTTGCGTGGATAGATTTTTGCCAACCCGATAGAGCAACTCTTGATAAAATTGCGGAGCAGTACAATTTAGATATTTTTCAAATTATTGACAGTTTGGAACACGGACATTTACCAAAGTTTGAAAAACAACCCAACTATAATTTTTTGATTTTACGAGCATTTACTTCAACTATTGAACATGGCGCAACAACGATAAACGACCTGTCTAATAAGATTGCATTTTTTTACAATGACAACAAAATTATTTCAGTACACCGAAGTCCGTTTGAATTTTTAGAGCGTATCGACATAGAATTTTCAAAAACTGAAGACCTTTTAATTTATTTAATTCTTAAAATGGTAGAAAGCTACCAATCACCACTCAATGAATTAGACAAAAAAATTGAGGAATTTGAAAAAACTATTTTTTTAAAAGACTATTCAAAAGTTTCTCTTGAAGATTTGTATTTCTTAAAAACTCAAACAAGAATAACCAAAAAACTATTGCAACTATTTCAAAATGTGATCAATCAAATTGAAGTAAGCGAATTTAACAAAACAGCTTTACAAGACATTAAAGACACTTTGTTGAACTTAATATTAAATTATGACGAAGTATTAGAAAACGCAAACAATTTATTAAATAGTTATCACTCGGTAAATTCTCAAAAAAGTAATGACGTTATGAAATTGCTGACTATATTTTCTGCATTTTTTTTACCGTTAACATTTGTAGCAGGAATTTACGGAATGAACTTTGAAAATATGCCAGAGCTCAGATGGCAATTTGGATATTTTATGACACTTAGTATAATGGCGATTATCGCAATCATTATATATTTTTGGTTCAAACGAAAGAGGATAATTTAATAGAAAAAGGAGAGTACCCAGCAAAGGTTTTGTAGCGTGCGGAGCACTAAGTAGTGGTTAAAAGCCTATGATTGGTCAGGTTTTTGTCGATGAATTTGTTTTTGGTGTCAAAGAAGATCTTAAGCATGGAAGGAGTAATGATTCAAAAAAAAAGAAATTGATAATCGCCATTGAAACCAATGATACTGGCGGATTTAAAATGATATATTTTGACCAGCTTGAAGATTATTCGTGTAAAGAAATATGCAAAATATTGCTAAACATATTTCCAAATCTGCATTAATAAAAACAGACAAATGGACTGGATATAATCCGTTAACAAAAGAGTTTGATTTGAAACAGATAAAAATTAGAAAATCAAATGACTTTGGAGGTTTACACGGATTTCGAACCATTACTCCAATAAAAATAAAGCATTTTAAAAGTTGTTTTTTACAAGTAACAAAGATTAAAGTAGTTAGTCTTTGTATTTTTTCTTCCCTAATAATACTTTTAGGTACAATTTAAATCAAAACAAAATAGCAGTAATAATTTTTTTTAACAAGTCTTTGGCGAGTATAAAGATTATTTATCTAACTTTGTTTAATATTTAGATTTTTGATATAAATGAAAAAGTTTCACATTTTATTGATAGTAGTACTTGGCTTCTTCCTGATGCCAACGTTAACTCTTGCGTGTGAAAATAATTCATCGAAACATTCTTCTTCAAAAGAGACTTCCTCAAAAATGGATAAAGATGATTGTTGTAAAAACGATAGTCATTCAAAAACTAAAAACCACAAAGGTTGTGAAGAAAAATGCAGTCATTCTAAATGTGGTTGTGCTTCTTCTTCCAACACATCTTTTTCTATTAATGAATTGAATTTTAATAAAAATATTTTTAATTTTTTATCAGAAAAACAAAATTTTTACAATTACGAAACCACCATTTCTTCTGGTTTCAATTCTTTATGGCTTATACCAAAAATAAGCTAAATTCCAATTTTGATATCCATAATTGTGTCAAATAAAAATCAATTATTGCTACAAAATCATTTACTATCTCCGTTAATTTCATTTTTAATAAGGTGGCTAAGTCGCGCTTCGTTTTGTTGTTGATTACCTTATCCAATTTAAAATCTTTTTACAATGAAATCACTAAAAAAAGCAGTAATAGCGATAACTTTATTGGTGTCATTTCCGGTGTTTAATGCGCAATTCAAAAACGATAAAACCTAATCCGTAAAAATATTTGGGAATTTCGCGATGTGCGAAACGACCATACAAAAGAACGAAGTCTCAAAAAAATCGCAAATATTGATTGGAATAAAGAGACCAAAATGGATACGCTTACTATTGTTATTAAAAAACCAATCAAGACGAAATATTGAAATGTATTGTATTTGCGGGTTGTAAGAATGATAAATTTCCTGATCCAGATGCTGTATATTTAAAACTGCCGGAATTTTGTTAGTACGATCACGAAGAGAAAATGGTTGAGGAAATGGAAACAAAAACTGAAGCGAATAAAATGGAAGTAACCGACCGCGCTAAAATGAACGTCAAACAAGCAATAAACCAATTAAGTCCAGTTTTCGACAATTATTTCTTAAAAAAAAGGCCTCGGTAAAAACAGACGGAAAAACCGCTTCTGTGAAGGCAAAGGAATTTTTAACAACTATAACTTTTGTAAAAATGGAAACATTAAAAATGGATTTCCATTTGGTTTGGATAAAAATTTTTAAAGATTTAACTGCTGATGCAAAAAATATTAGTGAAATACAGGATATCAAAAAGCAAAGCGAACTTTTTAAATCATTATCTAAAAATACGTATGAGCTGACAAAATTTTCAAAATTTACTGAACCGGTTTATTATCAATATTGCCCGATGCAAGATGCTAATTGGTTAAGCAAAGAAAATACAATTAAAAAAAACATACTATGGTTCCCAAATGTTGAGTTGTGGTAAAACAGTAGAAACAATCAAATTAAAACTTTAAAAAATGAAGAATATATTTTTTACTGCACCAAAAAAAACAACTGGTATTGTAATAAAAATGTAAACTTTACAATATCTAAAAATAACAATTTAAAAAAATAATAAAATGAAAAATCTAATCCTTTCAGCCATAGCGATGGTATTTGTAGTAGCTTCTTGCAACCAAAAAAATAAAGAAGCTGTGACAACTGATTCACAAAAAACAGAAAGTACTTCACAATTGTATTCTTGTTCCATGCACCAAGAAGTAACAGGAAAAAAAGGTGAAAAATGCTCAAAATGTGGCATGGAATTAACCGAACCAGTTGCACAAAATGAAGCAGCTCATGATCATACTGATGGTAGTCATAGTCACGATGATGCGATAGCTGTTAAAGTAAATACTGAAGCTACATCGGTTACCCAAACAACATTTTCTACAAATGAAATAATTTCTGATTATTTAAAACTAAAAAACGCACTCACAAAAGACGATACAAATAAAGCAGCCGATGCGGGTAAAGCATTATACTCAACTTTTAATAAAGTCAATACCAATTCAATAGATCCAAAATTGAAAACAGAATATATTGATATTGCTGATGATGCTAAAGAACATGCTGAACACATTGGTGATAATGGCGGAAAAATTGACCACCAAAGAGAACATTTTGCAATGTTGAGTAAAGATGTAAATGATTTGATAAAAATATTTGGAGCAAAACAAAAACTATTTCAAGACTTTTGTCCTATGTATAATGAAGGAAAAGGGGCGATTTGGATAAGTGAAAGCAAAGAAATAAAAAATCCTTACTACGGTTCGAAAATGCTCACTTGTGGTTCTATCAAAAAACAATTATAAAATGAAATCGCCATGATTCCAAAATCATAAATTAGAATGAACAATGGCTATACCATATTCCATTAAAAAACAAATATTATCTTCATATGAAAAAAATCATCAAGAAAATACTCGTAATTGGGTTTGTAATTTTTTTGTTGATGCAGTTATATCAACCTGCCCGTAATGAAAGTTACGAGCAGGAATTAACTTCAAATTTTACAAAAATGTACGATGTTCCTAAAAATGTTGAAACTATCTTAAGGACATCTTGCTACGATTGTCACAGTAACAATACCAATTATCCATTATATTCTTACATTCAGCCCGCACGGTTTTTTATGGAAGAACACATTAAAGATGGTAAGAAAGATTTGAACTTTAATGAGTTTGGTAGGTATTCCAAGCGAAAACAAGAAAACAAACTAGAAGCTATCATCAAACAAATAAAATCCGATGAAATGCCTTTGGCATCTTACACATTAATTCATAAAAATGCCATTTTGACGCCAACACAAAAAGAGGAAATAATCAATTGGATTATAAAAACGAAAGATAGTCTTTCAGTAGAATAATAAATATTATGGTAGAAAAATTAATCTCATTTTCACTAAAAAACAGATTTGTAGTCTTACTCGTCTCAGCTTGCTTACTCGCTTGGGGTATTTATAACGTACAACAAAACCCTATTGATGCCATTCCTGATTTATCAGAGAATCAAGTTATTGTATTTACCGAATGGATGGGAAGAAGTCCACAGGTCATCGAGGATCAAGTTACTTATCCATTGGTCTCCAACTTACAAGGAATTCCAAAAATCAAAAATATTCGTGCCTCCTCTATGTTTGGGATGAGTTTCGTATACATCATCTTTGAAGATGATGTCGATATATATTGGGCAAGAACTCGAGTGTTGGAAAGATTAAATTATGCCCAACGATTGTTGCCTCAAAACGTAGTGCCTACATTAGGACCAGATGGAACTGGAGTGGGACATATTTTTTGGTATCATTTAGAAACTAACGGTATGGACTTGGGAGAACAAAGAGCCTTGCAAGATTGGTACGTAAAATTTGCATTACAAACTGTTCCCGGAGTAGCTGAAGTAGCGTCATTTGGGGGTTTTGAAAAACAGTACCAATTAGTGTTAGATCCACTGAAAATGCAGTACTACAATGTGAGCATGATGGAAGTGATGAATGCGGTGAAAGCTAACAACAATGATGTTGGTGGTCGAAAATTTGAGATGAGTAACATGTCTTACATAGTGAGAGGTTTGGGTTACATAAAAAACATAAAAGATGTGGAGGACATTGCTGTTAAAAATTATAATTCCGTTCCTGTAAAAGTAAAAGACATTGGTTCGATACAGATGGGTGGCAATTTGCGCTTGGGAATTTTTGACGAAAATGGAACAGGTGAAGTTGTAGGAGGAATTGTAGTCATGCGTTATGGTGAAAATGCAGATGAAGTGATAAAAGCGGTTAAATTAAAAATGAAAGAGGTTGAAAAAGGATTGCCTGAAGGTGTTTCTTTTAAAACGTCTTATGACCGAAGTGAATTGATTGAAAAAGCTATCGCATCGGTTAAAGGAACTTTAATAGAAGAAATGATTGTCGTTTCAATTGTTATACTACTTTTTCTTTTTCATTGGCGAAGTGCTTTAATTATCTTAATACAATTGCCTATATCGGTGGCTATTGGCTTTATTTTGCTCGAAGCCTTTGGAATATCATCTAATATAATGTCATTAACTGGGATTGCATTAGCTATTGGTGTTGTCGTCGATGACGGAATTGTAATGGTGGAAAATGCCTATAGGACAATTTCGGAGAAACAGGAAGAAATGGAGAGCAATCAGAATAATTCGGAAATAAAATGATAGATAAAATAAAAAATATATTCAAGAAAGAACACGACCCCTTATCTTCTGAAGAAAAGTTACAACTTATAGAAAAATCTTCAAAATTAGTTGGTCCAGGTGTCTTTTATTCAACACTTATTGTGATCGCTTCCTTTTTACCTGTATTTCTTCTCACGGGTATGGAGGGTAAATTGTTCAGCCCATTGGCTTATACAAAATCATTTATACTTATAGTCGATGCTTTTTTGGCCATTACCCTAACTCCAGTTCTAATTAGTTTTCTGCTTAAAGGCAAACTTCGTCCAGAAAACAAAAATCCAATTAACAAAAAACTGGAGAGTATTTACACGCCAATTTTGATTTTTTGCTTAAAATGGAGGAAAACAGTATTAGGTATTAATATAATTGCGCTGCTGATTGGCGTTTTAATGTTTACCCGTTTAGGGACCGAATTTATGCCGCCTTTAGATGAAGGTTCCGTGCTTTTTATGCCTGTAACGTTGCCAGATGTATCCAATTCTGAGGTTAAAAGAATTTTACAAGTGCAGGACAAATTGATAAAATCGATACCCGAAGTGGCTCATGTTTTAGGTAAAGCCGGACGCGCCAACACAGCAACCGATAACAGTCCCATAAGCATGATTGAAACGATTGTTTTGCTAAAACCGCAACACGAATGGAGAGAAGACAAAAACAAAGCTGATATTGTTAATGAAATAAATAATAAACTTCAAATTCCAGGAGTTACGAATGGTTTTACACAGCCCATCATTAACCGGATTAATATGCTAGCTACTGGTATTAGAACCGATGTAGGAATAAAGATTTACGGAGCAAGTTTAGACACTATTAATGTTTTATCTCAAAAAATCAAAAAAGCCCTTGAAGGTACTTCTGGCGTAAAAGATTTATATGCGGAACCGATTACTGGCGGAAAGTACATCGATATCGAAGCGAAAAGAGAGGCTATCGGCAGATACGGACTTACAATAGATGATATAAATAACGTAGTAGAAGCTTCTATTGGTGGCATGAAACTTACTACAACCATTGAAGGACGACAACGATTCTCTGTAAATGCCAGATATGCTCAAGAATACAGAAATAGTATTGAGGCATTAAAAAAACTCCAAGTGCAAACAATGGAGTTTGGTCCCATTCCATTGGAAGCAGTTGCCGACGTAAAAATAAGCGATGGTCCTCCAATGATAAATAGCGAAAATGCAATGCTACGAGGCAGTGTGCTGTTTAATGTACGAGATCGTGATCTAGGAAGTACAGTAAAAGAAGCACAAGAAAAATTGAATGCAATGATCACTAAAATGCCAAAAGGTTATTATGTGGAGTGGAGCGGACAGTGGGAAAACCAAATCAGAGCCAATAAAACATTACGTCTGATTTTACCTGTAGTTGTCATCATTATTTTTCTTATCCTGTACTTTACCTATCGTTCCATGAAAGAAGCACTAATTACAATGATAACCGTACCGTTTGCTTTAATTGGTGGGATTTTTATGGTCTATTTTTATGGAATAAATTTATCAGTAGCCGTTGCAGTTGGTTTTATAGCATTGTTTGGAATGGCAATCGAAACCGCAATGTTAATGACTATTTATTTGAATGAAGCAATGAATAAAATGGTAGAAAAACACGGGAACAGTTCCGCAACAATTACAGAAGCAATTTTGAAACAGTACATTATTGACGGTTCAGCCAAAAGATTGCGACCAAAATTGATGACCGTTTCCGTTTCGTTATTTGGATTAATCCCTATTCTTTGGGCAACAGGAACCGGTGCCGATGTGATGCTGCCAATTACGGTTCCACTCATTGGGGGTACAATTACCTCAACAATTTATGTATTATTAGTAACCCCTATAGTTTTTGAGATGGTGAAACTCCGAGAATTAAAAACAAAAGGTAAAATAGAACTTATAGATGTTAAAGAATAAATATTATATCGCAATAAGCTGTTTGATTTTAAGTACTGCTAATATGGTGGCGCAAACACTTTCGTTGGATGCTGTTTTGACGAATATCAGAACAAATAATCCACAACTAAAAATGTATGATGCTGATATTCAAAGTATGGATGCTGCTGCAAAAGGCGCCAAAAGTTGGATGGCACCACAAGTGGAAACGGGTTTTTTTATGGCGCCTTACAATACCAAAATGTGGAAAGCAAGTGAAATGTCTCCGGGCATGGGATCTTACATGGTGGGTGTTACACAAATGATCCCGAATGCCAGAAAACTTAAGTCTGATTTCAATTACATGAACGCCATGTCATCTGTTGAAAAAGAAAATAAAGAGTATACAATTAATCAATTAAAGGCACTGGCAAAAACAAATTATTACCAATGGCTGGTTTTAAATAAAAAAATAAAAATAGCGGATGATAATTTATTGCTCTTAGGATATATGATAAAAAGTATGGAAATACGCTATCAGTATAATATGGATAAATTGCCAACTTATTACAAAGCAAAATCGCAATACGGTGCATTAGAAAGTATGATTGTAATGTTACAAAACGATATTTCCCAGAAGCGAATTATGCTGAATACATTGATGGCTAGAGATAAAAACACTTCGTTTGAAATAGATGAAACCTATAAATTAAATGATTTTGATGCCATAAAAGCAGATACAATTTCACTTTCTCAAAACCGAAGTGATGTTAAAGCTATTGAAAAAACAATGGTATTAAATCAATTAAAAATTGAAACCGAGAAAGCAAAATTATTACCGGAATTTGGTGTTAAATACGACCATATGTTTGCCTTTGGAGAACAACCAAAACAATTCACTTTGATGGGAATGATTACTATTCCGATGCCTTGGTCAACAAAAATGAATGAAGCCAATATCAACAGTTTTAAAATCAAGAATGAAGGTCTTAACTGGCAAAAGCAAATGATTTTGAATGAAGCAGCAGGAATGATTTCGGGAATGAATACCGAACTGATAAACCTAAAAAAACAATATGAAATTGCTGAAAAAAATATCATTCCTGCCTTAAAACGAAATTATGATACGGCAATATTGTCGTGGCAGAATAATACGGGAGATCTGTTTGTAGTTTTGGATGCTTGGGAAGCATTAAATATGGCCCAAATTGATCTTCTGGATAAATTACAAAATATTTTAAGCACACAAGTAGAAATCGAAAAACAACTAGAAATCAAATAATTATGAATAAATATTTAAAATATGGTTTAATTTTAATCGTAATTTCTAGTGTAGTATTTGTTGTCTATTTCTTTGCAATAAAATCAGACAGTCATTCGGAATTGGAACATCAAAACGAGGTTTATACTTGTTCGATGCACCCTCAAATCATTAGAGATAAACCGGGAAACTGTCCTATTTGCGGAATGACTTTGGTAAAAAAAATAACAGAAATCCAGGCTAGGGAAGACAATTCTATTGATAATTTTTTAAAACCTACTGATAATTTTATCGTCGGGGATTATCAAACTACAACAGCCAAAGACACGACATTAAGCAGCGAGATAAACTTACCCGGAATAGTGTCATACGATCCAAACTCCTCCATAAATATTGCTGCTCGAATCAGTGGAAGAATAGAAAAAATGTATGTCAATTACAAGTACCAAAAAGTAGCTAGAGGACAGAAGTTATTTGATTTATACAGCCCTGAATTATTAACAGAACAGCAAAATTTTATTTATTTAATTTCCAATGATTCCGATAATACCTCAATTATTAAAGCCTCAAAGCAAAAATTATTGCTTTTCGGAATGACCGTAAGTCAGATAAATTCATTGTTTTCTTCCAAAAAAGTAAATCCTCGAGTTTCAATTTACAGTCCAGCCTCTGGAATTGTTCAAGGAACAGAAAAAATGGATAATACAAGCAATTCGTCGATGCAAAGTGCAAGTAACAATACCGAAATATTAAACATAAAGGAAGGTAATTACATAAAAAAAGGAGAAGTTGTTTTTAAATTAGTAAATACCGATAAAGTATGGGGCATCTTTAATGTTAGCCAAGGGTACAATAGTCTAATTAAAATCAATCAGTCTATCAAAATTACGACAGAATTTGATAAAAATGAATTCATCGATGCACAAATAAATTTTATTGAAACTCAATTTAATCCAGCAGATAAATCCAATAGAATTAGGGTATACTTCAACAACAATAAACTAAAATTTCCCATAGGTCTGCGATTGCAAGGCATTATAAAAACGAATCCCACAAAAGCCGTTTGGTTGCAAAAACAAGCATTGGTTAGTATTGGCAGCAAGAAAATCGTTTTTATAAAAATGAACAATGGCTTTAAAGCGACCGCAATAAAAGCAGGAATTGAAATAGATGATTTTATTCAAATTATAAGTGGAATTTCCGTTGAAGATACCCTCGCTAAAAACGCACAATATTTAATTGATAGCGAAAGCTTTATTAAAACCGAAAAATTATGAAAACGATAAAAATAATAGGCATGCTATCACTACTACTTACCGTATTTACAGCTTGCAATACCAAAAAAAAAGAAGACCATAGCGCACATAAAAGTAAAGAAACTACTTTTTACACTTGCTCTATGGATCCTCAAGTAAAGGAAGATAAACCAGGGAAATGTCCCATTTGCCATATGGATTTAACTCCTATAAACAGTGACGACACAGCTGCAAATGAGATAAGCTTGAGTAAACAGCAACTGCAATTGGGGAACATCACCACGCAAACTATTGCAACAACTCAAAGCAGTTTAGAGCAAAATTATACAGGAGTTTTAACAATGAATCAAGAGAAAATTAATACCATTTCTGCCAGAGCAATGGGGCGAATTGAAAAATTATACTTCAAAACAGTGGGAGATTATGTTGCTAAAAACGAACCAGTATATCAATTGTACAGTGAAGATATTGCTATTGCTAAACAAGATTACTTCACAGCATACAAACAACTTACCATGCCGGGTGATTTTGGAAAAAATGCACGTACGATGCTTATTGCTGCCAAACAAAAACTATTATTCTTTGGTTTATCCAATGCCCAAATTGAGACTATAAAATCGAGTAAAGAAATTTCTCCGTACACTGTTTTTTATAGTAATAGCAGTGGAACTATTTCAGAGATAATAGCAACAGAAGGCAGTTATGCAATGGAGGGCGCTAGTATAATTAAATTGGCAAATTTAAATAGTCTTTGGCTCGAAACACAGGTGAATATAAATTATGCAAAAAGCATGCAACTTGGACAAAACGCCACAGTTTCATTTACTGATTTTCCTGAGAAAACAATAAGAGCAAAAATCTCGTTCATCAATCCTGAAATAAATCCAGATACCAGACTGCTTTTAATTCGAATGGAAATACCCAATCAAAATTTGCTGTTAAAACCCGGAATGCAGGCAATTGCAAGATTGACACAATCCAATATAAGAGGCGTATTTATACCCAGTGATGCTGTCATAAGAGAAGAAAATGCTTCGTACATCTGGATTGAAAAAAGACCAGGAGTATTTGAAAGCCTTATGGTTGAAACTGGATTGGAAATTAATGGGATGATTGAAATTAAATCAGAAATGGATCCAACCAAAAAAGTGGTGATTACCGGGGCGTACGCCATAAATAGTGAATACAAATTTCGTAAAGGAAGTGACCCTATGGCGGGAATGGAAATGTAACATTAGCTGAATTCCATATCACAAAAAATAACGTAACAACTGTTTCAGTACTAGAGGTAATGACTCAAAAAGTACTTAATACAATCGTAGTATGCAAAAAACCGAATGGAATCACTACACACTATGGTAGTGATAGGGATATTCGTTTTGGGGCCACGTTATATTATTAAAAAACTCAAATTTTAAATCTAAATAACGAATATTTGTTCTAAAAGACAAGTGTCTTTTTTTTAAACCACGATTTTAAAAAAAAAAGTTACACGTTTAATAATGTGTTAATTATATAATTATTTTTAGAATTTCACAATATTTTTTCAAGTTAAAAAGCTACCTTTAAATAGCGAAAATTAATTTGCGATTTAAAAGTAAAAAAGATGAGTCATCAAAAATTTAAAGAGTGTATCGATGCATGTTCAGAATGTGCAGTAGAATGTTCGCATTGCGAAAGTGAATGCTTAAATGAGCAAGACGTAAAAATGCTAGCGCGTTGCATAAAACTAGATCATGATTGTGCAGCTATTTGTTTATTTGCAATGCAGGCTATGGCAAGTGGTAGTGAATTTGCGGAAAAAATCTGCAAATTATGCGCCGAAATTTGTACTGCTTGCGCCGACGAATGTGAAAAACATGCACACATGGAGCATTGCAAAAATTGTGCGGAAGCTTGTAGAAAATGTGCTGTTGAATGCGGTAACATGAGTAAAATGTAAGTATTCAAATCTCCTCGATTAAGTTTCGTTTAGAGGAATTATTTAAGAGTTTTCAAACAATAAAATTACATACTCCGAAAACAGTATATAAAAGCATATTAATTATTTATTTAGTTCTTGCCAATCCAAAATTGAGGTTAATCAAATTCTTTGAAAGTCAGATAATAAAAAGTCGACTATGAATACTATTGCAAACGATTGCGATACGTCTAACGATGTGATGCAACCAATGATGAACAGTAATAAAGAAAAAAGAATGATGACAAATCATTAAAATACCATGAAAATGAGGAAGCATAATCCAGGTATGATATAAGGAATTGATAACCGAAATGGCGGTAGGATCTAAAACAAATAGTACGACGATGACTAAAATGCGTAAATCGATTATGAATCATCCTGAAATGATTGATGAGATGACAGATAAAAAAATTCAATCACGCAAAATGATTGGAATCAACAAACATATTAATGTGTTGAAAGAATAAAAATATAAACAACATTATAGTAAAAAAATGGAAACTCAAAAAACGTATACCTGCCCGATGCACCCAGAAGTTACATCGGACAAACCCGGAAAATGTTCCAAATGCGGAATGAATTTAGTGGAGGAAAAAGAATAGAAATTCTGTAAGCAATTCGACGCTTCAAAATATAGTAAAACAGAGATTAATGAAATTGCCAACAAACCATTTTCACCCAAAGCCGGAGTGGGTATTGTTTCTGTTTATGGCAGAGTGTTAAAAAAAAATATTCGTAGGCAAATGGGAGTTCCACGTAAATAATATGCTGAAGTTGATCGCAACGCTTTTAGAGTCAGAGAGAAAATTACTAAAAATGCAGCTAAATTTTTGCGTAATAAAAATCCAGTTTTAATTTGAATATAATGGTTATTGATGGCTCTCCAAAAAGTGCAATACTCAAAGCAGCTGAAAGGTTTGATATTGATTTGATTATCGTTGGTTCTCGAGGTTTTGAGCCGTAACAGGCTTTCTGCTTAGCTTGGTTTTCCAAACGGGGGCATTACATGCACAGTTTTCTATGGAGATTTTACGTAAATAATATGAAACAGCGACAACATTAAAAGTAAGGAATTAAATTCCTTAAATAGAAAATTAAATTCGTTTCAGTCTATCCTTTTTTTATTGAACAATATTGACTGATAAAAGAAAGTGATTATATTTTTTTTAAAAATTCAACAATGTTTTTTTGCTGTAAAATGCAGACCTACATATAGTTAAAATGTTTAACAAATAAATTTAATATCATGAAAACAGTACAAAAAGTTGCATTAACGATTGGTTTTATTGGTCTTTTATATTCCTGCCAGTCAACCAACCAGGTTCTCTCAAAATCAGATAAGAGAATGGAAATTATGAATGAGATTGCTAATAATGAAAGTATGTCAAAAGAGATGATGGGGGTACTTATGAATAGCAAAAGCGGGATGATGATGATGCAGGAGAAGGAAAAGGAAATGATGAAAGATAGTCATGCGAAAATGATGGGAATGATGAAGGAAAATCCGGAAATGATGAAAAGTATGATGTCAGAGATGATGATGAAGAATCCGGAGATGATTAAAGAAAATCATGCTAAAATGATGGTAATGGTGAAAGAAAATCCAGAAATGATGAAAAGTATGATGTCAGAAATGATGCAAGGGATGAAAGATAATCCAGAAATGATGAAAAGTATGATGTCAAATTTGGTAGAATCATCACAAGGAGATGACGCGATGATGTCTGAAATGTGCAAGGAAATGATGGGAAATGAGAAAATGATGAAAATGATGGACAAAATGAAAAAAGAAAAAATGGACATGAATAAAATGAAAAGAATGGATAAAAAACAGTAAAAGGAAAAAGATCAGCACATCATTAATAATTTATTTAACCTTAATACTATAGAATTATGTTGGAAAACGGCAACGGAGAAATGCACATGGGTGAATACTCTTTCATGGGAATGCACATGTTTTGGTGGGTTTTTATACTAATTATTCTTATAGTATTCTTTGTAGGAACAAACAATTTTAGAAAAAGAAAATGATTAATGCGAAATTTAGGATTATAGAGACGAGAATAGTAGTAGCATTAGCATTTATACTCGCTTTAATTTGCCATGGTTATGCAGAAAATAGAAATGAAAGGAGAATTTTCAAAAAAACGGATATTCGACAGACACAGTCTGTAACCAACACTTGTTAAATGCATCCTGAAATTCATGTCACTAAACCGGAAAAATGTCCCAAAAGCGCTATGAATCTCATTTATGAGAAAGCAAAATTGGTTAATAAATCCGTTCAAAACATGTTTACAATTGCTTTTCTGAATTGAAACATTCTCCATTACTTTTTAAAGCCTTTCGATTATCATCATTTGAATTGTTCTGCTCGTGGTATTCCATCATTTTATCTGAATTTTTAAGAGAATTTACATTCGTATAGAAAAGGATTTCTTTTTAGCTCACAGTGTTTTCCATAGCTTTTATTGCAGTTCCTTTCACGCCTTTTTTATGAGTTGTATTCGTCCTTGATTTGAATAAAATGACGAATGTTGAGGTTCAGTAAAATTTGCTGGCTCAGATTGCAATGTTGCTACTCGTGGACTATCAACTTTACCGTTACTACTGTGATAAATTACGCATTATATTGTAAATGTGTTTTTACCATAAGCAAGTTGTTTCTCTGTACAGCTATATAATGGCTGACTGTATTTTTCTCCCAATTCCTATTGTAACAATTTACGAGTTCCATCCATTAATTGTAAATGCTCGCTATTTTCTTATTCCTTTTGTTACGAATGGTTCTATTCAACCTGTTTATGTTTTTTTTTCTAAATTCCCATAGGAAGTATGTATCAGCATGGACATCATTACGGTAATGATTGCAAACTTGATTTTGGTAGTTACAAAGTGTTTACACTCAGTGTGATTGAAGAGCTCACAATATTATTTTGATTTTTTCTTAATTGTCGTTTAGGTTTTTACATTGAACCAAATACATATACTCAAAAATTCATATCACTAAAACCCTTCCAGTTAATTAATAAATCACTCTAATTTAATAATTTAGTGTGAATTTACGGTCTGTTTAAAGACGCAACCATCAATTTTTAATTTTTTTATTTCCTTAAAAAAGATACATCATGCTACAGGAATGATTTATGTCATCAAACCAGTACAGTTTTATCACTTTTTCATTCCCTCCATTTAACCATCACCATTCCTATTAATATTTCACCGATCTTTAAAAAAAAGCAAGCCAAATTATCTAGTATTGGCAGCTTCGGATTACATTTTAAAGAAAAAATATTCTTATTCATAATCGATTAAAATTTGCTTAATATGAAATAACGAAGTATAATATATATATGTTCATTCTTCGACAGAAAATAGTATAATCTAAAAGTCAGCAAAATTGCTTCGCTAGCATCAAAAATAGCTCACAGTTTCGGCATATTAGGATTCCCGCAATATTTATTTTACAAATTATAGGCAATCAATAAAATTTATTACTTTTACAATCTTGAAAAAAATAATTGCCATATTATTCCTTTTTGTTTTTTTGTGTGCTAACACAGAGATGGGACAATTATTGAAATTACCCAACTTATTACAACACTTTTCAGATCATCAAAAAGATTACAGTAGCCAGAATATTTCATTACTTGATTTCATAGCTATTCATTACAATGATACGCAACATCATTCTGATCAGGAAGAAGACAATCATCAAAACTTACCTTTTAAGACAATTAACCAATCAGTTAATAATGTCCTTGCTTTTGAAACCATAATCGAGTTTTCATTTCGCAAACCAAATACTATTTCTGTAAATAGTACTGTTCCGTTTCGTCCAGAATTTTACAATTCCGATGTTTTTTTATGCATCTGGCTTCCTCCCAAATTGAGTTAAATTAATTTTAAATGATTGGTTAACAATACTTTAAATATTTTTTATTGAGTATTGAAAAGTACTTTGCTTTATACCTTTGGTAAATGTTTCTTTACGTCAATTTCATTGTAAAATAAGAATCGTTTTTACGAGTTAATATGTCAATCGTTTTTTAGTCATATAAACTATTAATTAACTTTTTAGGAAAGTCAAAGACATACTCAATTATTTTTAACACTACAACATAAAAAAGCAAAACAATTGAATCAATCGCAAAAGACATATTTTTGTTAATTGTATTAACACCAATTTCGCACACTCAAGTAACTATTACTAATATCAAAACGCCACACGTTAGAATAATATAAAATTACGGCAACTACAAAATTGTAATGGTCGCAAGAGAAAACAATATTAGTTTTTAGGTACTGAATATAAAAGGAAAAACGATTACAAATAAAAAACTAACGGCTCGGTTATTTTTGAATTTTTTTATAAAACAAAAGCAACAAATCCAGTTTTTTTAAACACGGTTCGTTTTTCAAAAATAATAAAAAGGGAACCATCACAATTACAATAAAATTAAAAGGCCAGTATTCAAAATAAGTAGTGAACATTCATCAATATAACAAATTATGCTAGATAAAATTATTGAGTTTTCAATCAAAAACAAACTCATTATTGGACTATTTATTTTTGCGCTCATCGGATATGGGAGTTATCAATTTACCAAATTACCAATTGATGCCGTTCCTGATATTACAGATAATCAAGTTCAGGTAATTACTTCAGCACCATCACTGGGTGCGACCGATATTGAACGACTGATTACTTTTCCAATAGAACAAGCCAACAGTAATATTCCCGGACTGAAAGAAATTCGTAGTTTTTCTCGTTTTGGTTTATCAGTGGTTACCATTGTTTTTAACGATGCAACCGATGTGTACTGGGCAAGACAGCAAGTAACAGAACGATTAAGTGCTGTTAAAGACCAAATTCCTAACGGTATTGGAAATCCAGTTCTTGCACCGGTGACAACAGGACTAGGTGAAATTTATCAATATGCTGTACGAACGAAGCCCGGTTTCGAAAAAAAATACGATATAACCGAGTTAAGAACCATTCAGGATTGGATTGTGCGCCGGCAGTTATTGAGCGTTGAAGGCGTGGCGGAAGTGAGCAGTTTTGGTGGGAAATTGAAACAATTTGAAATAGCGATTGATCCCAATAAATTGCAATCCTATAATATCACTATTACAGATGTTTTTACGGCTTTAGAAAAAAACAATCAAAATACAGGTGGTGCTTATATTGAAAAAGGGCCTAAAGTTTTATACATCCGCAGTGAAGGATTAATTAACACTATCGAAAATATAAAAGAGATTTCCATTAAAAACACTAGTAACGGAAGCCCCTTATTCATTCGTGATGTCGCTGATGTTCGTATTGGTAGTGCTATTCGTTACGGGGCAATGACTTTTAATAAAAAAGGTGTGCAATCGGGTGAAGTTTCGGGTGCAGTAGTAATGATGTTAAAAGGAGCCAATAGTAATGTGGTTATTAAAAACATTAAGGATCGTATTACACAAATCGAAAAAACATTACCCGAAGGCGTCATTCTGGAACCTTTTCTAGACCGCACTAAAATGGTGAATAATTCTATTTCGACGGTCGAAAAAAATTTATTAGAAGGTGCATTAATCGTTCTCTTTGTTCTTATTTTCTTTTTAGGAAACATACGAGCAGGATTAATTGTGGCGTCAGTTATTCCTTTGGCTATGTTGATAGCAGTTATATTGATGAACATATTTGGGGTGAGCGGTAATCTTATGAGTTTAGGAGCATTAGATTTTGGATTGATTGTGGATGGTGCCGTTATTATTGTTGAAGCGTGTTTGTTTAGTTTGCACAGCAGGAAAACTGCTCAAATTTCACAACAAGAAATGGACAAAACCGTATTAAAAACGGCAATAAAAATGCGTAATGTATCCGTTTTTGGAGAGTTGATTATATTGATCGTGTATATTCCCATTTTTACGTTGCGCGGTATCGAAGGAAAAATGTTTTTACCAATGGCACAAACCATTGCATTTGCTCTGTTTGGTGCATTTATTTTGTCGCTGACTTATGTTCCGATGATGACTGCTTTATTTTTAGACAAAAAAATATCGCATAAAAAAACTTTTTCAGATCGAATGATGGAGAAATTAGAAAATTTCTATCAACCACTTCTAAATAAAGCATTGGGGATCCCAAAAACAATTATTGCTGTAACATTAGGATTATTTGTTTTAGCACTAATTACACTTTCGTTTATGGGTGGCGAATTTATGCCTTCGTTAGAAGAAGGTGATTTTGCTGTAGAAACAAGGGTTTTGCCGGGAAGTAATTTGCAAACTTCAATGACTGCCATTTCACAAGGTGCAAAAATACTAATAGAAAAATTTCCCGAAGTAGAGAAAATTGTAGGCAAAACAGGAAGTAGCGAAGTGCCAACTGACCCTATGCCCATTGATGCAAGCGATATGATGATCATTTTAAAGAACAAAAGCGAATGGACTTCTGCCACAACTTTTGATGAACTATCAGAAAAAATGGCAAAGGAATTGGAAGCTGTTCCTGGGGTTTCCTTCGGTTTTCAATATCCGGTTCAAATGCGTTTTAATGAATTGATGACTGGTGCAAGGCAAGATGTAGTCTGTAAAATATTTGGAGAAAACTTAGATACATTGGCTTTATACGCCAATAAATTAGGTAAAATTGTAAATACAGTTGAAGGAACTTCCGACCTTTATGTAGAAACCGTTACCGGAATGCCACAAGTAGTAATTGACTACAACAGAGCTTCCATTGCACAATATGGTTTAAATATTGAAGATATTAATCGAATTGTAAATACCGCATTTGCAGGACAAAGCACAGGAGTTGTTTACGAGGGCGAAAAACGATTTGATTTAGTAGTTCGTTTAATAGGCGACAAACGGCAGGATTTGGCAGATGTTCAAAATTTATTAATACCAACGTCCACGGGTTCGCAAATTCCTTTATCTCAATTGGCAAAAGTTGAAATTACTGAAGGCCCAAATCAGATACAAAGAGAAGATGCCAAACGTAGAATTGTAGTTGGTTTTAATGTTCGGGGACGTGATGTGCAAAGTATTGTAAAAGAACTGCAAGGTAAAGTTGAAACTCAAATTAAATTTCCTGCGGGTTACTATGCAACTTATGGAGGTGCTTTTGAAAATTTAAACGAAGCCAAAAACCGTTTGATGATTGCGGTTCCGGTTTCATTACTATTAATATTTATTTTGCTTTATTTTGCATTCAATTCCGTAAGACAAGGGCTGTTGATTTATTCGGCAATTCCACTTTCGGCAATTGGTGGTATTTTCTTTTTAGCGATGCGGGGAATGCCGTTTAGCATCAGTGCCGGAGTTGGTTTTATAGCCTTATTTGGTGTAGCGGTTCTGAATGGTCTGGTGTTGATTGCAGAATTCAATAGCATTCGAAAATCTGGAGAAACTGATTTAAAAGCAATTGTTTTACAAGGAACTAGAATACGATTACGTCCTGTTCTAATGACTGCATTTGTAGCATCATTAGGTTTTTTACCGATGGCATTAAGCAATGGTTCTGGTGCAGAAGTGCAAAAACCTTTGGCAACTGTCGTAATTGGAGGTCTGTTGGTTGCGACGTTCTTAACTTTATTTGTTTTACCAATTTTATATATCATGTTTGAAAAAGGAATTAAATTACAACCAAAAAAGATAAAATCAATTACAACAATCATAGTTGTGGGATTGTTTTTTTCTTTTCAAAATGCGGCTTCTCAGGAAAAAATTTCAATTGAGAAAGCGATTGAAACGGCTCTTTCAAATAATATCAAAATTAAAAACGAAAAACTAAATTCAGAATACTTGCAAAAAATGACCAAAACAGGCTATGATATTTCCAACACGGGAATTATTGGCGAATACGGTCAGTTTAACAGCAATGCAAATGATATGAAAATTGGTATTTCGCAAAACATAAAATTTCCAACCGTTTACAAAAGGCAACAACAACTTTTAATAGAAGAAGCTAAAAAAGGGCAATGGAACGAAGCTTTGCAAAGAAAGGAACTGACCAGACAGGTAACCGTCGTGTTTTACGAAATGATGTATCTAAGAGAGAAGGAAAAGTTGTTGCTAAAAAGCGATAGTATATTTTCGGAATTTTTAAGGATCTCAGCGCTTCGTTTTGACAAAGGCGAAAGCAACATATTAGAAAAAGCAACCGCTGAAAACCAATCCGGACAAATAAAAATTCAGCTTTTGGGATTACAAAGTGATTATAAAATAGTGCAATCGCAATTCAAGTATCTGCTTAATTCTGACAAAGACTTTATCCCAGTCTCAGAAAAATTCAAAATGTATTTTACCGAAAATTTAGATAAAAATGCCATTGGCAATCAACCCACTATAAAAATATTTGAACAAGAAGTAAATAGCAGCAAAGCGGAAGTTTCACTTGAAAAATCTAAAAAATTACCTGAATTAATCGGTGGTGTTTATTGGCAAACTTTCAAAACAAATGCGGAGTTTCAAGAAAGTTATAATGGTGTTTACGGACAATTTGGAGTGGCATTTCCGCTATTCAATACAGCGATAAATAATAGGAAAAAGGCTTTAGAGATAAACACTCAAATAGCTGAAAACAAGTTAAATAATGAAAAACTTAAATTTCAAAATCATTATCAGGAATTAGTCCAGGAATATAAAAAACACAAAGAAACTATCGCTTATTATGAAAGTCAGGCGTTGAAAAATGCGGATTTGGTAACTAAAGCTGCTAATGATAAATTTTTCAATGGTGATATTAATTATCTGGAATGGGTAATGCTTATTAATCAAAGCACAGAGATTCAAAGAGATTACATTGAAGCGGTTAAAAAATTGAATGTAAGCGTTGTTGAACTTAATTATCTTTCTAATTAATGATGAATTTAAAACAAATATTGACTGAACCTTTGATAGTTTTAGAAAATAAAACCTTTGCTAAGTTGCATATGGTGCAAACCATCAGTGTGGGAAAAGTGTATGGTTCAAACTTTGCATTTTCGCGTTATTATTTTTAAGCCAAATATTAATTTTCAAGATATATATAATGAAATGTCAAATTTACAAACACCAAAATAAAAATACTATCATGATTAAAAATACAATCTTTACAATACTGGCAATAGTATGCGTTTTTGCATGTGGAGAAAAGAAAACGGAAAGCGAAACGGAAGCCACTCCAACTATCGAAAACACAACAACTCTTACTGATGCACAAATAAAAAATGCAGGTATTGTAACAGGGAAAATGGAGCAAAAAGAAGTTTCATCTACCTTAAAATTAAATGGTAAAATAGATGTTCCGCCCCAAAATTTAGTCTCCATAAGTGTGCCGATGGGAGGTTATTTAAAATATACCAAACTTTTAGAGGGAATGTATGTAATCAAAGGACAGGTTTTGTGTGTTGTAGAAGACCAACAATACATTCAACTGCAGGAAGATTACCTTTTGGCGAAAGCGAAAATAGGGTACGCAAAAGCCGAATTTGAAAGACAAAGAGAACTTAACCAAAGCAAAGCCAGCAGTGACAAAGTGTATCAACAAGCACAATCAGAATACAACTCACTATCGGTAATGGTGCAATCGTATGGAGAGAAATTAAAATTTGCAGGCATAAATCCAAATAATGTTTCTACAAAGAACATTTCAAAAAGTATCAATATTTATTCGCCAATAAGCGGTTATGTATCGAAAGTAAATGTGAATATTGGCAAATATGTAAACCCCAGTGATGTGTTATTTGAGATTGTTAATCCATCTGATATTCATTTGGCATTGACCGTTTTTGAAAAAGACATCGATAAACTGGCTATTGGCCAATCGGTGATCGCTTACACCAATACCAATCCGGAGAAAAAATATTATTGCAAAATTATTCTAATCGGTAAAGATTTTTCCGAAAACAGAAGCACTGAAATGCATTGCCATTTTACAAACTTCGACAAAGCGCTTTTACCTGGAATGTATATGAATGCTGAAATTGAATTAAAAAGTCAGCAGTCAAATGTATTGCCATCTGATGCTATTGTGAATTATGAAAACAAGAATTTTGTTTTTATAGCCAAGAAAAACAGACAATTTGAAATGAAAGAAGTTACAATAGGAATTACAGAAAATGAATTTACTGAAATTATTTCAGAAGATTTGAATGAGGCTACTGTTGTGATTAAAGGTTCATATTCACTCTTAATGAAAATGAAAAATGTAGAAGAATAAAAATGCTGGATTCCAGTTACAAATGCAACTTTTTGATTAAACATATAATTTGAAATCCCTTTTATTATTCTATTTTTATTAAAAAATAACAGTTATGACTTCTTATTTTAAATCTCTTGTATTACTTTGTTTTCTTTTTTGTGTTTTTTCCTGTAAAGCACAAATCATCATTTCTGATGGACAAGAAAAAAGTGCTCCAATTATCAATGATACTGCATTTGTAAATTTAAAAGAGTACAGCGAAGATTTTGTCTATGATATGAAGTATGCCACAAATGATAATTTTTTAAAAGCAAAAGTGTACGATTGCGCCGAATGTTTTTTACGTTTAAAAACCGTAAAAGCACTCTTGGAAGCCAATATGAAATTCATCAAAAATGGTTATAAAATCAAAATTTTTGATTGTTATCGCCCTTTGGATATTCAAAAAAAAATGTGGAAAATAGTCTCTAACCCAAAATATGTTGCCAATCCGGCCAAAGCTTCCATTCACAATAGAGGCGGAGCGGTGGATATTACGCTAGTTAACAGTAAGGAAAAAGAATTGCCGATGGGAACAGATTTCGATTTTTTTGGAATAGAAGCAAGTCACAATTATCCAAATGTTTCAGCAGCAGTAAAACAAAACAGATTATTATTGAAAACCATTATGACTAGCAGTGGATTTAATTCTTTCGATTCAGAATGGTGGCATTACAATTTAAAATCCGGTTTGAATGATAAGGTTTCAAATGTTAAATGGGATTGCAAATAGTTTTTATTCAATACATTTTAAGTTGTCAATGAAATAGTTTTCGGGAAAGTAAATTTCGCTTGTTAATTCAGATTTGAACTCTTTTTTGAAGACGTAATCTTCTGTATCAGTCAAATATTTAATTCGCATCATGAATACGGGCGAGTTTTTTAATTCTTCAAAACTGTCCTTCATAAACATAAAAATTCCGGAATTAACTCTATTATCAAATCCTTTTTCATCGCGTATCATGGTGCCGCAATTTTCTTGATCGATATGAATTAGCGTAATTATTTTTCCATTGTTTAACTGTAAAAATAATTTAGAATTTTTATCAAAACAATTGGCTTTCAAAAAGCCTTTACTTTTATTAATACTCTGAACGGTCAATGTTGGTAAGCCGTCTGTTAATGCCAAAGAATAAAAAATATAACTCGAATTCCCCGCAAAATTCTTCTCGCTAATCATGTATTCTTTGGTTGATTTATAAGTCCCGATAGAATCATTTACATTAGCGCTGTAATCACATGGTTTTTGAGCGAATAAATTAAAGCTGACAAGAAAGAAAGTCACTGCAATCAGATGTTTCATTTTTATGATATTTTGGTGCAAATTATAACAATTTTATGATTATTTACGTCGGTTGTGAAAAAACAATATACATTTCCACCGTCTTTTATTTTCCATTTTTTTCGAATAATTTCAACACTGTCCGGGAAATTTCGGGTGGTTATGTTCGCTTGTGTTTTTTCTAAAAAAGTTTTCATTTCCGATTTATTATAAGCAAATGTATTCTGAATTTCAAAAATGCGTCCTGGGAACGGTATAAGATCTTTGCAAGTGTATAAGTGGGAATGTTTGTGTAGTTTATTTAAGTTAAAAAAAAGACCTACTTCATCAAATCCACCTGATTTCATGATGGAGTTATTGGGCTCGTAAAGGTATTTTTGAGGTAAACTAAAGTTTGGTAATGTAGAATTATCATTTAAAATAAAATGAAATGTTTCCATTTTATCTTTTAAAATATTAACGGTTTTGATGTTTACATTTCCAAAATAATCTTTCTGCAATTCCCAAACTAATTCTTTTACTTCATTTTCTAAAGCTACGATGTGAATAGTTGTGACGTGTTTCAATTCGGATAAACCCGCGGTAAGATCAA
The DNA here is from genome assembly GCF_049896585.1 of Flavobacterium sp. DSR2-3-3. NCBI lineage: Bacteria > Pseudomonadati > Bacteroidota > Flavobacteriia > Flavobacteriales > Flavobacteriaceae > Flavobacterium > Flavobacterium sp. DSR2-3-3. The sequence goes on from NZ_JAFCUP010000014.1 coordinate 41,250, forward strand.
GAAGTGGTGCAGTTTTTAAAAGAACGGCATCTGAGTTTTTAAAATAAAAATCAAGATTTTCAGGAACATTTGGTAAACAATCCTTCAGCATGAATACTTTTCCTTTGGCATCATTTCGTCTGGAAGGATCAATATAAATCCAATCCCATTTTGTATTTAGTGTATTTAAAGTATCCAAACTATCTCCTGAATAACAAGTAATATTTGTAACATTTAATTGTTCAAAATTATGTTTTACAAGATTAGAAAGTATCGGATTAATTTCGCAATGGGCAACTTTTTTTATTTTTTTTGCAAAATAATAATCGTCTACTCCAAAACCTCCCGTTAAATCGATTAAAGATTCACCGGAAATTATGGAAGCTTTGTACGAAGCTGTTTTTTCGGATGATGTTTGTTCTATCGAAATTTTACTTGGATAAATAATATTTTTAGTGGCAAACCAATTGGGCAATTTATCTTTTGCTTTTGTTTTAGCTTCTAATTGATTCAAAACATAAATCCAATCCAAATCTTGAAAGGGATTTTTTCGAAGTGCTAACTTTGATACACTTTTTCCAATGTTGTCATTGATAAAAGCCTGTATTTTGGCATTTAAAATCCTTGAATCCAAAATTAAATATCTTTAGTTAATAGCATGATAATTTTGTTTTCCGGGAAGAATTCTTTACCCATAACTTTTATTATTGTGTACAGCGGCACTGCCACTATCATTCCTAATATTCCAAAAAGGAAACCTGCAATTAGGATTACAAGAAATATTTCCAGCGGATGTGAGCTTACGCTTTGAGAAAAAATAAATGGCTGGGATAAATTGTTATCGATAATTTGAACGATCCAAAAACCAATTAAAACATAAATGGTGGTCGGCAAAATTATAGATTGGAAATCACTCCCTAAATTGCTCAACATTGTTAGAATTGCCGCTAAAAAAGACGCTATAAGTGGGCCAATGTATGGGATAATGTTTAGTACTGCACATAAAAATGCTATAACAAGTGCATTTGGAACTCCAAAAATGAATAATACAATTAGGTACAATAGAAATACAATGAATAATTGAAGTAATAATCCAATGAAATAACGCGATAACAAGCGGTTTATTTTTCCCAAAGAATGTAATATTTGTTCTTCATGGCTGTTTGGGATTAGTTTTTTTACTCCTAAAATGAACATTAGTCGGTCTTTTAAAAAGAAAAAAGTAATAAATAGTACGGATCCTAATCCTATGCCCAAACTACTAATTGTGCCTAAAATTGTATTTAAGAAGTTAGGGATGAAATTAAAATTTATTTTAGAGGTAATGTTAGCTTCTTTTAAAACCTGTGCAGAATCAATTTGGTGATTGTCTAAAAACACAGTGATTTGATTGATTAACCGGATTATGTTTTTTTCAATTTCTGCAGTGTTAAGAAGTGACAGGTTTTGTCCTTGAGATAAAATCAAAGGAACAAACATCATTATAAACCCGAATATGATTAGTATAAAAATAAGCAAAGTCGCTATTGTTGCGAAAATATGATTAAACTTCAATCGCTTCTTAAAAAAGTCTAAAATAGGATTTCCGATCAATGTTAGTATAAATGCTACAACCAGGTATATCAATACGGATTGAATTTGATAAAAAAAGAACAAGATTAAACCACATAAAGTTAGTGTCAATAATGCTCTAAGAATCCCATTTGAAATGGTTTTTGAAGTAATCATGTTTCTATTTTAGATTGTAAATATAAAAAAACTCGCTAACAAGTAGCGAGTTTTAAATTCTAAAAAACTAAAAAAAATTATATTCCGAAACTCGCTCTTGCTCCACCTGAAACAAATAAAGCAGCCATTCTTGATTTTTGACCGTTAGAGAACATGTACATTCCTGCATCATCAGTGTAATCCATATAGTTCATTGTCATTTCAACTGGAGTACCAGTACAAGTGCTGTAATGAGGATAAGCTGGAATACCGTAGTTAGATGTGTTGTGTGTAGGTGTATCAGAAACTAAATCGCTTCCACAAGTTGCATCACCCCAAATGTGACGTAAGTTCATCCAGTGACCTACTTCGTGAGTAGCTGTTCTTCCTAAATTAAATGGTGCAGCTGCTGTACCTCCACTTCCAAAAGCATTGTTATCCATTACTACTCCATCAGTAGCAGATGCTCCTCCAGGAAATTGTGCGTAGCCAAGAATACCGCCACCAAGATTACAAGACCACATGTTTAAAACAGTTGTTGGTGTAGTTGGAGCAATTCCTTGTGCTGATTTTTTCATCGCATCATTTGTTGTCCATGAAGTTGTAGTTGTTGATCTTCTCACTACATTTTGCAATACAAATGTAATTCCAACATTTGCTTTTACTCCTGAAAATGCTGCAGGAACTGAATTATAATCAGAATTTAAAGCATTGAAATCTTTATTCAATACGTCAATTTGAGATTGGATTTGAGACAAAGAAATGTTTTCCGCAGCAGTTCTGTACAATACATTTACTACAACTGGAATTTCTACTTTACCATTTACTAAACGAGCAGATAACATTGCTTTTTCAGTAAAAGCTTCAATTTTATTCATCCTTAAAGCTAATGAAGGATCAGCTTTCATTTGAGCAGTAAGAACTTCTTGAGATGCACAACCACGTTGTGACACTGCACTTGCTTCTGGAGTAGCTTCTGTCGCATCGTTTTGACAAGAGAAAAGCATTAAAAATGCTGCAGCAGATAAAAAAATTTTTTTCATAATGAATTTGTTATAAATTAATAGATTTGGTTAATTATTTCACAATTTTATAACAAATTTTTTATAAAAAAAAGTATTGCTTAATTTTTTTTTAAAAAAAAATGTAATCCACAGATTTTACGGGTTTCCGTAAAATTGTAAAAATTTATTTCAAAGTATTTTCTGATAATTTATTTTGTTTTAAATTTTAAAAAGTTTTATTCATTAGTTTTAATTAAAGAAATTAAGATACTTTTTGTGATATTGGTTTACAAAACGTTATTTTTTTTAAAAACAAATTAATTTATCACTTACTATAGCTTAGAAGTAAATCGTACAAATTATACCCGTTGTCATTGACTAATAAATATAATTTATATAGGTAAATTCCGGAAATTGTGTAAATTAATTATTACGTGAAGAGTTTTTTTAAATTTTATTTTAAAAAAAAATAGCGGTAATGTTTTTTAAAGAATATGAATTGTGAAGTTTAAAAATGAAGATGAAATCCAAAAAAAACAATATAATTTTGAAAAGAATTTGAAAAAAAACGGCTAGTTATTAAAAATATAATTTATAATATTAGCACCCATTTTTAGTGCTTTTTCACGAATTTCAATTGGATCATTGTTGACTTCTTGATCCTCCCAACCGTCACCTAAATCGCATTCGTACGTGTAAAGCAAAACTAATTTGTTTTCTATAAAAATTCCGAAAGCTTGTGGTCGTTTTCCATCATGCTCATGTATTTTGGGTAAGCCATTTGGAAAAGAATACGGTTTTTGAAAAATAGCATGACTGGCAGGAATTTCTACTAAGTTATTGTTTGGGAATATTTTTTTTATTTCTTTTTTTATGTATTGATCCATACCATAATTGTCGTCGATATGGAGAAATCCGCCGCCAAGTAAATAGTTTTTAAGATTACTTACTTCCGCATCATTAAAAACAACATTTCCATGTCCTGTCATGTGAACGTAAGGGTATGAAAATAAATCAGGACTTCCCGGTTCAACAGTTGCTGGCTTGGTTTTTATTCGGGTGTTGATATGAGCATTACAATATTTTATTAAGTTTGGCAGTGATGTCGGATTTGCATACCAGTCGCCACCGCCACTGTATTTCACCAATGCAATCTCTTGTGAAAACAAGGGTGTTGAAAGAATAAACAGAAGATAAAATAGTAGCCTCATAATTGAATTAGTTATTCCTCATTGACAAATACCACACTATGACAGGCAACTATTGCAGCAGTTTCTGTACGTAATCTTGTGTTCCCCAATGAAACTGCTGTAAAATTATTTTCTAGAGCCAATGCAATTTCTTTTTCGGAAAAATCTCCTTCAGGACCTATTAAAATTGTAATATCTTCGTTTGGTTTCAAAATTGACTTGAGTGTTCTTTTATTCGTTTCTTCACAATGAGCAATCAATTTAACGCCTTCATTTTTAAGTTTTATAAATTCTTTAAAGGTAGTGGCCGGATTCAATTTAGGAAGATATAATTCATTGGATTGCTTCATGGCGGTCAATAGAATTTTATCAAAACGTTCGTTATTAATAACTTTTCGTTCCGAGTGATCACAGATAATTGGTGTGATTTCATGTACACCTATTTCGGTTGCTTTCTCTAAAAACCATTCGTAACGGTCATTCATTTTAGTTGGCGCAACAGCCAAATGCAACTTGAATTTTGATGGAATTGCTTTTTCAAATGAAATAATTTTAACCGTGCATTTACTGTCGGAGGCCAAAGTAATTTCAGTTTTAAATAAAAAGCCTAAACCATTGGTAACATATAATAGGTCGGTATCTTTTTTGCGCAATACTTTGATGATATGTTTACTTTCTTCTTTATCAAAAGAAAAAACTTCAGTGAATTCCGTAATAGTTGGATTGTAAAATAATTGCATAATTTATAGTTGTATTCTTGCTTTAGAAACTACAGCGGAAGTTTCAAATGTTTGTGTTAAAAATTTTTGATAACCCACAATCCCAATCATTGCAGCATTATCAGTTGTATATTCAAATTTTGGGATAAAGGTTTTCCAACCGTATTTGCTCTCCGTTTCTTTTAATGTACTTCTAATTCCAGAATTGGCGGAAACGCCACCGCCAATGGCAATTTGTTTTATTCCCGTTTCTTTTACAGCTAATTTTAACTTGTCCATTAAAATTTCAATAATTGTATGTTGAATTGAGGCGCAAATATCATTTAGGTTTTCTTCAACGAAACTTGGATTTTCTAATTTTTTCTTTTGAATAAAATATAAAATAGCTGTTTTTAGGCCCGAAAAACTAAAATCCAAACCGGGAACTTTAGGTTTTGTAAATGCAAATGCGTTTGGATTTCCCAGTTGCGCATATTTATCAATCAAAGGGCCTCCGGGATAAGGAAGACCTAAAATTTTTGCGCTTTTATCAAATGCTTCTCCAACCGCATCATCAGTAGTTTCGCCAATCACCGTCATGTCAAAAAAGTTGTCCACTTTAATAATTTGAGTATGTCCGCCACTTATGGTCAGCGCCAAAAAGGGAAAACAAGGCTTTTCAAAACCATCTTCATCGATAAAATGAGCTAAAACATGGGCTTGCATGTGATTTACGGCGATTAGTGGAATTTGTAGCGCAACAGCCATTGATTTAGCAAAAGAACTTCCCACCAAAAGCGAACCCATAAGTCCTGGACCTTGTGTGAATGCAATTGCGGAGAGTTGTTCTTTTTGTATATTTGCCTTACGCAACGCTGCATCGACTACGGGAACTATATTTTGTTGGTGCGCACGAGAGGCGAGTTCCGGAACCACTCCGCCATATTGACTATGAATGAGCTGGTTTGCTACAACATTTGACAGCACTTTGTCGTTTTGTAGAACGGCAGCAGCAGTATCGTCACAGGAACTTTCGATAGCAAGAATAAAAACCTCAGGATTTTGCATAAAAAGGCACAAATTTTGAATTACATTTGACGGGTCAATTATAGAAAATTTTTTTTGTCAAAAGCCAAAATTAAAGAATTTTTATCAAAAGCACCCCGTTTCCAGTGGCAAAATCAAATTTTAGAACATTAAACATTAAATAGGTATCAAAAAAGTTATAAAAATAGCGCTGCGCTTGCTACTGGGACTAATCCTGCTTTTGTTGGTACTTGCTATTGCGCTTACCATGCCAGTTGTTCAGACGAAGATTGCACACTACTTCATGAACAGCATCAATAAAGATTTTGGAACTAATATTGCTATTGACGGAGTTGCCGTTTCCGTTTTTGGAGGCGTGAAATTTAAGAAAGTCTTGATTCGTGATCATCACCAAGACACTTTAATTTATTCGGAGAGAATTGCTACCACAATTTTAGAAAGTACAAAATTACTTGATGGCGATTTGATTTTTGATGGTTTAGATTTGCATGGATTGCTTTTAGATTTAAAAACGTATAAAAACGAAAAAGAATCTAACCTTGATAAATTCATAAAAGCTTTTGAAACCGGCAAAACTTCCAGTAGAAAATTCTTGTTGAAAGCAAATAATTTGAAAATTTACAATGGACGTTTTATTGTAACGGACCAAAATCGTGAAAATCCAAAAGACTTAGATTTCACGAAACTGAATGCCTCAGTAACTGATTTTTTGATATATGGTCCGGACGTGACTACCAATATAAATAAAATGTCTTTTCTTGACTTTCGCGGATTATATGTTAAAAATTTGAAATCAAAATTCACCTATTCAAAGAAAAATATAAAGCTTGAAAATCTTGATTTATTGACCAAGGAATCAACGCTGGTTGGAACTGTTTTGTTGAATTATAAAATAGAAGATTTTTCTAATTTTACCGATAAAGTGCTGTTTGATATCCAATTGAATTCGGCTTCTGTAGCATCAAATGATATACGTTATTTTTATAAAGAAATTGGTAAAAACCAACATTTTTATACTAAGGCAAGTATTAAAGGTACATTAAATGACTTGAAATTTAAAAACTTGGAGTTAGTTGATGAACGCAAAACACAAATTAAAGGTGATATTAATTTTAAGAATTTGTTTGCTAAGAAAGGTCAGAAATTCTCGATGTACGCTAAGTTTGATAAGTTAACGTCCAGTTACGAAGATTTGGTAGTTATTCTGCCGAATATTTTGGGAACTAAATTACCTACTTCATTAAAAAAATTAGGAAGATTTTCAGCATCGGGAACTGCGACTGTTTCAACCACTGCCGTAGAAGCTGATTTTTCTATGATTACTGCTCTTGGAAGAGTCACTTCAAATTTAGAGATACAAAACATTAATGAAATTGATAAGGCTTCTTATTTAGGAAATGTAATTCTAGAAAATTTTGACATTGCGACTTTATTAGATCAAAAAGAATTGGGCAGGGTAAGTTTGAATATTGATGTGGACGGAAAAGGTTTTAAACAAAAATATTTAGACACAGCTATTAAAGGAGACATAAGTCAAATAGAGTATAAGAGTTATAATTACACCAATATTGTTGTCGACGGTACGCTTAAAAGTCCTTATTACAAAGGTCAAATTTCTGTAAATGATCCCAATTTGAGTATGATTTTTGACGGTTTATTGGATTTAAGCAAGAAAGACAGTCGTTACGATTTTCATATTAATGTTGAAAATGCCGATTTGAATAAATTGAAACTGATAAAAGATTCCGTTTCCGTATTTAAAGGTGATGTTGTGGTTCAGGCTTCAGGAAATAATATTGAGAATTTTCAAGGAAATGTTTATATCAATAAAACGTCTTATCAAAATGCGAAAGACACTTATAAATTTGATGATTTTGCCATAAATTCAACTTTTGATAATAACAGAATTCGAACGATAACTGTAAATTCCCCAGATATTGTTCAGGGTGAAATTGTGGGCAAATATGAATTTAATCAATTGGAGAATTTGGTAAAGAATTCTCTGGGAAGTCTTTACACCAATTTCAAACCGAGTAAGGTTAAAAAAGGACAGTTTTTGAAATTTAATTTTTCTATTTACAATAAAATTATTGAAATATTTTATCCGGAAATTTCAATCGGTGCCAATACTATAGTCAAAGGAAATATTAACTCCGATAATCAGGAGTTTAAACTCAACTTTAATTCTCCGCAAATCGTGGCTTCCAGCAATACATTTGACAATATCAGAGTTTCGGTTGACAATAAAAACCCACTTTATAATGCTTTTATAGAATTGGATAGCATTAAAACAAAATACTATAAAATACGTGACTTTAGTTTGATTAATGTTACAATGAAAGATACTTTATTCTTTCGATCAGAATTTAAAGGAGGTCCAACCGCACAGGATTATTTTAATCTGAATTTATACCATACTATAAATAAGGATAATAACAACGTGGTAGGAATTAGTAAATCGGAGGTGAAATTCAAGGATTATCTTTGGTTTTTAAATGAAAACGAAACACCGAACAACCAGATTGTTTTTGATAAATCATTTAAGAATTTTGATATTGATAATATCATTTTATCGCATGAAGATCAGTCGATTTCGTTAGATGGAATTTTTAAGGACACAACCATTAAGGATATAAAGCTGAGTTTTAAGGATGTCGATTTAAATCAAATTACGCCTGCCAATAACAAGTTTGTCGTACATGGAAATATAAATGGAGAAGTCAATTTCAAACAAAATAAGGACGTTTATCAACCTACAGCTTCAATAATAATTGATAAGCTTAACGTGAATAAAACCGATTTGGGGACTTTGAATTTTGATATTGAAGGAGATGAAAGCCTGAGAAAGTTTACTATAAACTCGGATTTAGAAAATGAAAATCTCGAATCATTTAATGCTGACGGAAGTTTTGAAATTGTTAACAAAGAAACTATTCTTGATTTGAAACTTAAATTTGACAAATTTAATATCGCCACATTAAACTCGCTTGGTGGAGAAGTATTGTCTAATATTAGAGGGTCTATTTCAGGCAATTCCACCATTGAGGGTAATCTTAAAAAACCAAATATTAACGGGCGACTTTATTTAGACAATGCAGGAATTACCATTCCGTATCTAAATGTTGATTATGAATTAAGTGACAACACTATTATTGATTTAACAGATGAGAAATTTCTATTCAGAAACAATACGTTGACGGATACAAAGTACAGAACAATAGGAAACTTAAACGGTAGTATTGAACACAATAATTTTACGGATTGGAAATTAGATTTAGCAATTAGTTCAAAAAGATTACTAGCGTTAGATACTAAAGATCGTGAAGATGCAGCCTATTATGGCACTGCATTTATTGATGGTAGAGCAACAATCAAAGGTCCAACTAATTCCTTGTTCATAAAAGTAGAGGCTAAATCTGAAAAAGGAACTGCTATTAAAATACCAATTAATAATGCCGAGAGTGTGAGTGATAATATTTTTATTCATTTTGTCACAGCGCAGGAAAAATATAACGTAAAGAATGGTATTGTTGAAAATTCAAGGAATTATAACGGATTGGAATTAGAATTTGATTTTGATATAACGCCGGATGCCGAAGTGGAGGTAATTTTGGATCGAAATACTGGTCACGGAATGAAAGGTAAAGGGTTTGGATCGTTATTGTTTAAAATCAACACTTTAGGACGATTTAATATGTGGGGGGATTTTCAGGCGTACGAAGGAACTTATAACTTCAAATACGGCGGACTTATTGATAAGAAATTTGAGGTTAAAAAAGGAGGTTCAATCACATGGGAAGGTAACCCTATGAAAGCGCAGCTCAACCTGGAAGCCATATACAAAACATCGGCAAATCCAGCCGTTTTATTAGATAATTCTTCTTTTAATACAAAAGTCCCAGTTGAAGTTGTGATAGGACTTCGAGGCGATTTAACTAGTCCGGAACCTGATTTTAATATTGAATTCCCAACCGTCAGTAATGTACTAAAATCGGAAATTCAATATAAATTAAATGATAAAGATGTTCGTCAAACGCAGGCATTATATTTGCTCTCTTCCGGTGGATTTTTAAGTCCGGAAGGCGTTAGTCAGTCTGATTTTTCAGGAAGTTTATTTGAAACTGCTTCGAGTATTTTAGGTGGAATTATTCAATCAGATGATGAAAAATTTAAAGTAGGACTTAATTTTATTGGTGCTGATAGAAGAATAGGAAAGGAAACTGATGGACGATTTATTGCCACAATTTCGTCAAAAATTAATGAAAGAGTGACTATTAATGGTAAGTTGGGAGTTCCTTTTGGAGGAATAAATGAATCGGCTATTGTGGGCGATGTTGAAGTTTTATATCGAGTGAACGAGGACGGAACACTTAATTTGCGCCTTTTTAACAAAGAAAATGACATTAATTACGTTGGTCAAGGAATTGGATATACGCAAGGTTTAGGGGTTTCCTACGAAGTTGATTTTGAAACTTTTAAAGAGTTTGTCAATAAGATTTTCAAAAATCTTAAATTTGATGATGTTCCCGCTCGTGTTTCTGAAGATCAAGATTCGAATTTATCTCCGGCGTATATTAATTTTTCTAAATCAAAAAAAACAAAGACTGAAAAAATCAAAAAAAATCAGGAAGGATTACCTCCTGAAGAAAACTAGTTACAATACTTATTGTAATTTAGTCTCTATAATTTTATTTACCTGAAGGCTTTTAGAAAAACGTTTATTTAGAAAAAAGCTTTGGAATAAATTTTATTCCAAAGCTTTTTTTATTGTGTTGTTTCCTTTTGTTCCTTACCTGATTTAGTATCTAGAAATAATACAGTGAATGCACTTTTTTAACAATTAAAAAACAACCAAATTGTTAATTGTTAAATAAAAGTTGCTTATTTTTTAATTTTGTTAAATAAAACTCAATTTATTTTTGTTTTCCAAAAACTTATCAACGAAAACGTTTGAATTCATATAGTTATACTAATTTATTAAAAACACAGTCTTGAAAGTGGTTAATGTTTGCTAATTTTACACTTTAATACTTAAATAATGCCAAAAACAATAAAAAAAGTTGGTGTTCTGACTTCGGGAGGAGACTCACCGGGAATGAACGCAGCAATTCGATCAGTTGTTCGTACTTGTGCTTATCATAACATAGAATGTATAGGAATTTACAGAGGGTATCAAGGAATGATTGAAGGTGACTTTAAAGAAATGGGACCTCGAAGTGTAAACAACATTGTAAATAAGGGAGGGACGATTTTAAAATCGGCTCGATCTTTAGAGTTTAAAACTCCAGAAGGAAGAAAAAAAGCATACGAGAACCTTACTAAAGCAGGAATTGATGCTCTAGTGGTAATAGGAGGCGACGGAACTTTTACAGGTGGTTTGTTATTCAATACTGAATTTAATTTTCCAGTAATGGGAATCCCGGGAACCATAGACAATGATATTTTTGGAACAAGTCATACTTTAGGGTATGATACCGCATTAAACACTGTAGTGGATGTAATTGATAAAATACGAGATACTGCCAGTTCGCACAACCGATTGTTCTTTGTAGAGGTGATGGGTAGAGATGCCGGTCATATTGCATTGAATGCAGGCATTGGAGCAGGAGCAGAGGAAATCCTAATTCCCGAAGAAAATTTAGGTTTAGACCGATTATTAGAATCTTTACAAAAAAGTAAGGCTTCTGGGAAATCATCCAGCATAGTAGTCATAGCGGAAGGCGATAAAATAGGTAAAAATGTATTCGAATTAAAAGATTATGTAGAAGCCAATTTGCCTGAATATGACGTGCGAGTTTCGGTTTTAGGGCATATGCAACGTGGCGGTTCACCTTCGTGTTTTGATCGAGTTTTAGCCAGTAGATTAGGTGTGAAAGCCGTTGAGTCGTTGATAGAAGGAAAATCAAATTATATGGTTGGATTGCAAAATGATAAAGTAGCGTTAACGCCTTTGGAACAAGCAATCAAAGGAAAAACGGAAATTGACAGAGAATTATTAAGAGTTTCAGACATTATGTCTACATAAATGGTTAAAGTTTATTGTGAGGAAATTAGACTTTATATTGAGTTAATATAAAATAAACAAAAAAATTAAAGTAAAATGTCAAAAGTAAAATTAGGAATAAACGGATTTGGTAGAATTGGAAGAATTGTTTTCAGAGAATCTATCAACAGAGATAACGTAGAAGTAGTAGCGATCAATGATTTATTAGATGTAGATCACTTGGCATACTTATTAAAATATGATTCAGTTCACGGACGTTTCAACGGAACCGTAGAAGTAAAAGAAGGACAACTTTTTGTAAACGGAAGAAATATCCGTATTACAGCTGAAAGAAATCCAGCAGATTTAAAATGGAATGAAGTTGATGTTGATGTAGTCGCAGAATGTACTGGTTTCTTTACAACAATCGAAACTGCAAATGAACACATCAAAGGTGGTGCTAAAAAAGTAATTATTTCTGCTCCTTCTGCTGATGCGCCAATGTTTGTAATGGGAGTAAACCATGTAACAGCAAAAGCATCGGATATTGTAGTTTCTAATGCTTCTTGTACAACAAACTGTTTAGCTCCTTTGGCAAAAGTTATTCACGATAATTTTGAAATTGTTGAAGCTTTAATGACTACGGTTCACGCAACAACTTCAACGCAAATGACTACAGATGGTCCTTCTAAAAAGGATTGGAGAGGTGGACGTGCAGCAAACTTAAATATTATTCCATCGTCAACTGGTGCCGCAAAAGCAGTAGGAAAAGTGATACCGTCATTGAACGGAAAATTAACGGGTATGTCAATGCGTGTTCCTACAGCTGACGTTTCTGTAGTAGATTTAACTGTAAAAGTAGCAAAAGAAACTTCTTACGAAGAAATCATGGCAGTTTTGAAAAATGCTTCTGAAACTACAATGAAAGGAATTTTAGGATATACTGAAGATTTAGTTGTATCTCAAGACTTTATTTCTGATTCAAGAACTTCTATTGTTGATGTTCATGCCGGAATTGGTTTGAACTCTACTTTTTTCAAAATCATCTCTTGGTATGATAATGAATATGGTTATTCTAGCAAATTGATTGATTTATCTGTACACATTGCAGGTTTAAAATAATTCTATATATTTACAAATCCCGTTATCTTTGTTTTAACGGGATTTTATTTTTTGTTACTTTTTTCAAATAGATGTTTTCTGTTAAACTCCATTTAAATTTAGTTAACTCCGAAACCAAAAAACCAAAAGAAAATGAGATTAATAGTTGATAGTGGTTCTACAAAAGCTGATTGGATATCAATAGATGACAATGGCAAAGTATTATTCACGACGCAAACTTTAGGGTTGAATCCCGAAGTTCTTGAAGCAGATGAAATTATTGAACGTCTAAATGATCGTTTTGATATTTTACAAAATAAAAAAAATGCAACCCATTTGTTCTTTTATGGTGCCGGTTGTGGTACTGATAAAATGAAAATTACACTTTCACAAGTTTTTCAAACCTATTTTCCCAACGCTATTATTGACGTAAAAGAAGATACGTATGCAGCAGTTTATGCAACAACTCCAAAAGGGGAGAAAGCAATCGTATCTATTTTAGGGACAGGATCAAACTGTAGCTATTTTGATGGTAAAGAGTTGCACCAAAAAGTACAATCTTTAGGTTATATTGCCATGGATGATTGTAGTGGAAATGTTTTTGGAAAAGAATTAATCAGAAAGTATTATTTTAATAAAATGCCAAAAGAACTGGCAGTTCAATTTGAAAAACAATACGATTTAGATCCGGATGCTATTAAAAGTAAATTGTATAAAGAACCAAATCCAAATGCTTATTTGGCAACTTTTGCCAAGTTTTTGATTCAACATAAAGAAACAGAGTTTTGCAGAAAAATTATTTTTAAAGGAATGAAATCTTTTGTAAAAAATTATATCAAACAATACGAAAATTGTAAAGAAGTTCCTGTACATTTTGTAGGTTCCATTGCTTTTTATTTAAAAGAAGAACTACAAGAAACATTTGATAAATACGAATTACAATTAGGGAATGTTTTAAGAAGACCTATTGACGGTTTAATTGCTTATCATATTGCCAATAAATAGTTTTTCAAAGTTACTTTAAATTAAAAATCACTACCAGTTTACTTTGAGCAAGTAATTAGTAGTGATTTTTTTTATGGAAAAAAGTAGCTTATACTTTTAAATTGTAGTGACGAATATTGTTTGCTAAAGAATTGCAATCATAGAAATTTCGACATTTACGTTTTTAGGCAAGCAAGCCACTTGAACAGTTTCTCGCGCTGGAGCAATTGCTTCATTAAAATAAGAACCGTAAACAGTGTTTATTTTGGCAAAATCATTCATGTCCATTATAAAGATTGTTGTTTTTACCACATTATCAAATGTCATTTCAGCTGCTTCAAGTACCGCTTTCATGTTTTGCATCACTTGTTCTGTTTCGGTTTCGATGGTAGCTGTAACTAATTCTCCCGTTGCTGGATTAATAGCAATCTGTCCCGAAGTATAAAGCGTATTTCCACAAAGAACCGCTTGATTGTATGGTCCTATTGGTGCCGGAGCATTTTCTGTAAAAATTATTTTTTTCATAAATGGAGTTTTTTTTCGAACTAAAAAGGTAGTAAATTATTATTTAATAGTGGAATTAGAATTATCGGTTAATGGTGCTTCTTTTGTCCCATTTGATGTCGCTCAGTACACCAGATTTTATTCCAATGAAGAAACCCCAGTTGGCATTGGTACCAAAAGGAGACCAGTTAAAATCCATTCTCCAGCTTAACAAATCTCTTTCAAAACGAAGCTGTGTGAAAGTTACACCTTTTTGAACAAAATCGTAACCGGTAGAAACTCCCGCTTTCCATTTTGGAGTTATGTCTGCATTAGCTGATATCATAATGGAATTGCCTATTATTTTATTTTCTCTATTGTTGTTCCCGTACGTTAATGAATAAGCAAAAGTCATATCCCACGGTAATTTTGAGTTGAAAAACTCGGAAATTTTATCTTCGCCTTCAGTCTCTTCTTCATCTTCAAACTGGCTTCTTCTGCTGTCGCCTAAGTCAGTATTTGTGCCAAATAAATCATCTTCACGACCACCATTTCGTTGACTTTGAACATTTTTATCTTTTTTATTGTCATCTTTTCCTTGGCTCGAAATAGAATAATTTAACGTCATATTAGAACTGGTCATTCTAAAAAGACTTCCGCCATTATTAATATTAAAAACATTAATTCGGTTTCCGGAATTGTCAATCGCGTACGGATCTAAGGTAGCTCCAAAATTGACATTCATTTTATTATTCAATAATGTTGTCCCACCGCTAAGTCTGATAGGAGAAAACCCAAGAGTAGTGATACCGTCCGCATCCAGATTATAGGAAGTGGAAAGGTTTAAATTATTAAGCAACATGATTTTTTTAGGCTCTACTTTAGTACTGTCCTTATCGGTTACTTTGGCTTCAAAAGTATTACTCAAATCAAAGCCTAACGTATTGGAATTATTTAAACCCGGAGCACCAAAAATTCCATTTTCAAATCGGGAATATTGTTTAATCATCGATCCGCTGGCATCAGCTGAGTACGTATCATAATATTTCTCGAAACTAGGCGTATATCCATAGGATACAGAAGGCCTCATGACGTGTCTTATTGATTTTATTTTTTTATCATCACCAAAATTAAAAGTTCCATAAATCGTTGTTCCTACGCTAGAGGAAAAGGAGTAGGTTCTGAAAGCGTCAAATCCGTTAACGGTTTTATCAACTACTTTGCTTTGGTCAACATCATAACTTCTTTCGATTGTTTTCGTGTACCAAATTTCCTCATAATTCATAGATGATGACGCACTGAAATATTTAAATATTTTAAAATTGGTACTTAATGGAATGCTATGTTGGAAACCAACTTTTGCATCTCTGAACATTTGCGGTTTGAAAAATAAAGAATCAGAGGTGACAATGCTGTTTCTTCCGTTTAAATTATATTGTAGGTTGATGTTCTTGAAAAATCCTTTTTTAACCCCGTCTTTCCCAACAAATGGGTAAATCCGGTCAACGCTCAATTGTAAAGTTGGCAAAGTCATGTTGATTTCCTCAGTTTGTGTATTTTGTGAGTGAGTTGCCGTCAGCGACATTCTTACTTGCGGCACGGATGTGAATGTTTTAGAATACGAAACCGATGAGCTTAATGTGTTATTAAGATTTGAACCAATATTCACCTGATTGATGGATTGCCGGAAATATTTACTGCTTCCAAGATTGACAGATGCAGAAAAACTGGAATTTGGATTTGATTTAGAGTCCTTGGAATGAGACCATTGGATGTTATAAATATTTTGTTTTAAATAATCCGGATAGCCTCTTTCGCTGGTAATTAAATTTTCAAATCGAACGTTAAGATTTCCTCTGTACGAATATCGTTTAGCATAACTGGATTCAAAACGCAATCCATAACTTCCATTGGTGTAATAATCGCCCAAAACGGTTAAATCATAATTATCGCTCAACGCAAAATAGTAACCTAAATTTTGAAGTGAAAATCCTCTGTTGTTGGAATCGTTATAGCTGGGTAATATTAAACCGGAGATGCTGGTTTCTTTACTCATTGGAAAAAAAGCAAAAGGCAGGGCTATCGGAGTTGGCACGTTAGCGATAACCATATTAGTTAATCCGGTCACTACTTTTTTACCAGGAATAAATTTTACTTTGTTAGTCTGAAAATAATATTCAGGATTATCTACGTCTTTTGAAGTAGTAAAACGAGCTCCTTTTAAGAAATAAACGGAATCATTTTCTTTTTTGGTGATAGCCGCTTTAATTTTAAATTCTCCTTGATCGGATCTTGAATTCCAAATCAAAGCCTTTTTCGTTTTAAAATTAAAACGAATAGAGTCAGGTTCAATTACATTTGCGCCTTGCTTGAAATTTGGATATTGAGTATATGTGCCTGATGAATCCTTGATGCGTCCGGCATAGACTTCATTTTTTTCATAATCCATGACAATTATCCCAGCCTTGAGTTCAACGTCCTGATAGTATAATTCCGCTTGATCGTAAAGAGTAATAATTTTTTTATTCTGGTCAATTTTAGCATAATCATCTGCTTTGTATCTTACTTTCCCGTCCAGAAATGCTTTTTTAGGTTTAATACTGTCCATTTTTATGGTATCAGTTTCTTTTTCAACCGTTAAAACGGGAGTTTTGACTCTGTTTAAGTTTGGTTTAGCGCTATCTGTTTGACTCTTAGCGGATACAGCAGCCTTTTTTTTTATTATATCTTGAGAATATAATTTACCAGAACCCAGAGAAAGGAAAATTGATAATAAAACGATATTAAATAAGTTTGTATGCAAAGGTTTAAATGCTATTTTTGTAAAATTATGGCCTGTTTTTTGACATGTCAAACTTACATATTATTATTTGTCAAAAATAGTCAAATAAATAATTTTATAGCGGTAGTCTTTTAATTAAATTAACTTATAGCTTTATGCGTAGTACAAGTAAAATTAAAATAATTGTAACTTTTATTTTGACACTCATTTCATTGGTTGGATACAGTCAGTCTAACAACTTTAAGGTAACTTTAGATGCGGGCCACGGCGCACATGATTATGGTGCTGTTTATGAAGGTCGTATAGAAAAGAATATTGCTTTAGCTGTAGTTTTGAAAGTTGGAAAAATACTTGCGGCAACACCACAAATGGAAGTCAATTACACTCGAAAAACAGATGTATTTATAGACTTAATTGAAAGAGCAAATATCGCCAACAGATTTAACGCAAATATTTTTGTTTCTATTCATTGCAATGCCAACAGAAACACAGCTGCAGATGGAACCGAAACCTATGTTATGGGTTTGAGCAAAGTGGCTTCAAACTTAGAAGCGGCCAAAAAAGAGAACTCCGTAATTACCTTGGAGAAAGATTACAAACAAAAATATGAAGGATTTGATCCTAACTCTCCTGAAACGATGATTGGAATGACGCTGATGCAGGAAGAATATCTGGATAACAGTATTTCGCTGGCCAGTAAAGTAGAAGATGCTTTTGAAGATTTAGGTAAAAAAATAAGAGGAGGCGGAGTGAAACAAGCGCCATTTATGGTACTTCACAAAGCATATATGCCTAGAGTGCTGATAGAAATGGGTTTTATATCTAATACATTAGAAGGGAATAAATTAAATACAGAAGAAGGCCAAGACGAAATTGCCAAAGCGATTGCCGATGCTGTTATTAGTTATAAAAAAGAATATTATGGCAGTGGCGAAGTGGAGATTTTTGAGGAAAGACCTTCCCAAAAAATTAATGAAAAACCATTACGTGATACTGTTACTCCTGCGAAACCAAAAATGAGTTCTCAATCAGCAGAATCAGCTCAGACTAAAAAAATGGCTGAGAATTCTAAACCTGTTTTCAAAGTGCAACTTTCAGCCAGTAGTAAAAGATTAGAATTACTTCCTAAAAATTTTAATGGACTTAAAAATATCTCTGTAGCTTATGAAAATAGAGTTTACAAATACATGTATGGAGAAACAGCTGATTATGATGAAGCAAAAAACCAATTAAAAGAGGCAAAAGAAAAAGGATATAATTCTGCATTTTTGATAGCATTTAAAAATGGGTCGAAAGTCAATATTCAAGACGTTATTAAATAGTAGTAGGACACCCATCGGATATAAAATTAAAAAAACTAATATTTCAAATACTTCTGTAGAATTTAAAACCAAAATCACAACTGCATCTCTACTGTTCTGCTATAGTACTTTATCTAAATCTAATTAAAAATTTACGGTTATTTTTAGATGCAGGTAATAGATGTAAAGAGCCCAGTAACTCGTCTCATTATTTTTTCAAAAAAGAAATTACATTAAAAACCACATTGAAATTAGACAAATATGGAACTAAAGACAATGATTTTAAAGTGGTTTACACCGTAAAATCAGGTGTTGTTACAGAATTAAAAGACAGACCCAAAAAGGCAAATTTTATCGATTCCTATTTATTTGTTTCTGTACATTGTAAATCTATTTTAGTATTAAGTATAAATATGTAAACTTTTTTCAGTAAGAGACATGTTTGTACGCAAAAGCGAGTAGCTTGCACTAGCGGGGGGAATAATAAGTGCCATTTTTCGTTATCTGGAATTCTTATTAAATATTGTGTTAAAGTGAGAATATACAAACCATAAAGAACCGTTAGAGTAAATAATTATAACCTTTAATGAAGTTTTTGTACCAATAAAAGTCGGGTTAATTTCATAAATACAAAAAAACTAATACCCGGATCTCATCCAATATTAGGTTCTTTTTATTACTCCTTTATTTAGCAACCCCACAGCTGCTTAAATAGAGCATTTTTTTTACAAATATCTAAGCATTACTCTAGCGGAGAATCTTTTTTTCAAATTCATAAAGCACAGAAAAACACATTAAAAAATCTATGATGTAAAACAATAGGATAAAATCCTCCTCATATCTTGCAAATTTATCAAATAAAATTGGAGCTAACAATATGAAAACAATAATAGAAATAGATAGTACAATAATTGATTGAGAAATTTTTAATTTTAAAACGGAATTATTAAAAATTTCCCCGATTTTAAAAACAAATATCCAGAAAGGTATATGAAGTATATATCCAAACAAGTAAGCACTAAAATAATTACTTGACCCTAATGGTTCATGATATGCAAGTCCAAACAAAAAAAATATTGAATAGGCTAATGTTGCTATTAAAAAAACCAATATTGTCTTACTTATAATTTTCTTTCTTGTTGCAATTTCAATTTTCTTATTTGTTTTCAGTTTTAACATCTTTATCCCTATCAATTGTTCTGGTGAAATTATGTGTTTTCTTAACATCATTTCCATTATTGTTAATATATTCAGCAATTTCATCCATCACGTAATTCCAGACTTTATCAGCTTGATAAAAAAACCTACCACCCTTTTGAGTAGAATTGTAAATCACGTCCATAGGTTCGAACATTTTATCGACACCTCTGTTGTAGAAAGTTAAAGTTCCATCATTATTATTATTATTGGTTAATCCAAACTCTTTATGCCCACCAACCAGATGTTGTAAATCCCAGAACGTGGCTACTGGAGTAAATAGCCAATGGTTATTAGATAATTGAATAGCAAGTACAGGTGCAGTATCCATAATGTTGTAAAAAGACACCAAAGCTTGTTGGGTTTCCACTTAACCGAATTTTTTTTGCCTCTTTATCATTAGTTGGGAATTGTAATGCTGCAACTTCTGGGTCCATAAAATTAACGAAATTTTGTCTTGTATGGGTATATAAATCAGATTCAGAAACATTTTTGGGTAATTTAGATATTTTAACAGGACAGTAATATGTATTTAAAATATCTCCTGAAGGATCATTCATACGTCGGGCAGAAATAGTACGTTTTTTAGCAGCATCCTGAATTTCAGCCTCCAATATTGTACTTTTTTCAAAAGTTAACATATCAGCCCATTTATCATAATATGTACTTTTTAATAATTTTAGTTTAACTTGACTTCCAATATTAATAGTACTCCCTGAAATTAAATCTTTCGCTTCAAGCCCTTCAATTTCAACAGAATTTGTCACTCTATTTTCACTAAAAGCAAAAGTAGAGTTTTAAACATATTTTTTAAATAATGGGTCTACCGCAAAAAACCTTCCCACTCGTGGGTCGTGCATCCTAAAAATGTCATAAAACGAGTTTCCTTCCCCTTTCAACATATCATCTTTCTCCTGTCCTTGGAAGCCGTATCGATGAACTCCTAGGTTCCCGGATCTATTAGGAACGAGCATACCAAAAGAATAGTAGTCTAATCACTCCATAAGCCAGTATATACAAGACCTTACGTATTATTTAAATATACATAAAAATGCATAAATTGATAATTTTCAGCATTTCAAAAATAGAAAATTAATATAATCATACTATTTGACGATTAATATTTTTATTAATTTATTTTTAAATTTAATAAATATTGAGATTAAAATCTAACAAATATAAATTATTATTAAAAAACTTACATTTTTATTTGAAAAATAATTTTAAAAGTATATCTTGCTCATCTTTTAAAATAAATTCTACTCCTTTGAAAACAAAAGTATTGTATCGTTTTTTATATCTTCTTTTAGCAGTTTTATTGGTATCTTTTTCAGATCCATACACTATTAAAAGAATTTCAGACCCTAATTTCAGATATGAGTTTTACACTACAGATAAGAAAGTAAATCCTAAAAAAAACAAAATCTATTTTTGGTTTAAAGGAGGATTGATTCACAATTCACAAGCTGGAATAGTAGGGGAGTTATTGCATGATAAATTTGTAAAGATGTATCACAGTAACCAATTAGCCGAACAAGGTCAATTCAAAAATGGACTAAAAGTGGGATTCTGGAAAACTTGGTATCCTAACGGGGTGATACAAACAACGCAGTACTGGAAAAATGGTTTAAAATCAGGAAAATACTTTCGTTATAGTGAAAATGGAATAATAACTGCGAGAGGGAACTATAATGGTGGTATAATGAACGGAAAATGGATTGATTATGAAAAGAAAGACACTCTTACTTATAAAAGGGGTGCCGTTTTTATAAAAAAAACGAAATTATCTAGAGTAGAGAAATTCAAATTAAAACAGGAAAGCAATAAAGCAGATAGAGCTAAAAAAACACTGCAAGAATCGGAAGAATTAAAAAACGCTTCCATTTTGGCTACTTACAAAGCAACCGCTAAAGAAAATGAAAAAACATGGAAAGAAAGCAAGAAAGCAGTTAAAGAAACAGAAAAGGCAAAAAGAGCTGCTAAAGGGGATTCTAAAATAAAAATTTTCTTCAAAAAATTATTTGGCAAAAAACAGCCAAAACAAAAAAACCATGGTAAAAGCTCATAGTTTATTGTATGCCATTTACATATGCTTGATTGTCTCCATAATTTGTGGAGCGATTTTGTATTTAGCCAACCTGTATGGTCAGCTCAATTTGCATTATAATCTTCGAGAAGAATTGTATATTCATAACCAGTCTGCAGTGAACTTTGCCTTGGGAAATAAAACGGTGGCAGTGGAAATACCGGCAGATGAAAATTCAGGAATAAAAGGGGCTTATAGCACAAAACAGTATGGTTTGCTTACGCTACTACTGGCAAATTCTTGGGTTAAAAATGACACCGTCGCTTCGGCTCATTTTGTAGGTTATTTTGCCACTGACAAAACCGCGATTCATTTGGCAAACTTAAGTAAATCTCTTTCGTATTCAGGAATAGTTAAGTTATTTGGTGACAACCAACTGCCGTCAACTTTTATTGAAACAGCTTATATCAACAACAAACCCAATCAACTTATTCTTGAAGGAAAGAATAGCGTTTCTGAAATTCGTCTGCCGGAAATTAATCCAAACTTCAAGAAGATTTATGAAGGAATTCATTCGGAGAAAATAGGGTTGTCAGAAGTAGACAGACCCAAAGACTCATTGTATTATAATTCCTTTTTTAATGAAACTAAAGAAATTCAGGTAAATTCAATTGTTAGCAATGTGATTTTTAAAGGCAACTTCATTTTGCGCTCTAAAGATTCTATTCGGGTTAGAAAAAATACCGTTTTAGAAGACGTTATTCTTATCGCACCAAAAATTACATTCGAAGAGGGTTTTAAAGGCACAGTTCAGGCTTTTGCCACAAAAGGAATTGAACTGGAGCAAAAAGTAACATTAAATTATCCATCAGTGGTATGTGTTTATAATGAAAGCGCCGAAGAGAGTAAAATTAAAATAAAAAAGGAAAGTAAAATAACAGGTGCGATAGTGTTGTTTGGAAATCCATTGGAAATGATAGATAAAAATAGCATAGAGATTGAAGAACAAGGATTAGTTTTTGGAGATATTTATTGTTCCGGAAAATTGTTTTTAAAAAGTAAGGTGTATGGCTCAGTATATACCAATCGATTTTTTCATAAAACCCAGTCTTCCAATTATGACAACATCATAGTCGATATAGAAATTAATGCCACCAAGCGACCTGGTTATTTTATTGCAATTCCATTGTTTAATACAAAAAAAACTGAATATGGTATTCTTAAAAAGGTACTGTAGCGTAAAAGCAAATTCTATCTTAGAATCTATGATAGCCTTGACTATAATCTCGGTGTGTTTGTATTTTGCCGTCATGATTTTTGCAGCTGTTTTTACACCTAGAACAGCCACAAAGTTTTATGATACACAAAACAAGGCGAATGAATTGTTTTTTTTAGCACAGCTAAAAACCGATTCCTTATTGTATGAAGGTGATGATGAAAATCTTATTGTGGAAGAAGAAAACATTAATAATGGCTTGAAAAAGATAACAATACAATACAAAGACAGCACACAATTTCAGTTTGAAAAAACTTTTTATGTTCAAACCAATAATGAATAACACAAATTCGATTCCCGCATTTTCACTGATCGAAGCTATTGTCAGTATGGCAATTACAGCTATTATCATGGGGATTGTTTTTGTGATTTTTTCAATTGTAACGGAACGGATGTTAGATTATAAAAATCAAAATGAATTGGTTAATGATATCAACCGATTGACCTATAGTGTTAATAAAGATATTTTTGAAAATGAAAAAATGATGGTTAGCGAAAACGAAGTGATTTTTAATGGATATGCTGGTGAAACCGTAAAATACAATTTTCAGGAAGAATATATCTTGCGGAGTACAGAAATATTTATTGATACATTTAAAATCAAATTGAAACAAATAGTTATTGACTCAGTTAAAAATAAATCCCAAAGAATTGTTTTTCAAAAATTAAAATTGAACGTAAAGGTAAATGAAAGAGAAATGGATTTAAAATTCTACAAAAGGGTGTACGCTAATGAATTGTTACAAGCAATAAAAGAATAATGAGTTTAGATCTAAGTACATACAAAGCGGACAAGTCAGAGAAAACTCATTTCAAGATAGAAACGGGTCTTTTCCAGTTTTTTAAAAAACTCTCGGATAAGAAGAAAGAAGTATTCTATAGAGAACTAGGAATGCTTTTAAAGTCTGGTGTCGATTTTAAAAAAGCACTGGAAATATTGAGCAATCAATCGAATACTAACTTTGAGAAAGAAATGATTATTCAAATCAAAGATAAAGTAGTTGATGGAAAAAGTATTTATGAATCGATGCGGGAAACCAACCAATTTTCTGCCTATGAATATTACAGTATTCAAATTGGAGAAGAGACAAGAAAACTGGAAGAGGTATTAGGCGAATTGCAGAAATATTTCAACCGAAAGATTCAGATGAAAAGACAGATCGTTTCGGTATTGACATATCCGGCTATTGTCATGTTAGTGACCTTTCTAGTACTCTATTTTATGCTAAATAAAGTAGTGCCGATGTTTAGCTCGGTATTTAAGCAATTTGGAAGTGAATTGCCAAAAAGCACCCAAATTATTATAAAAATATCGAATCATTCAGGAATAATTTTTACGGTTGTGATAGGGGTAATAGTAGGGTTAATAATAGCACACGCTTTATTAAAAGAGAAACAAAGTTATAGAGCCTGTACAGGAACATTAATACTGAAAATTCCCTATTTCGGGAATTTAATCCGAAAAATTTATATTTCTCGTTTTTGTCAGGCAATGAATTTATTGATTACTTCTAAAACTACATTGATAAGTTCATTGTCATTAACGGCAAAAATGATAAGCTTTTATCCTATTGAAGTTGTAATTGAAGAAATAAAAGAGGATATAACTCGCGGTGCATCTTTAAATGAAAGTTTAAAAAAACATAATGTGTTTGAAAACAAAATGGTTTCTATGATTGAAGTTGCAGAACAAGTCAATCAGTTGGAAACAATGTTTGAGCGATTAACAGAACAATACAATGAGGAAATTAGTCATCAAACAAAAATGATTGGTGTTATTTTAGAACCCATGATTATTATTGTTATTGGGATAATTGTGGGGGTAATTATGATTTCTATGTATGCTCCAATGTTTGATTTAAGTAAAATAATAAAAAATTAACAATTATTTGGTTACAATGTGTATTTTTGAATTATTAAAATTAACTATTTTTAATAAATAAAATCAGACAACGATGTTAGAGAAGATTAAAAAACAGTTACAAAACATTAAAAAAGCTTCGGTTAAAGCATACTCTTTGACGGAAATTTTAATTGTATTGTGCATTATTGGAATACTATTATTAATGGTGTTGCCTAACCAAACATCAGTTATTGGTCAGGCAAAAGCTATTGAAGCACAAGCCATGCTTAATCAAATATATGGTTTAGAAAAAAGTTATTTCTACAGACATTCTAAATATTCAAGTAACTTAGAGGAACTTGGCTTTGAACAGGAATTGACAGTTGATGAGGGTGGTCAAGCAGTATATAAAATCGAAATTATTGATGCTTCAAATGATTCCTTTTCAGCAAGAGCAACTGCAGCATCTGATTTAGATAGTGATGGAAGTTTCAATACCTGGGAAATTGACAATAAAAAAATGCTGAATGAAGTAACAAAGGAATAAATTGAGAGTTGCATATATAGGGTTATTACTTTGTTTGCTGGCTGTGTTTTTTCAAGATTGGAAATACAGGAGAATTCACGTGGGATTACCTTTAGCTATTTTCCTTTTTTCTTTATACGTGATTCAACATGAAAATAAAATTTTGTTTAAAATTATTGTTTATAATTTGGTTTTTTTCTTACTAACATTAATTATATTAATTCTTTATATGAGTCTAAAAACCAAAAAATTTTTAAACCCTTTTCAAAATTATTTTGGGTTAGGAGATTTATTGTTTTATGTGGCAATAGCTCCCTTGTTCCTACTTCAAAACTACATTCTATTTTTCATATTTTCAATGATTTTTGCAATAGGCCTTCAGTTGGGATTGAAAAAAATAATTCGGGAGAATACGGTTCCGTTAGCAGGATTTTCAGCCCTACTATTATTTATACTAATCATAAAAGATATGATGTTGGATTTTCAAAAAATTACGTTGTTATAAGTTATGCAAGAAATAGTAATCCTTTCCGAAAATCAGCATAGCATTTCAAGTGATTTAGCAAATCAGTATAGAATATTGCCTAAATCAGTTTCTGAAAACACATTGGAATTATACATCGATGACTTATCTAACAATCCGGATGCTAAGGAAGAATTGGAACTTTTTTTAGGGAAACATATTGTTTTCAGTCCGATAGATACCATTGAAATTGAAAAAGCACTATCTATTTATTACCGAAAAGATAGACAAGTAAATTTAAGTAAATCACTTAATGTTGACAAAGGAGATTTTCTTGAAAACTTATTAGGAGAAGCAAAATCCTTGAAATGCAGTGATATTCATTTTGAGGTTTACGAAGATTCATCCCGGATCCGTTTTAGAATAGATGGTCAATTAATTGAGCGATATATGGTTGAGCGAGAAAATTATCTGGAATTAGTGAATAAGATTAAGATAAAAGCCAAACTTAATATTACTGAAAAACGACTGCCACAAGACGGGAGGATTACTAACGAATCGTTCGACATAAGGGTTTCTATTTTACCAACTTTATTTGGAGAAAAAATAGTAATGCGTTTGTTAGGACAAGATGCATCTAATATTGATCTGAGTACATTAGGTCTCCAAAAAGAAGAACTGGAACACTATTTAGAAGCGGTAAAAAAGCCTAATGGAATTATTTTAATAAGTGGTCCAACGGGTTCTGGAAAAACAACAACACTTTATGCTACTTTACGATTGCTAAACGATAGCAGAAGAAATATTGTAACGGTTGAAGATCCCATTGAATATACTTTAAAAGGCATCAATCAAGTACAGCTAAAAGAAGATATTGGATTGACTTTTTCTTCGGCCTTAAAATCGTTTTTACGGCAAGATCCTGATGTAATTATGTTAGGGGAAATTCGTGATTCTGAAACTGCTTTAATGGCCATTCGTGCTTCATTGACGGGCCATCTGGTACTCTCAACTATACATACGAATTCGGCGATAGGTACTGTTTCGAGATTATTAGACATGGGAGTACCATCTTATTTGATCGCAGAAACATTAAATCTTTCTGTCGCACAACGATTGATACGAAAACTTTGTAACAATTGTAAGAAAGAAGTGGAATGTTATAAAGAAGATTTTCCAGGGAATTTTCAATTTCCGTATGAAATTTCAAAATATAATAAACCTGTCGGCTGCAACAAGTGTTTTCATACAGGATATAAAGGCAGAAGGGCTATTTATGAAGTTTTGACTATCGATAATACGATTTGTGAAGCAATAAAAAACAATACGATTACGAAATTATTTAATAATGATGAAAACTATAAATCGCTGTCTGATAAGGCTTTTGATATTTTAGCCGAAGGTGAAACGGCCTTAGAGGAAATATATTCTATTTTAATTAACATATAAATAAATGTTCAAACAAATTGTTTACATACTAATTGGGTTCTTTTTTACAAATCTTGTTGTTGCACAACAAGATATAAATGAGTTGAGCCGGAAATTTGACGAGCTGTCGATACAAAAAAAAGGTTTAAATGAATCTATAAAAATTGATGTTTCAGGACTGACGTTACATGATTTTATTTCATCAATGGCAGAAGAACATCAATTAAATATAGATATTGAAGATGACTTAGATCAAGCAATATCCAATAATTTTTATGATGTAACGGTGAAGGAAGTATTTATTCATCTTGTTCAAAAATATGATTTAGAAGTCACTTTTATGAATAATATCATCACTTTTAAAAAGAGAAAAGAGGTTAAAATTATTGAAAAAAAATTACCCAAAGTTATTGATGTAAATTATAATTCTCAGAATGACTTCTTGTCTGTTAAACTGGAAAACGATTCATTACCATCAGTTACCAAGGCAATTATTGATAAGTCCGGTAAGAATTTAGTTCTGGCTCCTAATGTAAAAACTCTTAAAGTGTCAGCATATATTCTAAACAGACCCTTTGATCAGGTAATAGAAATGTTGGCAAAATCAAATGATCTGGTTGCAACCAAAGATGAAAATGGATTTTATTTTATTGAGAAGAATAAAGACGAAAATAACAATACTACACCGAATAATAGTAATATTCCAAAATCAAAACAACCTAAAGCAAGCATAGGTTCTCCCGGTTATTATCAGGTCGATTTAAATAAAAATGGCTTTTTATCGGTAAAAGCAAACGTTGCCGATGTTGCCGATTTATTAACGGAGGCTGCCGAAAAATTACACATAAATTACTTTTTATATAACAAACCCGAAAACGAAAAAACAACATTATCCGCAGAAAATATCACTTTTGATGAATTACTGGAAAATATTTTTAAAGGCAAAAAATACACCTACAAAAAACAGGATAACTTATACTTGATTGGAGAACAAGCAACAGAGGGGTTGAGAGTCACCGAAATGATCCAACTGGAAAATCGGTCTATTGAATCAGTGCTTAGTTCCTTACCAAAGGTCTTTTCAGAAAAATTAGAAATTAAAGAATTTGTGGAATTAAACGGACTGATTGTCTCAGGTGCAAAATCGATACTTGAAGAATTAAAAGTATATATCAAGCAGATTGATAAGGTAGTCCCAATGGTTCAGATTGAAGTGATTATTGTGCAATATAACAAGTCGTACGATATTCAAACGGGAATGAAAATGGGTCTGGATAAAATAAATAAAACACAAACTGGAGGCGTATTGTTTCCCACTGCTGATGTAACAGTAAATGCTTCGTCAGTGAATAGTTTAATCAATGCTTTCAATGGTTTTGGTCTTTTTAAATTAGGGAAAGTAGCCTCGTCGTTTTATTTGAACCTAAAGTTGCTTGAAAATAATTCGATAATTAAAGTAGAATCTACACCGAAAATAGCGACGATCAGCGGACATGAAGCGAAATTATCTATTGGTGAAACCAGTTATTATTTTGAACAAAGTAATAGATTAATTAATAATAGTATCGGGAATGATATATTGAATTCAGGAACATGGAAGTCAACCGATGCCAACTTAACCGTATCGATTAAACCTTTTGTATCCACTGATGAGAATGTAACATTAACAATTGCAGTAGAAAAAAGTTCGTTTTTAGGTAGAGCCGGAGAAACTGCCCCTCCTGGAAAAGCAACTCAAAAATTTGAATCTTTAGTGAGAGTTAAAAATAACGAAATGATTTTATTGGGAGGATTGGACGAATTGAAAAAAGAAAATTCAGGTTCAGGAACGCCTTTAATATCAAAAATTCCAATTATTAAATGGTTTTTTAGCAGTCGTAAAAAAGGAAAAAGCAATTCAAAATTGCATATTTTTATCAAACCAACAGTTGTATATTGATGATTACATTTATATCTAAAATAATAAAATTAAATAATTTGCATGTTATTGGTGTCATTAAAAAAGACGACGACGAAAGCTACAGCGTGCTTACAGTTAAAAAGAAAGGTCAAAAAATAGATGTTGTCAATATGGCTTTTTATGACACAGTCGAGGAGTTACGTAAAAATATCGATATAAAGCTGCCTATAATTCTGGTTGTGGATGGAAAAGGAGTGTTAAACAAGGAGATTAATTTGAATAATGAGGCAGATGTAAGTTGGCAGAAAAACATTGATTACAAATCGATTTACCAAACTAGTTTAGAAGGATCTAATAGTAATTTTATAAGTTTTTGCAGGAAAAATATTGTAGATGATACTATAATAAAATTTCAAAAAAAAGGATTTCAAGTAGTGGATATTTATATTGGTTCTTTTTTGTCAGCATTATTATTTACTGCAATAAAAAACGAAACAATAATTTCAAACGATTTGTTTTTGGAATTTGATAATGAAAAGCTTGTAGGCTTTAAAAAACAAACAGAATCAATAAAAAAAGAACAATATACCATTGGAGAAGAGATTATTTCAAGCAGTTTTTTACCGCTTTATGGTACGTTAATTCATTTTTTTATTCAGCCAAAAGAAGTTTCGAAAACGAAAAATGAAACTTTAAATGTTGAAGAAATTATTTATAAAAAAGCATTTAATATTTTTGGTATTGCAATGCTTATAGGGTTTCTGACGACTTTATTAGCAAGTTATCTTTTGATACAGCATTATGGGTCAAAAAATGCAGAACTCAATCTTCAAAATGTATATTCAAATCAATCCTATCAGTTGATATTGGATTTAGAAAAGCAAAAAGAA
This sequence comes from Flavobacterium sp. DSR2-3-3, assembly GCF_049896585.1. Lineage (NCBI taxonomy): Bacteria > Pseudomonadati > Bacteroidota > Flavobacteriia > Flavobacteriales > Flavobacteriaceae > Flavobacterium > Flavobacterium sp. DSR2-3-3. The sequence goes on from NZ_JAFCUP010000014.1 coordinate 71,058, forward strand.
AAGAAACAAAGTATTTTAAAAGAGTCGGGTTTTTTGTCTTCAAAATTTCTTTCCTATAATGGTTATGAAATAATTAAAGTAATACCACAGGATATTTCTTTGACAGCGTTAAATATAACACCGTTAAATAAAGAAATCAAAGCGAATCAGAAAATGAATTTTGAGGCTAAAACTATTATAGTTAAAGGGGAAACATTCAAAGAGTCATCATTTAATGGATGGATGGAAGGCTTGAAAAAAATGAATTGGCTACAGCATTTTGAAATTATAAGTTTTAAAAAGGATAAGAAAAATAAATCCCAATTTGAAGTAAAAATCGCAATAAAAGATGTTTGAAAACTATTCCTATAAAACAAAATGCACCGCATTAATTGTTGTCTTTTTAATGCTTTCAATAACGGCATACAAAAGATCATTCCACACATTATTTCAGGTAATCAGTGAATACAAAGTTTTGTCGGCAAAAGCAGACGATATCAATAAAAAAGCAAATAACACTGATGGATTAATTAGAGATATTGTCTATTTAGATAATATAATCGGTAAAGAGGGAATAACTAAAGAAATGGTGCAACAAGGTATAGTAAGTTTTGCAGCCGAAAAACAACCGCAAGTTTCTATTAATGATTTGCAGCCTATTCATGTTTTTCCTGATGATAATTATGCGATTATTACAAACCAGCTTGATGTAACAGGAAATAGTAATCAACTATTGCAGTTAGGATATGATTTTGAAAAAGAATTTAACTTTTCAAGAATGGTTAGCATGAATTTTTACATCGTTAAGAAAAATAATAAATCTGACGTTTTACATTTAAAAATGATTTTCCAAAATTATGAAAACAATAAATAAAATTATACTATTCGCTTTGGCAATAGTAACAATGTCGTGTGAAGATATTTTTGAAGAAGACATTACGAACGATTCAGTGCTAATTATTTCTCCTCTGAATGAATCGAAAGTGGAGAGTAACGTAGTTAAATTTCAATGGAACAGCCTCAAAGGTACTGATAATTATCGAGTACAAATATATGGCGCAAATCAATCTACAATACTAGATTCATTAGTCAGTAAAACGAATTTAACATATCCATTAAAACAGGGAACTTATCAGTGGAGGGTGCGAGGCGAGAATTTTGCCTATCAATCATCTTATTCATTTCCAGCAACTTTTTCAACAGTCATTTCTGAGGACTTAACAAACCAGCAAGTCATTTTATCAAGCCCTCAAAATGAGATCTATGTGAATTTTACTAATATCACGTTTAATTGGCAATCCCTTCCAAATGCTACAAGTTATAGTGTTGAAGTAAATAATATTATAAATGGTCAACAAATCTATCTAAAATCAGCTATTACAGGAATATCTGTAACATTAAATATTCCAAATTTAGCAGATGGAATCTATGAATGGAGAGTAAAAGCAAAGAACGGCACTACCGAAACATTACGATATGCAGGGAGAAAATTTTCTATGGATACTGTAATTGCTAATCAGCCACAAAATGTTACACCAGCAAACAATTCTCTACAAATAATAAATCAACAGGTATCTTTTACGTGGACGATAGCTACAGACTCAGGAACTGTTCAGGCCCCAATTTCTTATAAAATTGAATTTTCAAACAATGAAAATTTCACAACAATTAGTCAAACATCTAACGCAAGTTCAACCACCTTTCAACAAACTTTTTCTACAGCAGGTATTTATTTTTGGAGAATAAAGGCTATAGATCAAGCGGGAAATGTTAGTGTAGCTAGTGCTCCATATAAGTTTACAATAAATTAGATTATGACTGCAAAAAAGAAAATAAATAGTATTCTGATAATTGTGGTTTTGGGGCTTTGGGGCGCAGTAGCTTATAAAACGATTAGCCAATATTTTTTTTCAAAAGAATTGGTGGCTAACAAAACTGAATTAAATGATGAGTTAAATTTAAATCAGATAAATAAAGACACTTTTAACTTGGGAAAAGTTGCTAGAGATCCTTTTTTGAACAGACAAAATCCAGTACACAATTTCATCTCAAAAAAATACTATTCTAAAATACCAAATGCAAAAATTAAGACTAATCCTATTGTTTTGAAACCAAAAATTATTATAAATTGGCCATTGATTTCATATCATGGCTATATAACATCAAAAGAGAAGAACGAACAATTAATTTTGGTTAAAATTGATAACAGGCTATACAAACTAAGAAAAAATGATGAAATTGGAGGAGTAACTGTAAAGGAATTATACAACGATTCTATTGAACTTAATTTTAACAAGGAAAAAAAAATAATTCGATATAATTAATCTTTTTTTGAGAAAGTAACGAAATAATGATTAGAACCGGAATTAAAAACCTGCATTAGAAATAAGTAAAAGGTAGATTAAAATGATAAATTGACTGCGTTTAAGAAATGATGTGTATAAAAATATATTTAACTAAAAAAGATACTGCTGCCAATTTTTATAAGAAAGGATTTGATTTAATCGCAGGATTCAAGTTATAAATGCAACTTTTTGATTAAACATATAATTAGGTGTTTCAAAATTAAATCTTTTTCTTGGTCTATTGTTTAATTTCTCTTGTATTTCTATAATTTTCTCTGGAGTTATTTCATCAAATGATGATGATTTGGGTATGTATTGTCTTATTAATCCATTTAGATTTTCATTTGCACCACGTTCCCAAGGGCTGTAAGGGTTGGCAAAGAAAAAATCT
>NZ_JAFCUP010000015.1:0-73010 GCF_049896585.1 Flavobacterium sp. DSR2-3-3
ACCTCTTCCCTTCCCGAACAGAGTAGTTAAGCCCGCCTGCGCAGATGGTACTGCAGTTATGTGGGAGAGTATGTCGTCGCCTTTCTTTGAAAACCCCGTTCTGATGAACGGGGTTTTTTATTCATTCTTTTTTAATATAAGAAGATGTTTATCGGTACCTTAGCTCAGATGGTAGAGCAATGGACTGAAAATCCATGTGTCCCTGGTTCGATCCCTGGAGGTACCACAAAATGCTCGGATGGTGAAATTGGTAGACATGCTGGACTTAAAATCCAGTGAACAGTAATGTTCGTGCGGGTTCAAGTCCCGCTCTGAGTACAAAAGGCTTCATTAGTTTAAAACTGATGAAGTTTTTTTATTTATAAATAGCATGATATATTAGCTATTTCCTGTAAGAAAATTAAAATTAATTTCAAATTTCCGATTTTGACTTCGCTTTTTTATAATTTAAACTTATTTCTGAGTCTATTATATCCTATTTCTTTGGTTGATTAAATTTTTTTTGTTTGTAAAGGCCATTTAAGATTTACTGTTGGTAGGTTTCAACTTTTAAATGTAGTATTTTTAGCTAAAATATTTATAATTAAATGAAATTAAAAGTAATTATAGTTGACGATGAAGCCCATGGACGTAGTTTTCTAAGAAAATTATGTAATCTTTATTTTAGCGAAAAAATAGAAATTATTGACGAATGTAACTCCGTTCAGCAAGCAGTTGTTTCGATAAAAAAATACAATCCCGATATTGTTTTTTTAGATATTCAAATGCAAGATGAAAATGGTTTTGAACTTTTTAAATATTTTGAAACGATAACATTTGAAACTATTTTTACAACAGCTTATAAAGAATATGCCATAGATGCTATTAAAAATAGTGCTTTAGATTATCTTCTTAAACCCATTAACATTGCCGATTTTAAATTAGCAATTGCTCGAGTTGAGCAAGCCAAATTGGTTAAAATTAATCTTGATCGTTATAAGTTATTAGCGGAGAACATTGCCAATCAGAATACGGGGAAAGAAAGAATTGTTTTCCCCTCAAAAACTGGTTTTGAAGTTGTGCAAGCCAATACAATTATCTTTTGTAAATCGGATGGAGCTTATACTACAGTTCATACTTTGGACAAAAATTACTTTACTTCTAAATCATTTAAGGAGACTTGTGAATTGCTTCATTCGTGCAATTTTTTGAGAGTTCATAGAAGCTTTCTAATTAATGTCAAATTTGTAATTAGCTTCAGATCTGATGAATTTATCTTAGAAATGATTACTGGTGATAAAATTCCTGTTTCAGATAAATCATTTACCAAAAAAGAATTAATTGATGCGATTTCTAAATAAGTTGATCCTTTTTTTCGGTCTATTTTTTTCCCATATTTACTTTTAGGGCAGTATTATCCCTCCAAGAATTATTCTACCACAGATGGCTTACCTAATAATGCAGTTCGCTCATTGTTTTTAGATTCAAAAAATATTTTATGGATTGGAACTGAAAATGGTGTTTCCAGAATGGAGAATGGTTCATTTTCTACTCTTAATGAAATTGATGGTTTGGGTCATAACAGCTGTTGGGATATTAATCAAGATAGCAATGGAAACATGTGGTTTGCCAGTTATGGAGGTGGGGTTAGCAAATATGATGGTAAAAAGTTTACTTTTTTTAATGTTAAAAATGGATTGCCCTTAGATCGGGTTAGAAAATTATTTTCGTATAAAAATAAAATGTTTATTGGAACTGAATTAGGTATTTCTATTATCGACATTAAGACCAATGAAGTTGTTACAATAAAAGGAATTCGTCCTCATTTTGGAGTGTTTATGGTAAGTGATTTTTTTACTTATAAAAAGGACGTTTATTTTTCGACTATTAATGAAGGTCTGTTTAAAGTTGATTTTTCTAGATCCATTCCGAAAATTGTACCTATTGTAGAATTTAATATTACTGGCAATGATAAGGATTCGCACGCTTATAGTTTAGGAAATTTTGACTCTAAACTCTTTTTAAGCAACAAGGGATTTATTAATATTATTGAATTAGAAAATCTAAAAAAGGGTCTTTTATCTACAAGTACCTTTGGTCAATCTATTATTTGGGAATATGTAAAAGACAACAGAGATGACATTTTTGCTGCTTCTTGGGGCCTTTTCGACAGTGATGGTGGATTGTATCAGATTTCTAATAATAAGATGGTTAATGTTTCAGATCACTATGGTATTGATTCCCGAAATTTACTCAATGTTGTTTATGATAAATCAAAAGATATTCTATATGTAGGTTCGAAAGACAAAGGAATTTATGAAGTCCGGTTGAATAAAATGATTGATTATAACTTGTTTAAGGAGAAATCGATTATTGATTTTGAAGTTTTTAATAATCAAAAAGTCATTTTGCACCATAAAGGGATCTCTATTTTCAATGCTTCTAATACTCTTTTCAGTAGTATTTCTTTGTCCGATTTTAAAAAGGCAGAAATTGATTTTATAAAAAAAACCAAAAAACCGTTGCCCACGCACGCTGATGATTTTTTTGAATTGAATTATAAGTTACCTGCAAGCGGTATTGAACTTTACAGGCTCGTAAATTATGATAAAGTTCTTTGGGTTAGCAGTAATATTGGACTTTTTGAAATTGATTTAAATGGAAAGATAATAAACTATGTTCCCATTCATACTTATGAATTTGGTTTTACTCCAAATAATAAGTTTTTTGAGACCAATCCTTATGGCGGAGTTCATGTATATGATGATGTTTATAATTTGAAAGTAAAATCTTTAGATGAAAAGGTCACGGCCATCGTAAAAACGCTCAATTATAATGACAAAACTTATCTTCTATCTGTTTTTAATGGATTGTATGTCTATAAAAATAATCAGTTTTATTCTTATTTAGCTGAAGGAATTTGGAAGGAGAAAAAGCTTAAACATATTACAGTTAATAGCAAGGGACAACTTATTTTGGCTGCCGAATTTGGAAATGTTTTTATTGTAGATGACTCTAAAGCTTTTAAAATTTTAAAAACTATTTCTAAAAAAGAGATTGAAGGTAATACTATTCTGTTTTTAGAATCGTTTAAAGATTTTATTCTCATCGGAACCGAAAAAGGAATCAACTTGTATAAGGATGGTGTTATTCGATTGATTGATAAAGAGCAAGGATTGAAAGATTGCGCGGTTACCACTTCACAAATATTCGAAAATCAATTGTGGTTGGGAACTAAAAAAGGATATTACACAATTAATTTAGAGCGATTAATAGCGCCACAAATGACCGTGTCAGAGATGACAATTTCAACAATCGAAATTAATAATGTTCCAATTAGTTCCTCTAATTATACATGGTTTCGTTATAATTCAAAAGAATTAATTTGTGATTACAAAGACAATTCGTTTTCCATTGATTTTATACCAAAAGGGCATGATTTTCCTAATAAATTAAAATTTCGATATCGTCTAAAAAGTACCAACCGATGGAGTCCGTACAGTGAAAAAACAAACCTGTTTTTACCTTATTTACCGTACGGTAACTATAATTTAGAAGTTGAAGTTTTTGATTCGAATGCAGGGAAAGCAACCATTTTTAAATTATTGGAAATTCATATTCGAGCTCCTTTTTGGATGACCTGGTGGTTTATTGCTTTAGCAATTTTGTCTATTTTTAATGTTTTAGTGTATTTGATTTTTAAATCTAAAAAGAAATCCAGAGAGCAGGCAGTAATACATAAACGTATCGCAGAAACCAAGCTGGAAGCTTTATTAAGCCAGATGAATCCTCATTTTACATTTAATGCTATGAATGCCATACAGGATTATATTATTAGTAATGATATTGGTAATTCATTAAAATATATAGGAGAGTTTGCTAAATTAATTCGTCAAACATTAGAAAATTCATCTAAACAAACGATTGCGATTGAAGAAGAAATTGAGTATTTGAAATCCTATATTATGATTGAAAATATGCGTTTTGATAACCGAATTGAAACGGAATTCCATATTGGTTCTGACGTAGATGTCTACCATTCCAAAATTCCTACCATGTTGTTGCAGCCTTTTGTTGAAAATGTTTTTGTTCATGCCTTTTACGCTTCGCATCCTGCGCCAAAATTGACAATCTCTTTTGAAATGTTGACTAAGAATATTTTAGAATGCAAAATTGTTGATAACGGAATGAGCTTAAATGCTGCTAAAAAAACAAAAATTCATAATTCAAAAGGCATTCAACTGACTAAAGAAAGACTTTCCCTTTTGCAAATTTCAAATGTCAATCCGATTAACATTCAGTTTACAGAAAATAACGGAACGACAGTTACGATAAGATTGACGGTATAATAATTGAAATGATTAATTATAAAGGCTCTAATCCAATTTTGGATCGGAGCCTTTTACGTTTATAAACCAATTGGGCTCTTTCATAGCTTAATAAGTACCTTTTATAAGACTATTTAATTGGGCTTACGGTAAACCTATATTTTTGTTTAAAAGGAGGTAAATCGAAGATCAAATCATATGCAAACGTATTACTGTGAAAATTGTGTTTTCAAAAGCAATTGTGTTTTAAGGTCTGGAAAAAGCGCAATAATTTTGTAAACATTGTGGATCTATATGTTCTTCGATTTTAAATTTAAAAAGTTTTTTATGTTTGCAACATTCGAAAGGGAATTGTCAAGGCAGTCATTTACTTTTCTTTCAAAAAATCACATTATCGTAAAGTAAATAAAACAATTTTAATTATGGATTCTATTTTTTTTCCTTTGCAAAATTTTACCTTTATTTCTTATATCGCTTTTGGTATTGTTCTACTGAGTTTCCTTGTAGAAGCGAAGTCAAATTCGCCTTACAAATCGCTTTTATTTTCTAATATTGGCTTCGGAATATACTATTTTACCCTTGTGAAAGGTTCAGAAATTGATTTTTCAATATATTTTATGCTGCTCAGTTTTTTGATCTGTTCTTGGTTTTTCGTTTTAAGGAATATTGAAGAGGAAGAAGACGAGAATAGAGGATTTTTAAGAAATTATCACTGTAATAGTATTGTTGGGTTTAGTGATACTAAAGATGGAAATAATAAGGGGAATTCCTCATTAGAAAAAAGCACTTTATTCACTTTTACACATGTTTTAAGCAAGCAATTATCAAAACTATTTGAAAGCAAATTGATGTTGTTTTTCAGTAATTTTTTAAAAAATGATGCCGTTCATTACAAACATCCTCAACGAAAGCTAGTCCGTGTTTTTACGTATCTAATTTTAATTTCCATTTTATTTTCGTTTTTTTTTGTTTAGGAGTTTATTATCGTTTATTTCCATATTAAGAGAATTTAAACTTTAACATTTGTTCCAATTAATAGGTTATTGTATCTTGTGAAAAAAAACTACTTTAGTTTTTTGTTTAATAAATCGATAACCACATAAATAACTTAACCTATGAAAAGACGATCTTTTTTAACCACTGCAACTCTTGCTTCTGCAGGTCTTACCACACTTTTGGTTACCGGTTGCACCTCCAGTACCAAAAAGAATGAAGATTCAGTACCATTAGGAGATTCTAATCAAGCCTTTGAACTGGATGAAGAAACCATTGGCAGTTTAAGAGAGAAATTAACTTCCGGAAAATATACTTCGGAACAATTAGTGCAACTGTACTTAAAACGAATTGAAGCGGTAGATAAGAATGGACCTCAATTAAATTCGGTTATTGAAATCAATCCGGATGCAGTAACTATTGCTGTTGCAATGGATAAAGAAATGATGGCAGGCAAAATCAGAGGGCCTTTACACGGAATTCCTGTTTTGATAAAAGATAATATAGACACTGCCGATAAAATGCAAACAACCGCAGGATCTTTGGCTATGGCAGGGAATATTGCTTTAAAAGATGCTTTTGTTGTTAAAAAACTGAGAGAGGCTGGAGCAGTAATCATTGGCAAAACCAATTTGAGTGAATGGGCAAATTTTCGTTCCACGCAATCGTGTTCCGGATGGAGCAGCAGGGGGGGGCAGACTAAAAATCCTTACATTTTAGATCACAATCCATGTGGTTCCAGTGCGGGATCAGGTACCGCTGTGTCAGCCAATCTTTGCGTAGTTGCTATTGGAACCGAAACGGATGGTTCTATTGTTTGCCCAGCTTCAGTAAATGGAATTGTGGGGATCAAACCAACAGTAGGTTTGGTTAGCCGTTCAGGAATTATTCCGATTTCAAAAACACAAGATACAGCTGGTCCAATGGCAAGAAACGTAACCGATGCGGCAATACTATTAGGTGCAATTGCTGCTGATGACCAAGATGATGCCGTAACGCTTGAAAGCAAAGGGAAAGCTCATAAAGATTACACGACATTTTTAGATGCAAACGCTTTGAAAGGAAAAAGGATTGGTATTGAGAAAAAACCGCAAGGAGATAATAAATACATCAATGCACTTTTAAACGATGCCATTAACATACTAAAAAAGCAAGGTGCTGTCATTGTCGAAATTGACTATTTCGATAAAATTAATGCTTTTGGTCAAGCCGAATTTGAAGTTTTACAATATGAATTTAAAGACGGATTGAACAGCTACTTGGCTACGGCTAATGCAAAAGTAAAAACTTTAAAAGATGTAATAGATTTTAATAGCAGTAATGAAGATAAAGCAATGCCTTATTTTAAACAAGAAACATTAGAGAGTTCTAACGCAAAAAAAGGTTTGGATGATAAAAAATACTTGGAAGCATTAGCTGCAAGTTTCGAAGGAAGTAAAAGTGTTTTAAAAGCTGTTTTTGAAGAAAATAAGTTGGATGCCATTTGTGGAATAACGATGGGCCCTGCTTGCAGTATTGATATGATTTACGGGGATCGCTGGGGAGGATATTCTTTAACATCGCCAGCAGCGGCAAGTGGATATCCACACATTACTGTTCCAAATGGGATAGTGTATGATTTACCCGTTGGATTATCTTTTTTTGGAACGCCGTACACTGAAGGAGAATTAATCGGATTAGGTTATGCGTATGAACAAGCATCTAAAAAGCGACTAAAACCAGCATTTAAGCCTTCTTTTATATAATTATTCACGCGATTAAAGAATATGAAAAAGGGTAAAGAGTGAATCACTTTTTACCCTTTTATTTTTACTTAATATTCACAAATGCAGTTAATTAAATATTCTGGATATTTGAATTGTGGGCGGCAAATGTCTCATCCTAAAAATGAAATAGCCATCCCAATTTCTCCCAAAATTTTTTTTAGCGATACTCACATCAACTATTTTTTTGGATTTAATTCCATCTTAGGTTTCTTTTATAATTCCAATTCTCGGAACTACTCTAATAACATGTAAATCGGCGATCATACTTAATACAAGAACTTTTGCTTCTCGAAGAATTAGATTAGCGAATCATCTTCAGCTTCTCTTCAATGCAACTAAACCCTCCATGGTTAGTCGACTGTTTTCGTCTTTTTGGGTGGTTAGCGCTATTTTAAAAGCCATTTTGCTTTGGTTCCAAAATTTCCGACTTCAGAGATACACAGGAATAATGATTCCTTATTAGAAATCGTTGAGTTTTCCATATTTGGGTATGCTTTAAATATTATTGTGGCAATTTTTTTAATATTGGCATCGGAATTCTGCGCTTATTAAATTACCGTCACCATAAATTCGTTTAAATTATGACACTCCAACGAATGTTTTTTTCCTACCTATTTGTTAGAATTAATTCTAAATTTTTTGCCCTTTGCGTTAAGTTTTCAAATAAATCCGTATCACTATTCTTTAAAGTCCACTGACAAAGAGTTCACACAATAGCGTTGTCCGGTTTTTGTAGGTCCGTCATCAAACACATGCCCTAAATGGCTGCCGCAATTTGCACAAAGGATTTCGGTACGTTTCATGCCATGGGTAACATCTGAAATATATTCAACTTTTCCAGGAATGGATTCATCAAATGACGGCCAACCGCAATGCGCATCAAACTTAGAATTGCTTTCGAACAAAGGTTCTCCGCAGGCGCCGCAGCAATACGTTCCTTTTTCATAAAGCAAGTTATAAGTTCCCGTGTGTGGATATTCAGTCCCTTTTTGTCGAAGAATTCTATAGCGTTCCTCGCCTAATTGTTCTTTCCATTCTTGTTCGGTTTTTTCTACAGGATATTTCATGATTATTTTTTTTATTAATTGTATAATGTTGTATTTCAATTATTTATTTTGGATGAATTGAACTGTTTTTTCAATTACTTTAGGGTTGCCTAGAATCTTTCTATGTCCTAATCCGTCTGTTAGTAGTAACTCTCCATTTTTTAAATATTTATGAATGTGAATTCCAGCCTTTACGGGAACTTCAGGGTCCTGATTGTCATGTATCACTAAAACTGGAATAGCAGTTTCCTTGGCGGCTAGGAAAGCAGAATAATTACTCATTTTTTCTCCGTATTTTTTTTCGAAATAAAGGCGCAAAAGAATGCTTACAGCTGGTTTCAATTCTAATTTTGCTACAAAATCATCCATAATATCTTCCACAATGTCTCCACTGCCAATTACTACGGCATGATTTACTTTTAAACCTTTTTTTATCGCATTTAAAACGGACATTCCTCCTAATGAATGACCAATGGCTGCTTCGAACGGTCCAAATTGCTTGTCTATTTCTAAAATTGTAGCGATGAAATCGACCATAATAGTAGTTTTACCGGGTGATTTTCCATGCGCTGGAGCATCAAAACTAATAGTAGAATATCCGGCTTTTAATAATTCGTCGGCTATTTTGAATAACTGAGTTCCGCGTCCTGACCAACCGTGTACTAATAAAATTTGCTTCTCGCTTTTTCCATATTGATACAAAACTACCTCCTTACCGATTGCGGGCACTTGGATTAATTTTTGAATGCTTTTGTAATCCATTTCTAATTCTCTTTTTGGAATTTTATGTTTTATCGGTGTCGTAAAGAGTTTAGCAGCAAATACTGTAATTAGTTTTGGAGAAATAAAAGAGATTAATTTACTGGTTAATAAAATTATCTTAGGAATTTTCAATGATTGGGTATGATTAGAAGTTTTCTTTGTCATTTCAATAAATTTTTAACCGAGTTATTATTCTGTAAATTTTTTAGTAAATTTAGAAAAACATAAAAGTAGTATTTTTTATAAAGTCTTTTATTGGTATTAACATAAAAGACTCAAATATTAAATATTCCAATCATAGTAGAATTCACTGAAAACATTAAAATTTCTTAAATGGAAATATTTCATATCAGCGCAGAATGTTATCCCGTTGCGAAAGTAGGAGGTTTAGCGGATGTTGTTGGCGCATTGCCAAAATATCAAAATAATGCAGGACATAAAGTACGTGTGGTAATGCCGTGCTACGACACAAAATTTAAAAAAGAAAATGATTTTGAATGTGTCTATTGGGGGCATGTAAAGTTGGGGGATTTCAATTTTCCTTTTAATATTCTTAAAGAAAAAACAGATAAGTTAGGATTTGAATTGTATTTAGTTGAAATCCAGGAATTATTTGATAGAAAAGATGTTTATGGATATCAAGACGATATCGAGCGTTTTTTAGCTTTCCAAATTGCAACTTTGGATTGGATTACAAGCAGAAGTGAAGTGGCGGATGTCATTAATTGTCACGATCATCATACGGGTTTGATTCCATTTATGATGTTGTATTGCCATAAATACGAAAAATTACGGAGTATTCCTTCCATGATTACCATTCATAATGGTTTGTATCAAGGTCAGTTTGGATTTGATAAATTGTATTATTTACCAGAATTTGATTTGGCTCATGTCAACGTTTTAGAATGGGATAATTGCATCAATTCATTGGCAGTAGCCATTAAATGTGCTTGGGCTGTAACGACAGTTTCGCCTAATTATCTGAATGAAATCAATTATTCAGCAAACGGACTAGAATCCTTATTTAATCTGGTGCGTTATAAATCTAAAGGAATTTTAAACGGAATTGATATCGAAGTCTGGGATCCGGCAAAAGATGCCATGCTGGAAAAAAACTATTCAATTAAAAATTTTGAAAAAGGAAAACAGGAAAATAAAGAAAAGTTATGTAACCTCTTCAATCTGGATCCAACAAAACCACTTTTTAGTTTTATAGGAAGATTATTAGAAGAAAAAGGAGGTGATTTATTACCACATGCCGCAGCGCTTGCGTTATCAGAAAATTATCAACAAATTAATATTTTGATTTTAGGTTCTGGAAATAAAGTTATTGAAAATCAATTAAATAGTTTGCTACAAGATTACAAGGGAAATTACAATACGTTCATTGGATACAATGAAGAACTAGCACACTTGATTTACGCCGGTTCTGATTATTTATTAATGCCTTCCAGAGTAGAACCTTGTGGTTTGAACCAAATGTATTCGTTACGCTACGGAACAATTCCTATTGTGAGACGAACAGGTGGACTAAGAGATACGGTAATTGACTTTGGTGATGACGGAAACGGGATTTGTCATGATCAGGCCACAGTTGGCGATATATGTTATTCGATTCAGAGAGCAATTGATTTATACGACGACAAAAAACATTTTAATAAAATTAGAAAAATAGGAATGAACACGGACCATTCTTGGGAGCGTGTTTGTCAGGAATATATAGAAATGTACAAACTAATAATTAACAAGAAATGAAAGCCAAAAAGAAAAATGTAATTGCAATAATTTTAGGTGGAGGACAAGGATCTCGATTATATCCGTTGACAGAATCAAGATCAAAACCAGCTGTGCCAATTGGAGGCAAATATAGATTGGTTGACATTCCAATTTCAAATTGTATGAATTCAGATATTTACAGGATGTTTGTATTGACGCAGTTTAACTCCGCTTCCTTAAATGCACACATCAAAAACACCTATAACTTTAGTATTTTTAGCCATGCTTTTGTTGATATTCTTGCAGCAGAACAAACTCCTGACAATCCAACTTGGTTTCAAGGTACCGCGGATGCTGTGAGACAATGTATGCCTCATTTCTTGAATCATGATTTTGATTATGCGTTGATACTTTCCGGTGATCAGTTGTACCAAATGGATTTCAACGATATGTTAGAAGAACACATTAAGAACGAAGCTGATATCTCTATCGCTACTTTGCCAGTAAATGCTAAAGACGCGCCTGAATTTGGGATATTAAAAACAAACTCAGAAAGCTGTATTGAATCTTTTATTGAAAAACCGGCTAAAGAATTGTTGCCAGACTGGGAATCGGATGTGAGTGAACAAATGAAAAGTGAAGGAAAAAATTACTTGGCTTCGATGGGAATCTATATCTTCAACAAAAAACTGTTGGTAGAGATTATGTCTAATAAAGAAACCAAAGATTTTGGTAAAGAAATTATTCCTCAAGCAGTAGGGCACAAAAAGATTTTAAGTTATCAATATGAAGGATATTGGACGGATATTGGTAATATTGATTCCTTTTTTGAAGCGAATATAGGATTAACAGATGACTTGCCAAAATTCAATTTATTTGATAACGAAAATAAAATATTTACCAGACCAAGATTGTTGCCACCATCAAAATTCCAAAAAACAATGGTTGATAAATCATTGATTTCGGAAGGTTGTATTTTGAATGCCAAAGAAATTAATCGTTCTGTAATTGGTATTCGATCCAGAATAGGGGAAGGAACCATAATTCAAAACAGTTACGTAATGGGAAATGATTTCTATCAGAATATTGATGATATGAATGAAGATCTTAAAAGCGACAGACAATTGGTGGGAATTGGGGAAAGATGTTTTATTAGCAATGCGATCGTGGATAAAAACTGCAGAATTGGTGATGACGTTTACATCAATGGTGGAAACCATTTACAAGACTTTTCTAATGAGTTGTACGCCATAAAAGACGGAATTGTTGTTATCAAAAAAGGAGCAGTTATACCGGATAATTACATTATTAAGTAAATCTTAAAACTGTTTTTTTACACTAATATTCTGATTTTTACATAAAGCAGAAGCATACAATTGTTATATGAGTAAAGTTATCTCGCATTCCCTTTTTACCGATTTTGATATTGATTTATTTAAAGCTGGAAAACATTTCCGCCTTTACGAAAAATTAGGCGCACATCTTACCACGATTGACGGAGTGGCTGGTGTTTATTTTGCCGTTTGGGCACCAACAGCGCATTCCGTTTCTGTTGTTGGGGAATTTAATTTTTGGACACAAGGCGAGCATCTTTTAGAAGTTCGTTGGGATTCCTCCGGTATTTGGGAAGGATTTATTCCAAATGTAGAAAAAGGAACCACCTATAAATATAAAATACAATCCAATAATGGTGGAATTATTACTGAGAAAGCCGACCCGTTTGCTTTTTATTGTGAGAAACCACCGCATACAGCATCAGTAGTTTGGGATTTAGAGTATAAATGGAAAGATGCTAGCTGGATGGAAACCCGTCAAAATCACAATGGTTTAGACAAACCTTATTCAGTGTATGAAGTACATTTAGGTTCGTGGAAACGTCACAGAGATGAAAATCGGTTTTTAACTTATCTCGAATTTGCCGAAGATTTAGTAAACTATGTGAAAGAAACTGGCTTTACTCATGTAGAGTTCATGCCAATAATGGAGTATCCTTACGATCCGTCGTGGGGATACCAATTAGTGGGATATTTTGCACCAACTTCCCGTTTTGGGAATCCGCAGGAATTCATGCATTTAGTAGATAAATTGCATGAAGCCGGAATTGGAGTAATTCTGGATTGGGTTCCTTCTCATTTTCCTGACGATGCCCATGGTTTAGGATTTTTTGACGGATCGAATCTTTTTGAACATCCAGATCGTAAAAAAGGATTTCATCCTGATTGGAAAAGTTTAGTGTTTAATTATGGACGAAACGAAGTTCGTTCGTTCTTAATCAGTAATGCGTTATTTTGGTTGCAACATTATCATGCTGATGCGCTTCGCGTTGATGCTGTCGCCTCGATGTTGTATTTGGATTATTCCAGGAACGAAGGCGAATGGGAACCAAATTTGTACGGTGGAAGAGAAAATCTAGATACTATCAGTTTCCTGAAAGAATTTAACGAAGCCGTTTATTCTAATTTTACAGGCGTACAAACTATTGCCGAAGAAAGCACTTCGTTCCCAATGGTTTCCAGACCAACATCTACAGGTGGTTTGGGTTTTGGAATGAAATGGATGATGGGTTGGATGCACGATACTTTGGAATATTTTCAAAAAGACACCGTGTACAGAAAGTACCATCAAAATGATTTGACTTTTTCGATGACCTATACTTTTTCGGAGAATTTTATGTTACCGCTTTCGCATGACGAAGTGGTGTACGGAAAAAAATCTATAGCAGGAAGAATGCCAGGAGATGAATGGCAGAAATTCGCGAATTTAAGATTACTGTATGGTTATATGTTTATGCATCCCGGAACAAAATTATTGTTTATGGGAAGTGAATTTGGACAAAGCAGCGAATGGAATTTTTCAGAAAGTTTAGACTGGCATTTATTACAATATCCGTTTCATGCCGGCGTCAAAAAATTGATTACGGACTTGAATAAACTCTACAAAACACAACCTGCATTACACGAAAAACAATTCAGTTCAGAAGGTTTTGAATGGATTAATTACTCCGATCATCAAAATGCTGTGATGTCTTTCATTCGAAAAGGAAATGATCCAAAAGACGATGTAATTGTAATTTGCAATTTTACTCAGGTTATACGCCCTGATTATCGAATTGGTTTACCTAAAAAAGGTAAATTAACCGAAATTTTTAATAGTGATGCTTTAGAATATGGAGGAAGCGGAGTTTCTAACGCTAAAAAAATAGCAGTCGAGGCCATGCCTTATGATGGAAGAGATTATTCTACTGAGTTGCTTTTACCTCCTTTGAGTGTAATTGTATTTAAGATTTCATAAGTTAAAAACTCACTTTTTTTTAAATAAATAGTATTAATGGTTTTCATTTATTATGGAAACCATCAGTATATATTGCTGATTGTTCCATTGAAAAAAACTACAACGTTTTCGTTAATAAACATCAGATTTACATAAGCTTAAAAGTATTTTTGTATTTTTGGAAACCAAAAATTGATTAGAATTAATACCATAAAACATGATTACAAATACAGAATTAGAATACAAAGGAGATTTATATCCCACAAAAATAGTTTCTTTTGAACATGAGGTAGATTCCATAAGTTTTCACACTGAAAATAGTGTCATATTAAAAGTAACGGTATTAAGAGACAGTTTAATCCGATTTAGATTTACCACAAAAGGATACTTCAGTAATGATTTTTCTTATGCAATTGACAAAAGTCATTCTCATGGATATAATTTTCTTGAGGTTTCTGAAATGGAAGAGTATTATCAGATAAAAACAAGTAAAGTAAAATGCAGAATTCAAAAAATAGACATGAGATTGTCTATTTATGATTTGGAGGATAATGTTATTTTAGAGGATGAATTGGGGTTCCATTGGGAAGAAAGCTATGAATACGGTGGGAATATCGTAAAAATGAGTAAGGCTTCAAAAGATGGGGAATGTTTTTACGGACTTGGTGATAAAGCAACCCAATTGAATTTGAAAGGAAAAAGACTGGAGAATTTTGCGACAGATCAATATGCTTTTCAAAAAGATCAGGAACCATTATATAAAGTAGTTCCATTTTACATTGGACTACAAAACAAGCAGTCGTACGGTATATTCTTTGATAATACGTTCAGAACTTATTTTGATTTTTGTCACGAAAGAAGAAACGTAACCAGTTATTGGGCAGAAGGCGGAGAAATGAATTACTATTTCATTTTTGGACCACAAATGCAAGATGTAGTTACCACTTATACTGATTTGACTGGAAAACCCGAATTACCGCCACTTTGGGCACTGGGATACCACCAATGTAAATGGAGTTATTATCCAGAAAGTAATTTAAAAGAAGTTGCTGCCAAATTTAGAGAGTTGAAAATTCCTTGCGATGCGTTGTATTTGGATATTGATTATATGGAAGGTTTTCGATGTTTTACTTGGAATAAAGAATATTTTCCAGATCCAAAAAGAATGGTCGCTGAATTAGCAGAAGATGGTTTCAAAACGGTTGTAATTATTGATCCAGGGATAAAAATAGACAAAGAATATGCCGTCTACAAAGAAGCTTTAGAAAAAGATTATTTCTGTAAAAGAGCTGACGGTCCATACATGAAAGGTAAAGTTTGGCCAGGAGAATGTAATTTTCCGGATTATACAAACCCTGCAGTACGAGAATGGTGGGCTGGACTATTTAAAGAATTAATTTCGGAGATTGGAGTAAAAGGAGTGTGGAATGACATGAATGAACCCGCAGTAATGGAGGTTCCTAATAAAACATTTCCAATGGACGTGCGTCATGATTACGACGGAAACCCTTGCAGCCATAGAAAAGCACACAACATTTACGGTACACAAATGGCCAGAGCAACCTATCACGGTGTAAAACGATTTGCTTATCCAAAACGACCATTTGTAATCACAAGATCAGCGTACGCCGGGGCGCAACGCTACACGTCTTCTTGGACTGGAGATAATGTGGCCACTTGGGAGCATTTATGGATTGCCAATATTCAGGTGCAAAGAATGTCAATTTCCGGGATGGGTTTTACAGGCTCAGATATTGGTGGATTTGCGGAACAACCTTCCGGAGAATTATACGCTCGATGGATTCAATTGGGTGTTTTCCATCCGTTTTGCAGAACGCATTCCTCCGGAGATCACGGAGATCAGGAACCATGGGCTTTTGATGAAGAAGTGATTGATATTACCAGAAAATTTGTCAATTTGAGGTATCAATTATTACCTTATTTATATACTATGTTTTGGCAATACATTGAGGAGGGAATCCCCATGTTGAAACCGTTAGTGTATTACGATCAAGAAGATATTCAGACGCACTACAGAAATGATGAATTTGTTTTTGGAAATCAAATATTAGTTTGTCCAATTTTAGAACCAAATGCTTTGGGCAGAAGAATGTATATTCCTCGTGGACACTGGTATAATTATTGGACCAACGAAAAGGTAAAAGGAGGAAAAGAAATTTGGGTAGACACTAAATTTGATCAAATTCCAATTTTTGTAAAAGCGGGAGCTATTATCCCTAAATATCCTGTTCAACAGTATGTCGGAGAATTAGAATTTGATGAATTAACACTCGATATTTATTATAAAGAGGGAAAAGAAAAGTCGGTAGTTTATGAAGATGCGCAAGATGGTTATGATTACAAAAAAGGGCGATACAGTTTTTTATCGTTTCAAATAACTGGTAAAGAGAATGAACTGATTGTTCAGTTGCATAAAGAAGGAAAATACGATACGAATTATTCGAAATATAAAATAAATCTTATCGGATTACCCTTTAAAGTTAAAATGATCGAGATTGATAATGTGGAAGTGTCGTTTGATAGAAATACTTTAGAAAATGAAAGCTACATAATTGTTGATAAAGAATTTACGGCATTTCATATTACTGGTGAATAACAAAAAAGATGATACTTTTACATTTAATTATATAAATTTTATTGTTAAAAACAGTTGTATTTTTGATGAATATTTAAAAGATAAAATTATGAAAAAGCATTTAATAGTAGGAATTTTTGCAGTAGGATTAATTTATTCTTGCGCAACGAATCCCATAACAGGCAAGAAAACTTTAAATTTGGTTTCTAACAGTACGTTGTTTCCAACCTCTTTTCAACAATATGGTACTTTTTTAAAGGAAAATAAAGTAATTACCGGAACTGCTGATGCCAGAAAAGTGGAAACAGTTGGATTGAGAATTAAAGCTGCTGCTGAAAAATATTTAACCTATTTAGGACAAGCGCAATATTTACAGGACTACCGTTGGGAATATAAATTAATTGACAATAAGGAAGTGAATGCATGGTGTATGCCAGGAGGGAAAATTGTTGTTTATTCAGGAATTTTGCCAATCACAAAAGACGATTCAGGTTTGGCTACGGTAATTGGGCATGAAGTTTCTCATGCATTGGTAAATCATGGGGCGCAACGTATGACCGCTGCGCAATTACAACAATTAGGAGCTGTAGGTGTTGCTGTTGCAACAGGTGGAAAAAGCGCGGAAAATCAACAAATCTGGCAACAAGCTTATGGTGTAACTACGCAATATGGAGCAATGCTTCCTTTTAGCAGAAATCACGAAACGGAAGCGGATAAAATAGGTCTTACTCTAATGGCAATTGCCGGATATAATCCAGAACAATCTATTACCTTCTGGCAAAGAATGTCTGCACAATCAGTCGGACAAGCACCACCAGAATTTATGAGTACACACCCTTCTGACGCTACAAGAATCGCAAACTTAAAAGCATTAATTCCTGAAGCAAAAGCTTTAGCGGCTAAAGTTGGAGTCATTTACAAGTAATTTTTATCTAAAAAATAGTTTAAGCTATCCTCAAAAGGGATAGCTTTTTTTGTATTCTGCCTTTTAGATATTTATAACTGTTCGTGTTTATTAATGATTTGTTAACTCATGATTTATTCATTTTTTTTACAATTCTTAACGAAAAATAAATAAATTCGCATCATAAAAAAATTAATCATGGCAGATTTACAAAAAGGAAGTACTAAATTATTAAACGCTTGGGCTTTTTATGACTGGGCAAATTCAGTTTATACGCTTACCATCGCATCTGCCGTGTTTCCAATTTTTTACGAAGCTTTATTTTCGGAACGAGATCATTATATTGATGTTTTTGGTTTACATCTGAAAAATTCAGCTTTAATTAGTTTTGTTACCGCTTTTGCATTTCTGTTGGTCGCTTTTATTTCACCTTTATTATCAGGTATTGCTGATTATGTGGGGGATAAAAAATCATTTATGAAATTCTTTTGTTATTTGGGAGCATTATCTTGTATGGGATTATATTGGTTCAATCTTGAAAATATATACATTGGATTGGCATTTTACTTTTTTGGATTGATTGGATATTGGGGAAGTTTGGTTTTTTATAATTCTTATTTGCCTGATATAGCTTATGTGGAGCAACAGGATAAAATCAGTGCCAAAGGATATTCCTTAGGCTACATTGGAAGTGTGATTTTATTGATCATCAATTTAGCGATGATTATGAAACCAAAACTTTTTGGAATCACAGGAACTGATGGAGAAGCGGCGATGAAAGCAATGCGATATTCCTTTGTTATGGTAGGAGTGTGGTGGATTTTATTCAGTCAGTACACGTATTATTTTTTGCCAAAAGGCAATAAAGACACCAATCGTAAAGTAACGCACCATGTTATTTTTAATGGTTTGAAAGAGTTAAAAATAGTTTGGTTTTTATTGAACGGAAACATTGCATTAAAACGGTATTTAGGCAGTTTCTTTGTTTCAAGTATGGCCGTACAAACAGTAATGCTTGTTGCCACTTACTTTGGCGCACAGGAAATTGCTTGGTCTTCTAAAGCCGAAAGTACAACAGGTTTAATTATTTGTATTTTAATTATTCAATTAGTGGCTGTTCTTGGAGCCATAATAACTTCAAGAGCTTCAGGCAAATTCGGAAATATTCCGACTTTAATTGGGATCAATTGTATTTGGGCAGTATTTTGTGCACTTGCATTTTTTATTACTTTGCCCATACATTTTTATGTGATGGCATCTATTGCAGGCCTTGTGATGGGAGGGATTCAGGCGTTATCGCGCTCCACTTATTCAAAATTATTACCAGAAACGCAGGATACCGCTTCTTTTTTTAGTTTTTATGATGTTGCTGAAAAAATTGGCATCGTAATAGGCATGTTAGTATATGGAATTATTGACCAAATTACCGGCAGCCCAAGACTTGCCATTGTGTTTTTAGGAGTATTTTTTGTTGTGGCTGTTGTTTTGTTGAGAAGAGTTCCAAAAAAAGGTATCCTAAATTAATAGAATACCTTTACTGTGTGCGAAAAAGGTCGAGTTAGGACTTAGAGATGGTACCGGAACCATTCACTTTTATATCTTTTTTCTTAGGATCACCTTTGTATTCAACATCTCCCGAGCCCGAAACCCTTGCATATAGGCTTTCGCTGCAGAAAACTGTATTATCACCTGAACCAGAAACGGTGACCTTAACATTTTTGGCCTTTAAATTTGATGCATCTATATTACCCGATCCGTCTAAACTACTGTTCAAATTCTCTGATGAGCCAGTTAGCTGCAAGTCGCCGGAACCGGTTAAATTGATTTCAAGATCAGTTGTTTCTACATCTAAATTGATATCACCTGAACCAACTAATTTGACTGAAAATGATTTTGATTCGATTCGATTTTTGCTTAGTACATCGCCAGAACCAGTTAAAGAAACCTGATTTATACTTTCGAAAGGGACTGTGATAATAATTTGCTTTCCTTTGTTGGGGATGATGTATTTGTTCTTTTCAACAAAAATTTTCAATTCTTGATCCACGACTTCAACTTTAATATAAGGCAATAAATTTTCTTCCCCTTTTATAGTAATTTTGCCTTCTTTTCCTGATATTAATTCGACATCAAAAAATCCTGTAACAGCAATCGCGTCATACAAAGCGGTCGTTCTTTTTTCAGAAGCTACAGTTCCGTTACCTTTTATTTTTGCATTGGATGACCATTGTGCATGTGTCATCGAGGTTGTTAATAAAGCACAACTGATAAATAATTGGATTGAATTTTTCATATATTTTGTTTTAGGTTATTGGTTTCTGGTAAGTGTTACATTTCCGTAATCTGAAATTATGTTCAAATTGTTAAGCCCTTTTTTCTTGTGATAGCCACTGTATTTTTTTGAGTTTGAAGCTTCTTCCTTTGAGTCAATTTCTAATTTGTTGTCATATTTAAAGTTACAATATTTTAGTGCAATATTAAAATCAAACGCAAAATTAGGATTGTATCCGATGTTTATTCCCGTGTATCGCGCGACTATATCAACTGAATTTGCCTTTGTGTTTATGGTTTGAAGGGCAAAAGAACTGTACTTTGTGTTAAGTTTTAAATAATCAAAAACTTCTCCGATTTGTATGGTCAAATAGTTGCCCATTGCATCTAATGTTTTTACATGTTGAATTCTGATTTTCCCGTATGTACTGTTGTATTTAATGGCGTCACTTTCTTCAATTTCAATATCTGTGTAATCAGAGATTAAATTCAATTTAGTAACTTCTCCAATTTTTAAATTAGAATATTTAGCAGTAATTATTCCGTTTTTTAGAAATACAATACTCGAGTTGGAACAGTATTCCATTTGAATTGTGCTATTTCCGGACAATCTCCCTAATGTTATTTTCCCATACTTGCATTTGATATCGGCATCAGCCAAAAGATCGGTAGTACTGATATTACCGTATTTGTTATTCAGTTTTACACTTCCGTTTTTGGGAATTTTAAGCGTGTAATTTATTTCAAAACTATTGTTTTTTCCCGGACTATTATAACTTAAATTTCCCAAAATCGTTTTGGCAGAAATCATTCCTTTCAAAGCGACTATTTCAACAGCAATCGTTTCAATGCGCTGGTTAAGCCAATTCTCATTATCACCACTCACTTTTATACTAATATCAAGTTCAATTTTATCTTCATTCCAAGTGGTTACTGAAATATTTCCGTACGAATTCTCAATTGAGAGCGTAGCATCTGGATTTACATGATAGGCTTTTTTGATATTTTTTTCTTTTGAATGAAGAAAATTAGTATCAACCGCATGTCCCAAAAATGGAATTAAAAGTAAAAAAATCAGTATTTTACATTGTTTTTTCATCTGCTATGTTTATTTTTTGTTCCTTGTTTTCAATATGTTGCAGTACACTTTGCAAAAAAGAAATTCGAGTTTGGAGATTGCTAATCATCGCGTAAATAATCTGTTTGCTTTCCCCATTGGTTTTTAATTCTTGCATGATTTTTTCATAATCCGCATCCAAAACTTTCATTTGCTTGAGTGCATCGGCAATAATTTTTTTATTCTCAGGAGACTTTTTTTCGTTTATTTTGTCTAATTCTCTTTCGATTAAAACAGTAAAAATGGAATCGGTCTGTTTTGTTTCTTTTGATGCAAATTGCAACTCCTCCGTTTTCTTAGGAGTATGATTGAAGATAGAAAGGCTTAATAAAACAATTATAGAAGCAGCGATCCCAATCGCCACAAAACGTTTCCAATTTGATTTTTTTGATTTTAATTTTTTTACAAATCGTTCCTCATGATTATTTTTAATAATTTCGATATCCCATTGATTTTCAAATTTTTCGAATAAGTGGTCTAATTTTTTATTTTCTTTTTTCATATTTCTTCTAATTTTTTTCGCAGGCAATCTTTGGCTCTGCTCAACGCAGTTCTGCAATTGGCATAACTGATATTCAGAATTTCGCTAATTTCTTCATGGTCATATCCTTCAATAAAAAAGAGCGTTAAAACCATTCTGTAATTGTATTTTAATAAAGCAATTGTATCTAGAATTTGTTTCACTTTTAAATCCTTAAAATCGGTATTTTCTGTAATGCCAATATCAGTTTCTTCCAATTTATAAAGTGTTGCATCAAAATCCTCCGGTTTGAAATGGTTATTCTTTTTGTAAAAATCAATACTGCAGTTCACAACAATTCTTTTAAGCCAAACGCCAAAAGCAACTTTTTGTTTGTAGTCATGTATTCGGGTAAAAGCTTTCAAGAAGCTTTCCTGCATCACATCCTCGGCAAAATGGCTGTCTTTTACGATGCGATGCGAGACATTATACATGGCTTTCGCATAGCGATTGTAGATTTCGCATTGTGCTTTTTGATTTTTTTGCTTACATAGCAAAATCAATTCTTCGATATTATTTTGATTTACATTCAAACAGCTGACAGTGGTTTAAAACAAGGACTTGTAATTAATTTGTTTGTTACACTTTTATAAAAATAAAACTTAATTTTTCTTGTGATTCTTCTTTCACCGTTTTATTTGCATTGATTTGTGAAGTCTAAAATATCACTTTCTGATGAAAAATAGGATAAAGATAGTTTCTTTTGGCACAAAGATTGACTCATTCAGCGTTATGCAGATTATGAAGATTAAACATTGCTTTTATCTAAAAAGAATATTTTGAAACCTTATATTTGCTTAAAGAATAAATTTTTTAATGACAAAAAGACTTAAATAATATATGTCAAATCATAAAATACTAACTATTGACAATCTGTCACTTCAAGAATTTGATTCGGAAGCAGATTTAATTCCACTTTTGACTCCCGAGGATGAGGAGGAAATGAATAATGAGGCATTACCGGAATTATTAACCATACTACCTTTGCGAAATATGGTTTTATTTCCCGGAGTTGTGATACCTATTACTGCGGGACGTGATAAATCAATAAAACTGATTAATGATGCTAATGCCGCTGGAAAAACTATTGGAGTTGTTGCTCAAATCAATGAGGAAGATGAAGATCCAACCAAAGATGATATTCATAAAATAGGTACTGTAGCCCGTATTTTGCGTGTGCTCAAAATGCCTGATGGTAATGTTACCGTAATTCTTCAAGGTAAAAAACGTTTCGAAATTGACTCTGTTATTGATGAAACACCATATATTACCGCGAAAATTAAGGAAGTTCCTGAAAAAAGACCTAAGAAAAATGATACTGAATTTGTAGCGATTCTGGATTCAATTAAAGAACTAGCCATTCAGATTATCAAAGAAAATCCTAACATTCCCAGTGAAGCTACTTTTGCTATTAAGAATATTGAAAGCCAATCGTTTTTAGTCAATTTTGTGACGTCTAATATGAATCTTTCTGTGAAAGAGAAGCAAGATTTATTAGCTATAAATGAATTGAAAGAAAGAGCTTTAGAGACGCTTCGTTACATGAATGTTGAGTTGCAAAAACTCGAGTTAAAAAATGATATTCAGTCTAAAGTCCGTTTTGATTTGGATCAACAACAACGTGAATATTTCCTCCATCAACAAATGAAAACCATTCAGGAAGAATTGGGTGGCGTTTCTCAGGAAGAGGAAATGGACGAAATGTTGCAGAAGTCTTTGACCAAAAAATGGGATGAGAAAACCAAAAAACATTTCGAAAAAGAAATGTCTAAAATGCGCCGCATGAATCCGCAAGCGCCAGATTTTGGAATTCAAAGAAACTATTTAGAGTTATTCTTAGAATTGCCTTGGAATGAATATTCTAAAGATAAATTCGATTTAAAAAGAGCACAGAAAATATTGGATAGAGATCATTTTGGTCTTGAAGATGTTAAGAAAAGAATGATAGAACATTTAGCAGTTTTAAAATTGCGAAATGATATGAAGTCTCCAATTATTTGTTTGACAGGACCTCCGGGAGTAGGAAAAACATCTATCGGACGTTCTATTGCAGAAGCTTTGGGTCGGAAATATGTTCGAATTTCTCTTGGTGGTTTACGTGATGAGGCGGAAATTCGAGGACACAGAAAAACGTACATTGGTGCCATGCCAGGGCGAATTATTCAAAGTTTGAAAAAAGCAGGAACATCAAATCCAGTCTTTGTTTTGGATGAAATTGATAAGTTATCAAATAGTAATCAAGGAGATCCATCGTCAGCATTACTGGAGGTTTTAGATCCAGAGCAAAACAATTCGTTTTATGACAACTTCCTTGAAATGGGATATGATTTATCTAAAGTGATGTTTATTGCGACGTCAAATAACATGGCAGCAATTCAACCAGCGTTGAAAGACAGAATGGAAATTATCAAAATGTCAGGTTATACGATTGAAGAAAAAGTAGAAATTGCACGCCAGCATTTGTTTCCAAGACAATTGAAAGAACACGGTTTAACGACAAAGGATTTAAGCATTGGTAAAAAACAATTAGAGAAAATTGTCGAAGGATACACTCGTGAATCGGGTGTTCGTGGTTTAGAAGCCAAAATTGCTCAAGTAATCCGTAACGCAGCAAAATCTGTTGCAATGGAAGAAGAGTATAACAAAAAAGTGACCGACGAAGATATCATAAAAACGCTTGGTGTACCAAGATTAGAAAGAGATAAATACGAGAACAACGATGTTGCCGGTGTGGTAACTGGTTTGGCTTGGACTTCTGTTGGTGGTGACATTCTGTTTATAGAATCGTTGCTTTCTCCGGGAAAAGGCAACATGACCATAACTGGAAATTTAGGAACGGTCATGAAAGAATCTGCAACCATTGCTTTAGAATATATTAAGGCAAATGCGAAACTTTTGGGGTTGGATTCAGAGATACTATTGAAATATAATATTCACTTACACGTTCCGGAAGGAGCCACTCCAAAAGACGGTCCAAGTGCCGGAATTGCAATGTTAACTTCATTAGTTTCGTTGTTTACACAAAAACGAGTGAAGAAAAACCTGGCGATGACAGGAGAAATCACGTTACGTGGAAAAGTGTTGCCAGTAGGCGGAATTAAAGAAAAAATTCTGGCAGCCAAAAGAGCCAACATTAAAGAAATCATTTTGTGTCACGAAAACAAAAGTGATATTGACGAAATAAAACCAGAATATCTGGAAGGACTTTCTTTTCATTATGTGAAAGAAATGAGCGAAGTATTAAAATTTGCTTTAACTGATCAGAAAGTTAAAAATGCAAAGGATTTGTAATCAATACAACTTCTAAATGTTAAAAATCCAACTTCCAAAACTTGATTTTCAAGAGATGGAATTTGGATTTTTTATTTGCGATTACGAGTTTCAAAGTTGCCATTTATTGTATTTATAATTTTATCTTCGCAGTTGCGTTTTTATTTTACACCAACTGCAATTTAGAGCATGTTAAAAAAACTTCTTCAATACTGTTTCCTCATCATTTGCGCTGTTTCTTACAGTCAGATAGGAGGGAAGTATACTTATCAGTTTTTAAACTTGGTCACGTCGCCAAGACAGGCAGCGTTGGGAGGAAAAGTAATTACGATTTATGATGATGACGTTAATCAGGTTCATTTTAATCCGGCAACTATAAATGCAGAAATGGATAACCATCTAGCTTTGAATTATGGAAGTTATTTCAAAGAAGTGACTTACGGAACAGCTTCTTACGCGTATACATACGACCGACATTTGCAAACTTTTCAGGCTGGAGTAAATTATGTCAACTATGGCAATTTTGAAGGATATGACGAAAATGGTCAGCCAACAGCAGAATTTACAGGAAGTGAAATAGCCCTTTCTTTTGGGTATGCTTACAACATTCCTTATACCGATATTCACATTGGAGCCAGTGCAAAACTGATTTCTTCCAGTTTAGAAACCTATCATTCTTTTGGAGGAGCTCTTGATATTGGTGCTTTGTATATTGATGAAAGAAACGATGTAAACTGGGGTTTAGCCATCAGAAACATTGGAACTCAATTTTCTACTTATAATGGTATTAACGAAAAGTTGCCACTCGAAATAATAGCTGGAGTTTCACAGGAATTAGAAAATGTGCCTGTTCGCTGGCATCTTACATTGGAGAATTTACAGCAGTGGAATATTGCTTTTTCAAATCCTGCACGATCGGAATCTTCATTTAATGCAGAATCCACCGAAGAAAAAGTATCTTTTGTGAATAATACTTTACGACACCTAATTGTAGGTGTTGAACTCTTCCCTAAAAAAGCATTTAACCTTCGAGTAGGGTATAATTTTAGAAGAGCGGAGGAATTACGGCTTTTAGAACAACGGAATTTCTCAGGAGTTTCATTGGGGTTTGGACTCAAATTAAATAAACTAAAGTTCAATTATTCGTATTCCAGATATACATTGGCCGGAAATACAAGCCTTTTTGGATTAACAATTAATTTTCAATAAGGATTTTGGTGTAACATAAAACATAAAATTAAAAATTTTGGATAAAATAATTACTATAGCCATTGACGGTTTCTCCTCAACAGGGAAAAGCACGTTGGCAAAACAACTAGCGAATCATTTAGGATTTATTTATGTTGATACGGGCGCGATGTATCGTGCAGTGACTTATTTTGCGATGCAAAACGGTTACATAAATGCGGATTCTTTTGATAAACAAACTTTAATTAATAGTCTGCCAAATATAAAATTGCAATTCAAATTCAATGTTGATTTGGGTTTCGCTGAAATGTATTTGAATGATGTCAATGTCGAAACCGAAATCAGAACGATTGAAGTGTCAAGCTTTGTGAGTAAAGTAGCCGAAGTTTCTGAGGTTCGTACCAAATTAGTGGAACAACAAAAAGAAATGGGAAAAGATAAAGGAATTGTAATGGATGGCAGAGATATTGGTACCGTAGTTTTTCCGGATGCCGAACTTAAAATTTTCATGACCGCTAGCGCAACTACAAGAGCAAAAAGACGTTATGATGAGTTGGTCGCAAAAGTTGACACTGTAACATTTGAAGAAGTTTTGGCAAATGTAGAGGAGCGTGATTACATTGATACGCATCGCGAAGATTCTCCTTTGGTTATGGCTGAAGATGCAATAGAAATTGATAATTCACATTTGAATCGTGAGGAACAATTTAAGCTTGTTTTAGAATTGGTTAATGAAATTACTAAAACGATATAATTATTTGCAGATCTCATTTTTAATAGTAGATTTACGCCTTGTAAATTTTTTAAAATAAAAAAAAATTCGTCTCATGGGAATTAAAAATAGATTGGTAATAATGAGTTTTCTTCAGTTTTTTGTTTGGGGAGCTTGGTTAATTACCATTGCGAATTACTGGTTTGGCACCAAGAATTGGGAAGGAACTCAGTTTGGGCTGGTTTTCGGAACAATGGGAATTGCTTCTTTATTTATGCCAACACTGACCGGAATTATCGCTGACAGATGGGTAAATGCTGAAAAATTATACGGAATTCTTCATATTTTATATGCTGCAGTTCTATTCTATATTCCACAAGTTTCCACTCCGGAAACTTTTATTTACATTATGCTTTTGGCAATGTGTTTTTACATGCCGACAATTGCCTTAAGCAATTCTATTTCTTACACCGCACTTAAACTTAATAATAAAGATGTTATTAAAGATTTTCCGCCCATCCGGGTTTGGGGAACAATTGGCTTTATTGTTGCGATGTGGATTACCAATTTAACGGGAAATAAAGCGACAGAGTATCAGTTTTACATCGCAGGTTTAGCGGCGATACTTTTGGGAATTTATTCTTTTACGTTACCAAAATGTAAACCGCAACGCTTGTCTAAAGAGAATGCTTCTGTGATGGAAACATTAGGATTAGAATCGTTTAAATTATTTGCAGATTATAAAATGGCTTTGTTTTTTGTTTTCTCCATGTTTTTGGGAGGCGCTTTACAATTAACAAATGCGTATGGAGATGTTTTCTTGGATGAATTCAAACATTTTCCAAAATATGCAGATTCTTTCGTTGTAGAGTATTCAACTATAATAATGTCAATTTCTCAAATTTCGGAGACTTTATTTATTCTCGCGATTCCTTTTTTTCTGAGACGTTTTGGTATCAAACAAGTGATGTTAATTAGTATGTTGGCTTGGGTATTGCGTTTTGGATTATTTGCTTACGGAAATCCAACAAGCGGATTATGGATGATTATCATGTCTTGCGTGGTTTACGGAATGGCCTTTGATTTCTTTAATATATCAGGATCATTATTTGTTGAAACCAATACAGATCCAAAAAATCGTTCTTCGGCACAAGGATTGTTTATGATGATGACCAATGGTTTTGGAGCGGTTTTAGGAAGTTTTACCTCCGGATGGGCTATTGATAAATACTTTACAAAATCATTTAATAATACTACAGATTTGGCTGGTTTTCTGGAAACAGAAACGACAAATTCAAAAATGTTGGAATTTGTTACTGGCCAAGGAAATACAATTACAGCCGATGGATTGTTCAGTAAAGCCATTTTTATGAAAGACTGGCATACGATTTGGCTGGCTTTTGCTATTTACGCATTGATAATTGCAGTTGCATTTGCTGTTTTATTCAAGCACAAACACAATCCTTTGGATGTTCAAAATGTAAGTCATTAAAAAGCGATAGAAAAATAAATAGAACCCGATAACTGAAAGATAGTTATCGGTTTTTTTTTATGCTGAAAAATACCGATTTAAGCTAACTAGCCCCGAGTGAAGCGGCATCCTTTTATAAAGCTTCCAGCCTTCAAAAGGCTTGAAGCTCTATAAAAGATATAGCGGAAAGCGGGAGCAGAGTTCCTAAAAACCACAAAATGTTCTGCTCCTAATAATCAATCGATTATCGCAA
Organism: Flavobacterium sp. DSR2-3-3; assembly: GCF_049896585.1. Taxonomy (NCBI): domain Bacteria; kingdom Pseudomonadati; phylum Bacteroidota; class Flavobacteriia; order Flavobacteriales; family Flavobacteriaceae; genus Flavobacterium; species Flavobacterium sp. DSR2-3-3. The sequence continues at coordinate 28,163 of NZ_JAFCUP010000015.1, forward strand.
CATAAATATTTTGCTAATTAATATAAATGTGTTACTTTTGCAGTCCTTTTGGTGAATAAGAGTTTCCTTTAGGGTTCAACTAATTATACAAACAACTTCTGTTGTTTTCTAGCACAGTAAGAAACTCGAGAGAATGCAGAATACAAATTTTTAATCAGCATGTCTGAACAAGTAAAATCACAAGAAGAGTTTTTAGCAAATTTTAACTGGCACAATTTCGAAGAAGGTATTGATGCTGTTGATGAGAAAAACTTATTAGAATTCGAAGAACTAGTTTCAAAAACATTTATCGCTACGGATCAAGAAGAAGTGGTTGATGGTACAGTTGTTAGAATTACAGATAGAGACGTTATCGTTGATATCAACGCAAAATCGGAAGGTGTTATTTCATTGAACGAATTCCGTTACAACCCAGCATTAAAAGTAGGTGATACTGTTGAGGTATTAATTGACATCCGTGAGGATAAAACAGGTCAATTAGTATTATCTCACAGAAAAGCACGTACTATCAAATCTTGGGATAGAGTTATTTCGGCTAACGAAACAGGAGAAATCGTTAATGGTTTTGTAAAATGCAGAACTAAAGGTGGTATGATCGTTGACGTTTTCGGAATTGAAGCGTTTTTACCAGGATCTCAAATTGATGTTAAGCCAATTAGAGACTACGATGTATATGTAAACAAAATGATGGAATTCAAAGTGGTAAAAATCAACCACGAATTCAAAAATGTTGTTGTTTCGCATAAAGCGCTTATTGAAGCGGATATCGAAATCCAGAAAAAAGAAATCATCGGTCAATTACAAAAAGGACAAGTATTAGAAGGTGTTGTTAAAAACATTACTTCTTATGGTGTCTTTATTGACTTAGGTGGAGTTGATGGATTAATTCACATTACTGACCTTTCTTGGAGTCGTATTAACCACCCAAGTGAAGTTCTTGAATTAGACCAAAAATTAAATGTTGTAATCCTTGATTTCGATGATGAGAAAACAAGAATTCAATTAGGATTGAAACAATTAAATGCTCACCCATGGGACGCTTTAGATGCTAACTTAAAAATTGGTGATAAAGTAAAAGGTAAAGTAGTTGTAATCGCTGATTACGGTGCTTTCATAGAAGTTGCTGAAGGTGTTGAAGGCTTAATCCACGTTTCTGAAATGTCTTGGTCTACTCATTTACGTTCTGCACAAGATTTCGTAAAAGTAGGTGATATTGTTGAAGCTGTTATCTTAACTTTAGATAGAGATGACCGTAAAATGTCATTAGGTATCAAACAATTGTCTCAAGATCCTTGGACTGATATTACTGCTAAATACCCAATAGGGTCTAAACACTCAGGTATCGTTAGAAACTTTACAAACTTTGGAATTTTTGTAGAATTAGAAGAAGGAATTGATGGATTAATTTACATCTCTGACTTGTCTTGGACTAAAAAAATCAAACATCCATCTGAATTTGTAAACGTTGGTGAAAAACTTGACGTAGTAGTATTAGAATTAGATGTTGAAGGACGTAAATTATCTTTAGGTCACAAACAAACTACCGCTAATCCTTGGGATCAGTATGAAGATTCTTTTGCAGTTGGAACTATCCACACAGGTGAAATTTCTGAAATTGTTGACAAAGGAGCTACTGTAGAATTCGGAGATGATATCGTTGCTTTCATTCCTACTCGTCACCTTGAAAAAGAAGACGGAAAGAAATTGAAAAAAGGAGAATCAGCTGATTTCAAAGTAATCGAATTCAATAAAGAATTCAAAAGAGTAGTTGCATCTCACACTGCTATCTTCCGTGAAGAAGAAGATAAAAATGTGAAATCAGTTTCTGAAAATACTTCATCTAACTCATCTACAAATGCACCAGCTGCAACTTTAGGTGACAACAATGATATGTTAGCTGCATTGAAAGCTAAAATGGAAAAATCAGAGAAAAAATAATTTCTTGAAATTTTTTGAATATAGAAAGCTCCGCAATTTGCGGAGCTTTTTTTGTTTAAAAACAAACGATCTCTTTTCGTTTAATTTTTATTGGAGCAGAACTTCCGACTTTCAAAAACAGTTGCTCCCGCTGTCCGAAGTATCTTTTTGGTGCGGAACTACTTTTGGAATCATAATGCGTATTTGTTTCCCGCGCTAAAAAGGATACTTTCTGCCATCGGGGCTATTCACGATTTTTAAGGTAATAAATTTATATGAAATAAAATATTTATATAATTGAATATCAGGTTTTAAAAAAATAGTTTCATTTTTTTAAAACCAAAAGTAATTATAGTGCGTAAATGCTTTTATATAACTTAAAAAAACAGATTTTATGAAAACTAGAAAATTTTTATCAATTGCATTTATGGCATTAGTATTTGGAGCAACTTCATTCGCTCAAAAAACAGTTATGGTTGGTGGAGCGGCTATGTATCCAACTAAAAATATTGTTGAAAATGCAATGAATTCGAAAGACCATACCACATTAGTTGCAGCAGTAAAAGCAGCGGGATTAGTAGAAACATTACAAAGTAAAGGACCATTCACCGTTTTTGCACCTACAAATGCAGCATTTAATAAATTACCAAAAGGAACAGTGGAAACATTATTGATGCCAGAGAACATGAAAATGTTGCAAACAATTCTTGCCTATCATGTTGTTGCAGGAAAAATGAATGCTTCAGATATAGCGAAAGCTATTAAAAAAGGAAAAGGAAAAGCAACACTGAAAACAGTGAGCGGTGGAACTTTAACAGCTTGGATGAAAGGGAAAGATTTATATATCTCCGATGAGAATATGAACAAAGCTAAAGTAACGATTGCTGATGTAAACCAATCAAATGGAGTGATTCATGTCATTGACGCAGTAGTTTTACCAAAAAAATAATTTTAGAGGTTGATATTTTGTTAGTCTTAAGAGCCCTGCATTTGTAGGGCTCTTTTGTTTTAAAAAAAATCCCGATTCTAATTTTAGAATCGGGATTTTCTCAAATATATAAACTGAACTTATCGTAAACTAGCTCCAAGTTCTGTTTCAAAATTCTTTTGCAGTTTGCTCATAATTTTGTCAATCTGAACATCCGTCAAAGTTTTTGAGGTGTCTTGTATAATGAAACTTAACGCGTAAGATTTTTTACCTTCGGGAAGATTCTGTCCTTCGTATACATCAAATAAATCGATATCTTTTAGTAATGATTTCTCGGTTTGACGGGCAATTTTATAAATGCTTTCATAAGTAACATTTTGATCTATCAGCAAGGCTAAATCTCTGCGAACTTCAGGGTATTTAGGAATCTCAGCATATTTAATTTTGGTAGCAATTTTCTTTAAAATTAAATCCCAATCAAAATCAGCATAAAATACTTCTTGTTTAATTCCAAAATGTTTTAAAATAGATTTTTTTACTACTCCTAATTCAACAATCTTTTGATTACCAATTTCAATAGCTATTCCCTCTGAAAATACATCAGATGTGACCGGTAAATTTTGTGTCTTTTCAATCCCTAATCTCGAAAGTATTCCAGATACATATCCTTTAAATAAAAAGAAATCGGACGTTTTTTGTACACTACTCCAGTTTTCTTGATTTCTGTTGCCAGAAAGAAATAAGCTCAAGTGCTTTTTTTCCTCGTAACCGGCAAGATAGTTATGGTATGTTTTTCCGAATTCAAATAATTTCAAATCAGCATTTTTGCGATTGATATTATAAGAAACTGCTTCCAGTCCTGAAAACAATAACGATTGACGCATTGTTGATAGATCTGCACTTAACGGATTAAGCATAGTGACGTTGTGAGATGGATTCAATTGCTCTGAAAGGGCAACATAAGAAGCCGTAGTCAGTGAATTTGCCATCATTTCATGGAATCCCTGTGAGTTTAATTGTGAGGCAATTGTGTTTTGAATTTTATAATCTTCATTTCTTGGCGCATTAAAAACTGTAGCATTAAGTTTTTTCGAAAAATTAATATTATTGTAACCATACACTCTCAAAATCTCCTCTATTACATCAATTTCTCGTTCTACATCCACACGATAATTAGGAATTGTCAATCCAAGTCCTGCATCAGAAACACTATTAACTTTAATGTCTAATGAAACTAAAATTTTCTTGATAATATCTTTTGGTAATTGCTGACCAATAATCTTATCAACATTACTGAAATTTAAAAACACATTAACATTTTCTAATTTTTTTGGATAAACATTAATTAAATCCGATGTAATTTCTCCGCCTGCCACTTCTTGAATCAATAAGGCAGCACGTTTTAAAGCATACTCCGTAATGGTTGGATCAATTCCTCTTTCAAAACGAAATGAGGCATCCGTATTCAATTGATGTCTTTTAGCCGTTTTTCGGATGCTTACGGGATTAAAATAGGCACTTTCCAAGAAAATGGAATTAGTATTTTCAGAAACTCCTGATTTTTTTCCGCCAAAAACACCAGCAATGCACAAAGGACCTTTTTCATCACAAATCATTAAATCTTCTTCATGTAAGGTTCTTTCAACGTCGTCTAGAGTAACAAATTTAGTTCCTGCAGGAAGAGTTTGCACTACTATTTTTCCGTTGATTTTTGCGGCATCAAATGCGTGAAGTGGCTGACCCAATTCATGCAAAACATAATTGGTAACATCTACAATATTATTTTTTGGATTTAATCCAATGGCTTTCAATCTGTTTTGTAACCAGGCCGGGGATGGTTTTACTTCTATTCCAGAAATAGTTACACCACAATAGCGGGGAGCAAGTTTGGGCTCTCTTAAATCAATATCAATTTTCAAAGTTCTTTTGTCAACTCTGAAATTACTGACTGATGGCGTAATCAGTTCCACACTAACGCCGCTTTGTAACATTCCTGCTCTCAAATCACGGGCAGTTCCCAAATGACTCATCGCATCTGCACGATTAGGGGTTAATCCAATTTCGAACACTTCATCATCCTCTATTTTGAAAACTGTTGCAGCAGGAGTTCCCGGTGTTAAAGAATCATCTAAAATCATAATTCCGTCATGGCTTTCTCCAAGACCTAATTCATCTTCGGCGCAAATCATTCCGTGACTTTCCTGACCACGAATTTTTCCTTTTTTTATTGAAAAAGCAACTCCTTCTTTGTCATATAATGTAGTTCCAATAGTAGCAACCGGCACTTTTTGCCCAGCGGCAACATTGCTGGCACCACATACAATCTGAACAGGAACGCCATTCCCTAAATCTACTGTAGTTATTTTCAATCTGTCGGCATCGGGATGTTGAATACAGGTAAGTACATGTCCTACAACGATGCCTTCTAATCCGCCTTTCACCGATTGGTATTTTTCAACAATTTCGACTTCCAGACCTAAATCGGTTAGCAATGCCGCTGTTTCTTCGGATTTCCAGTCTATTTTAATGAATTGTTTTAACCAGTTGTAAGATATTTTCATCTGTAAATTTTAATTAGATTACTTCGTCAGTTCGACTTTCGGTCTCAGGTGCAAATATAAGGATTGCAGGTTGGAGTAAAAAACAATTTTTTTTGTTTTTTATATGTGATTTGGGATATTAAGTACTTGTGAGAAATATTAAATTAACAACGTAAAACATAAATAAATATGAATTAAATAATAAAATTAGGTTAAAAAAACACAAATGAAAATTTAATGCTATTAGTTGGATGAATTATGCTATTCTGAGGAAAAATAGTAAACTAAATTTGGTAAAATATAAAAAAACAATAATATGGATAACGTAGTGCAAAGACCTGAATTTAAGGCAAAATATGATAATTATATTGGAGGAAAATTCGTCGCACCAGTCAAAGGTGAATACTTTGATGTATTTTCTCCAATTGATGGTAAAGTATTTACTCAAGCGGCACATTCAACCAAAGAAGATTTAGATTTTGCCGTTGATAAAGCATATGAAGCTTTTCAAACTTGGGGAAAAACATCTGTCACGGAGCGAAGTAATTTATTGAATAAAATTGCTCAGGTTATTGAAGATAATTTAGAATATCTTGCAACCGTTGAGACTATTGATAACGGAAAAGCTATTAGAGAAACTTTAGCGGCAGATATGCCATTAGTGGTTGATCACTTCAGGTATTTTGCGGGAGTAATTCGTGCAGAAGAAAGTTCAATAGCCGAATTAGATTCACAAACGGTTTCCATCGCATTAAGTGAGCCTTTAGGAGTTATTGCTCAAATAATTCCTTGGAATTTTCCAATCTTAATGGCCGTTTGGAAACTCGCTCCGGCATTAGCCGCAGGGAATACTGTAGTTTTAAAGCCAGCAGAAAGCACTCCAATTTCTATTTTGATATTAATGGAATTGATAGGAGATCTTCTTCCTCCTGGAGTTATCAATATTGTAAATGGTTTTGGCTCTGAACTTGGAAGAGCTTTGGTAACCAATAAAAAAGTGTCGAAAGCAGCTTTTACAGGTTCAACGCCAACTGGTCGTTTAGTGATGCAATATGCAACTGAAAACATTATTCCGGTAACATTAGAATTAGGCGGAAAATCTCCAAATATTTTCATGAAATCAGTTGGTGATGCTGACGATGATTTCTTTGATAAGGCCATTGAAGGAGCAGTAATGTTCGCTTTAAATCAAGGTGAAATTTGTACCTGTCCTTCTCGTTTATTAGTTCACGAAGATATTTATGATAAATTTATCGCCCGTGTGATCGAAAGAACAGAAGCAATTAAAATGGGAAATCCATTGGACAAAACAACGATGATGGGAGCGCAGACATCATTAGTTCAAAAAGAAAAAATTCTTTCTTACATTAAATTAGGAAAAGAAGAAGGTGCCGAATTGTTAACTGGTGGTGAAGAAAATCATTTAGAAGGAAATTTATCGGAAGGATATTACATCAAACCAACACTTTTCAAGGGACATAACAAAATGCGTATTTTCCAAGAAGAAATTTTTGGACCAGTTTTGGCGGTAACTACTTTCAAGACTACTGAAGAAGCGATTGCTATAGCAAATGATACGATGTATGGTCTGGGGGCCGGGCTTTGGACACGTGATGCACATGAAATTTATCAAGTTCCAAGAGCAATTCAAGCAGGTCGTGTTTGGATTAATCAATTCCATTCTTATCCTGCCGGAGCTCCTTTTGGAGGGTACAAACAATCAGGAATTGGTCGTGAAAATCACAAAATGATGTTAGGTCACTACCGTCAAACTAAAAATATGTTGATTTCTTACGATAAAAAGAAATTAGGTTTCTTTTAGTAGTTACAGATTTTCGTTAATAACTAACCTGACAGATTTTAAAATTTGTCAGGTTTTATTTTAAATAAAAAAAGATGACAAAAAGAATTGATGCCACAAAAAAAGCAACAGAATTAATCAAAATATTGCAGGAAAAACATGGTGATTTGATGTTTTATCAAGCGGGAGGTTGTTGCGAAGGAACGCAGCCACAATGTTTTGAAAAAGGAGGTTTTTACCAAAGATTGGGTGATGTTTGCATTGGTACAATCGAAAACACGGAGTTTTGGGTAGACAAGGATTTATTCGAATATTGGAAACACGCGCATTTTACTTTGGATGTAATTGATGCATTTGGCGTTGGGGGATTTTCCTTGGAAACACCATTGAAGAAAACATTCCGAATCGAATATCGCATTTTTACACCTGATGAAGAACTTTCACTGGAGCCTCTAACCTACATTGAATAAGAACTAGTTCACAAACAATAATTGATATTGTTTAGGAGTAATTCCTTCATGTTTTTTAAACAATCGAATAAAGTAATTACAATCTTCAAATCCGGATAAATAACAAACTTCATTGATTTGTATCGAAGGATTTTTGAGCAACAGTTTGGCACATCTTATTTTTTCGCCGATAACAAATTCGATAGGACTCATTCCTAATTCTTTTTTGAAAAAACGATAGAAGGAAGTAGTGCTCATACATGCTTTTTCGCTCAAATGTTTCATGCTGAAATTTTCTTTTAAATTCGACCGAATGAATTCGACTACGTGTGTAATAGGATTTTTTGGATCTGTAAATAATCCATCATCAATTGCTTTGGCAGTTTGTGTTTGAATAATCCGAATTAATAGCTCCTGTAACGTTAAGTCTGCCAGCGCATCTTTTGTAATTGACGTGCTCATGCATTCTTTGATTAACTTATTAATTGTTGTTGCTAATTCGATATTGTTATAAAAAAAGTAATTTTGGTAGTTCAATTGCCAGAATTGATTGTTTCCTTCTTTTGGATATCGCTCATTCAAAAACTGTAATGTATCCGTGATTTTAGTTTGTTCTATCGCCAAAGCCAAACATTGCGTAGGATTATTTTTTGAAGCTTCCGGAAAATCAATTTTCATTTCCACATTCGAGGGAATCACAACGGTTTCTCCAGGTAAGTAAACAAATCCCGGATCATCAAAAAGGTGCATTACTTTTTTACCACGTAACATGCTGGTCACCACAAAATCATTAAATTTTAAAGGAACTAAAGCAGAAAATTCATAAGTCTCAAAAAGATTCAATTCACAATGGTTCAACGAATAAACGGTTCTGTTTTCTACTAATGTTTTCAACGATTTCTCGTTAGATAAATGAGGAGGATTTATAAAAGCACGATTACTGTTCATAGTTTTAAACTTAAAGAAAGGTAAAATTTAAAATTAATGAAAATAATTTTAATCAAAGTGAAGTTTAACAAAATTTAAATTAATTCTTCTACATGTTTTTTAATGTTCTCCGCAATTTTATGCGTTGGTAAATCGTTCGCATCGCTTCCAAAAGGATCTTCAATTTCCTCCGCAATCAACTCTAAACTCGCCAAAACATAAAATATAAATACGACCACAGGAACTACATAATAGCCCAGACTAAAAGCATATCCAAAAGGCAAAGTCATTACATAAAAGAAGATAAATTTTTTAAGAAATGCACTGTATGAGTAAGGAATAGGCGTGTTTTTAATTCGTTCGCAAACACCACAAATATCAGTAAATGATTTTATTTCCTCGTTTAATATTATCAGTTGATCGCCAGTTATTTTCTTGGAGTCGTATAAATCATTAATCTTCTGAAATAACATCTTCGCTACTTGATTGGGCTTGTGTTTATGATGATCAATTTCTAAATCAACATTTTCAAACAATTGTTTACTGGTATCTTCATCGTTCAAATGTTTATGCAAAATGGAGGCATAACCGGGAATCATTTTTCGAAAGTATTTTCTATCTTTTTCATCATGCAAAATAATTGATAATTTAATGGCTAAATTACGGCTATTGTTGACTAATGCACCCCACATTTTACGACCCTCCCACCAACGATCATAAGCAGTATTGGTTCTGAAAACCAGTAATAATGAAATTACGAAACCAAGCATTCCGTGCATGATTGAAATGTTCTTTACATAACTATTGTCAGCTAATTTTAAGTATTCAACTTCTAAATAGCCTATAATTCCGGAATAAAGTCCAATAGCGAACATTATGGGCATTAATGTTCTAAAAGTGTCTGCTTTGTGAAAGCGGAAAATAAATGTAAACCAATCTTTTGTATTGTACGAAATCATTTAAGATACTATTTTTAACAAAAGTAAATTAAAAAATAAGATTTCCTGCCAATTCTCGTAAAGCGATTTCAGATAATTTTCCTTGGAATTGCGCATTGCTGTACCGCACTTTTGCGTTCACATAATTCAACTGTGCCGTTCTGAATTCTAAAGTAGTTATAGTTCCAATGCGGAATTTGTCTAATGTTATGTTCAAATTTTGTTTGGCGATTAGTTCATTTTTTTCTTCCAATGCAATCAATTCTAAATTTGTCAAATAGGTTTGATAAGAGGTCGCTAACTGTGAATTAATAGCTAAATTTTGCTGATCTATATTTAATTTGGAATTTTCAATTTGAATCTTGGCAATTTTTTCATTTCGATTTTGAGCAAACCCATCAAATAAATTCAGTGAAGCGCTGAAACCATAATTCAAACCTCTGGATTGTGATTGAGCCACAAACCCAAGACTGGATTGACTTTCTGAAAAATTATAGGCAGTATTTACGCGAACGTTAGGATAACGTGCCGCTTTTATTTGCTTCAATTCCAATTCAGCGACTCTCTTATTAATAATTTGCGCTTCTAATTGTGGATTTTGTTTTTCAGCTAAAGCTTTTAATTCTGGTAGTGATAATAAGGAATCTACTTTCAAAACATCAATTACTTGAAAATCCGTAGCAACATCTCTGGCTAACAGTTGGTTTAATAAAATCTTACTGTTCGCGTACAATTCTTTTTGTCTTAACAATGCTACCTGATCTGTATTCAAATCTACTTGGGCATTCAAAACTTCTAACTTTGAAGCTTTTCCGATGGTAAATCTGTTTTGGGCCAAAGTTAATCGCTGGTTTGAAATAACGATTGTTGTGTCCAAAGCAGCTAATTGTTGCTGCTGTTGTACCAAATCGTAATACGCAGCATTCACATCGCTGATTCTTGTGATTACGGTTAATTTTAATTGTGCTTCACCCAGTTTTTGCAATTCTTTCAACTGATCCATTCTGGCAAACATGCGCAAACCATCAAAAACGGTCCAATTTAATCCAACGCCATAGTTTAAACTATTATTTTTAGCATTGTCTAATTCAGTTTTTGTTCCGTCCTGACGTATTTGTGAACTGTTCTGAATACTGTTATTATCAACTACATTAGCTGAAACAGTTGGTAACATTCCTGCATTACCGATAGCTACATTTGTTTTTTGAATAGTCAAATTATTGGTTGCAATTTTTATTTCGTAATTGTTTTCCAAAGCAATTTTTACAGCGCTCTCTAGTGTCAGCACTTCCTGCGCATTAGCTGTCGCTACGCAGAAAAAGATTAATATAAAGCTTTGAAAAAGTATTTTAGTATGTGTCATAATTATATTTTTTTGACTTGGATCAATGATTTTCTATAAATCTCCTAAATCCGAATCATCACTGTTACATTAAAATTAATTGAAATCTTTTTCATATTCTTCAATATGATCAAATTCAGGATAATGTTTTCTAGCTCTTGACCACATCAAATACATCGCTGGAATAACAAATAATGTTAAAACTAAAGAGAAAATAGTACCACCAACAATCACAACTCCCATTCCAATTCTACTAGTTGAAGCCGCACCCAGAGACATAGCAATTGGTAACGCGCCTAATGAAATAGCCAGACTGGTCATTAAAATTGGTCGTAATCTCGCTTCCGATGCTTCTAATATTGCTTCTAATTTTGGTTTCCCTTGTTCTCGAAGCTGATTTGCAAATTCGACAATCAGGATTCCATTTTTGGTTACCAAACCAATAAGCATAACGGTTCCAATTTGGCTGAAAATATTCCAAGTCTGATCAAACAACCACAAGGAGAATAAAGCTCCAGCAACGGCCATTGGCACGGTCAAAATAATAATAAAAGGGTCAATAAAACTTTCAAATTGTGCCGCCAAAATCAAAAATATCAACAGTAAAGCCAATCCAAAGGCAAAAGCAGTATTCGAACTACTTTCGACAAAATCTCTGGATTCTCCACCTAAATCAGTGGTAAACGTATCGTCAAGAACTTTGGCTTTTATTTCATTCATGGCATCGATTCCATCGCTGATACTTTTGCCCGGTGCAAGACCAGCAGAGACGGTTGCCGCCATATAACGGTTATTGTGGTACAATTGTGGCGGATTACTTTTTTCTTCAATCGTCACCACGTTGTCCATTTGGATTAATTGTCCCATATTATTTTTAACAAACATAGAAGTTAAATCCAGTGGTTTTGAACGGTCTTTTTGATCGAATTGTCCAATAACCTGATATTGTTTTCCATTTCTCATGAAATAACCAAAACGCTGTCCGCTCAATGAAAGCTGCAACGTTTGTGCAATATCAATCACTGAAATTCCTAAACTTTCCGCTTTTTCTCTGTCAATGGTTACATTAATTTCTGGCTTGTTGAATTTTAAATTCACATCACTAACGGCGAAAGTCGGATTTTTAGCAACTTCATCCATGAAAACAGGAATTTTTTCTTCCAGTTTTTTAAAGTTTGGTGCTTGAATAATGTATTGAATTGGCAATCCACCTCTTCGATTTACGGCAATTGTTGGTTGCTCAATTACGGATGTTTTTGCGTCGGGATATTTCTTCGTCCATTTGGTAAGTTTCTCAGCAATTTCTTTTTGCGAATCGGTTCTTTCATTTGGTTGCACCAATGATACCCGAATAAAACCGCTGTTTACCGATGAAGATCCAAAACCTGGAGACGTAATTACCAGGGCTACCTTTTTGCCTGGAATCGAGTCATCAACCAATTTTGATACTTCCTGCATGAAGCGATCCGTGTATTCATAAGAAGAACCTTCGGGAGTGGACATACGAAGCACAAAACCACTGCGGTCGTCATATGGCGCTGTTTCTTTTTGCAAAAGATTGAAAAACAAATAAATTAATCCAAAACAAGCAATCAAAATAGGGAAACTTAACCATTTTTTCTTCATGAAACGGCTTAATGAACTCGCATAACCACTGTTTAGTTTTTGAAAATAAGGTTCAGTGCGAATGTAAAATTTTGATTTTTTTTGTTCGCCGCCTTTCATCAAATAAGCGTTTAACATTGGGGTTAATGTCAACGATACAAAAGCTGAAATCAATACCGCTGCGCCAATGACGACGCCAAATTCCCTAAAAAGGCGTCCTACAAATCCTTCGAGAAAAATTACAGGAAGAAAAACCGCTGCCAAAGTGATCGATATCGAAATTACCGCAAAGAATATTTCGTTAGATCCTTTGATGGCTGCCTCGATAGGCGTCATGCCTTCTTCTACTTTTTTGAAAATATTCTCTGTGACTACAATTCCATCATCAACCACAAGTCCTGTTGCCAAAACGATAGCTAATAAAGTCAATACATTTATAGAGAAACCAAAAAGCCACATGATAAAGAACGTAGCAATCAACGAAACTGGAATATCGATTAATGGTCTAAAAGCAATCGCCCAATCCCTAAAAAATAAATAGATAATTAGGATTACCAAAACAATAGAAATCCCTAATGTTTCCGCTACTTCAATTACTGATTTTTTTACAAAAATAGTATTGTCAATGGCGATATTTAGTTTGATATCTTTTGGTAAATCCTTTTTTAATTTTTCGAATTCCTTGTAAAAAGCAGTAGAAATATCTAAATAATTGGCTCCCGGAAGTGGCACAATAGCTACACCAACTAGTGGCGTTCCGGATTGTGTCATTTTGGTTTCTGTGTTTTCAGGTCCAAGACTTGCTACTCCAACATCGCTGAAACGCACTACTTTTTCGCCTTCGGTACGGATGATGATATTATTGAATTCTTCAGCAGTAGAAAGGTTTCCCACTGTTTTTACCGTTAATTCGGTATTGTCTCCCGTTAGTTTCCCCGAAGGTAATTCAACGTTTTGTTTGTTCAATGCATCTCTCACTTCCGATACCGTACAACCGTAAGAAGCCAGCTTTACAGGATCAATCCACAAACGCATAGCATATCTTTTTTGTCCCCAAATCTGAACACCACTTACTCCAGGAATAGTCTCCAGACGTTGTGAAATTACATTTTCAGCGTAATCACTAAGTTCTAACGCATTACGTGTATCACTTTGAACAGTCATCGAAATGATGGCATCACCATTTGCATCCGCTTTAGACACTACCGGCGGAGAATCAATATCCTGAGGAAGATTTCTAACAGCTTGCGATACTTTATCACGAACATCATTAGCAGCATCTTCCAGGTTTTTATCCAAATTAAACTCAATGGTAATGTTACTGCTCCCTTGCGCACTCGAAGAAGTTACGTTTCTAATCCCGTCAATGGAATTGATTGCTTTTTCAAGCGGTTCCGTAATTTGAGATTCGATGATGTCAGCATTAGCGCCTGCATAATTCGTACGAATCGAAACTTGTGCGGGATCAATCGAAGGAAATTCTCGAACGCCCAGAAAGGTGTAACCAATTAATCCAAACAAAACAATGGCTAAATTGATTACTATGGTGAATACAGGTCTTCTAATACTTGTTGTGGATAAACTCATTTTCTTTGAATTATGAGTTATAAATTATGAATTATGAGTATTGTATCAACCCATAATTTATAATCTATAACTTTTAAAATTATTTAATTTGAACTTTTACAGGCGTTTCATTTTTTAAGGACATAACACCACTCGTAATTACGGTATCACCGGATTTCAAACCAGAAAGTACCAGAATAGAAGCGTCTGTTCGTGTTGCGGTTTCTATCATCACTTCTTTAGCTTGACCATTGCTGGAGATGAAAACTTTTTTACCGTTTTGAACTGGAATTACAGCTTCCGTAGGGATCACGATAGCGTCTTTTATGATGTCTAAAGGCAATTCGACATCCGCAAATGTTCCCGGTAATAATTTGCCTCTGCTATTTTCAGCAATTGCACGAACCTGTAAAGTTCTGGTTGCTACTGCCACTTCTGGCTCGATAGCGTAAACTTTTGCGGTATATTTATCATCAGAACCTGCAACTTTGAAAGTTATGTAGGTGTTTGTTTTCACTTGGCTGGCGTATTTTTCAGGAATCGAAAAGGTAATTTTTAGTTTCCCTGTATTTACTAACTTTGCGACCAAAATCGCTGGAGTGATATAAGTTCCCGGTGAAATTGAACGCAATCCTATTCTTCCCGAGAATGGCGCTCTAACGGATGTTTTGGCGATTTGCGCTTTAATCAATTGACTTTGGGCTTGTGCTGATTTTAAATCAGCGCGCGCCAAATCATATTCTTCTTGACTGATGGCTTCTTTTTGCAGTAATAATTTAGCTCTTCTTTCGTTCTCCGAAGCCAGTCCTTCTCTGGTTGCCGTTTGTCTCAGTTGGGCTCTTAACTCTAAATCATTTACTTTAAAAAGCACTTGACCTTTGCTCACATTACTTCCTTCCTGAAAATAAATTCCTTCCACAATTCCCGAAACTTCACTTCGGATTTCGACTTGTTCATTGGCTTCAATAGAGCCGGAAAGAGATAAATTATTATCAAAAGTTTGTGGTGTTGCCACAATTCCGTTTACGCTGATCGATTTGCTTTGTGCTTTTGGATCTTTTGAATCTGCATTTTCGCTTTTATTTTCAGTGATTCTGTATCCAATAAATCCAAGGATTCCAATTGCTAGCAAGGCATAAACTACGTATTTAATTTTCATAGGTACGGTATAAAGTAGGATTAGGTTTCAGTAATTTTAGTTAAAAAACAAATTTAGGTTTTAGAAACGGGAATTATGATCTTGTTAATTTTTATTTAACGTTTGTACATACAAATATTAACAATTGATTAATGCTGCACGTACAAATTCACAAAACCCACTATAATTTGAACTTTTAGACTTCTAAAAACAGTAATGGTTTAATTAAGAATCTAAAAAAAGATGTTTTATGAGATAAAAAGTTCAGAAATAGCTTTTTGAAATATTTTAAAAATGTAAGTTTTTATAAATTTTACTACTATCATATGAGTAATTGCAAAAATAAATACAACAAACAAAGGGTCGATTGATAGCGTTTTAATTAAAATTTGAAAGATGAATTAGGAATTGTAAATTACAGTATATCAATTTTTAAAATAAACTTACATTTCTTATTATGTTAAAAAAATGCGCAACACAAACTAATCTAACTAATATAATTCCAAATATTTTTCTTTTTGGTCATTTCAATAAAAACTGCTCTCAAAGCAGCATGTTCGGGTTTTTGCATCCCTGAATCTTCCTTTAATAATTTCAAAGCATAATTTCTGGCTAAAGCCAAAGTATCTCTGTCACGAACTAAGTCGGCAATTTGAAGATTTAAAACGCCACTTTGTTGGGTTCCCATTAGATCTCCAGGACCACGAAGCTTCAAATCTACTTCGGCAATTTCAAAACCATCGTTTGTCTGTACCATCGTTTCCATTCGGGTTTTACTATCGGAACTCAATTTTTGGCTCGTCATCAGGATGCAATAACTTTGTTCCGCACCACGACCCACACGACCGCGAAGCTGATGCAGTTGCGATAATCCAAAACGTTCCGCACTTTCAATAATCATTACACTGGCGTTTGGAACATTCACGCCGACTTCAATTACGGTTGTGGCAACCATAATATTGGTTTTCCCCTCTGAAAAACGTTTCATTTCGGCATCTTTATCGGCTGGTTTCATCTTTCCATGAAGAATGGAAATAGAATATTGAGGTAACGGAAAATCTCTGGAAACACTTTCGTAACCGTCCATTAAATCCTTGAAATCCATTTTTTCCGATTCTTGAATCAAGGGATACACAATGTAAATTTGTCTTCCTAAAGCGATTTCGTCGCGAAGGAATTTCCAAACCTTCAAACGGTTGCTGTCAAAACGATGAACCGTCTGAATTGGCTTTCGTCCGGGAGGCAGTTCATCAATAACTGAAATGTCTAAATCACCATACAAACTCATCGCCAAAGTTCTGGGAATAGGCGTGGCGGTCATCACCAAAACGTGTGGCGGAATTACATTTTTCTTCCACAATTTAGAGCGTTGCTCTACTCCAAAACGGTGTTGTTCATCAATCACGGCCAGTCCTAAATTCTTAAATTTTACTTTATCTTCCAGTAAAGCATGGGTTCCGATAAGGATGTTTAACGTGCCTTTTTCCAGTTCTTCATGGATAATTCTGCGTTGTGCTACTTTGGTGGAACCCGTTAGGATTCTAATATTTATATTTAAAGTTTCGGCTAATTCAGATAAGCCAACAAAATGCTGGTTTGCCAAGATTTCCGTGGGCGCCATCAAGCAGGCTTGGAATCCATTATCAAGCGCCAAAAGCATGCTCATAAAAGCGACAATTGTTTTCCCGGAACCTACATCGCCTTGCAACAATCGGTTCATTTGGGCGTTGCTACCCATGTCGGTTCGGATTTCCTTTATTACTCTTTTTTGGGCATTGGTCAATAGAAAAGGCAGATGATTCTGATAGAAATCATTGAAATTTTCGCCTACTGTGGTAAATGGATGTCCTTTTATTTTGTGTTTCCGAATGAGATTTTTCGTGATCAATTGCAACTGGATAAAGAACAATTCTTCGAATATTAATCGGAATTTGGCTTTCGCCAGAACGTCAGCGCTTTTTGGAAAATGAATGTTGAATAAAGCTGCTTTTTTAGGAATTAGTTTTAGTTCGTTGATCAAATAATCCGGCAAAGTTTCCGTGAACAGCGCTTGTGTTTCCAGAAACAATTGTTCCATCAGTTTATTTATCACCCTGTTAGAAATCCCGCGATTCGTCAAGGTTTCTGTCGAAGGATAAACGGGTTGCATAGCCGAACGCAGACTTTTTTCATGCTCGCTTAACAATTCAATTTCCGGATGCGCCATATTGAAAGTACTGCCAAAAGAAGTGCATTTCCCGAAAATGACACAGATTTCGTTAAGCTTTAAACTTTCCCGAATCCATTTGTGACCTTGAAACCAAACGAGTTCCATTTGTCCCGTATCATCCACAAAAGTCGCTACCAATCGTTTTTGATTTTTGCCAAATTCAACGGTTTTGATATTGATGATTTTACCAATAATCTGAACTTCGGCACTATTGTTTTGCAGTTCATTAATTTTATAATACCGTGTTCTGTCAATGTATCTGTTTGGAAAAAAATTAACCAAATCCACATACTTATAAATTCCCAATTCCTTACGCAGCAATTCGCCCCGATTGGGACCAACGCCTTTAAGATATTCGATAGGAGTGAGTAGGAGGTTTTGCATTTAGATTTTTTTGGACACGGATAAAACGGATTTGCAAAAGCAAAAACGCTGATTGAAACGGATTTTTAATTTGATGGAGCGAAGATAGTTTTTTGTTTGGAAATTTGGAAATGGGAACGCTTGGAAATGGAGTAGGAAAATTTGTATATTTGAAATTTGCATTGGGTTATTACACTACAATAAAATTATGAAAAACCTTGAAATAACAGAAATGTTCAGAAATAATACTGATGATAAATTAAATATTTATTTATCAACTTTGTTGGCAAAATGCAAAGACATTGAGAAAGAAAATAATCTAACAGCTCTTATAATGCTAATTCTAATTCTACTTTTTTATATGGCGGACATTTCGCAGACAGAAAGTATACAAATTGGTCCTGTGTCCATTAAAGATATAAATTCCATAAAGGTTTTTATTCCTTTAGTCTTTGCTTTTTTGATATTTAGATATATTTTAATAAGTGCTCATAAAGCAGAATTACATAAAATAATTAAAGTATTTACTAAAGATTTTTTCAACTTTAATGATTTAAGACAAGATGATCCTTTACATATGGACGATTTTACGAGAACAATTCTTCCCTTTTCTATTTATGTGGAAC
Organism: Flavobacterium sp. DSR2-3-3; assembly: GCF_049896585.1. NCBI lineage: Bacteria > Pseudomonadati > Bacteroidota > Flavobacteriia > Flavobacteriales > Flavobacteriaceae > Flavobacterium > Flavobacterium sp. DSR2-3-3. The sequence continues at coordinate 46,512 of NZ_JAFCUP010000015.1, forward strand.
TTGGAAATTTAAGTTATAAAGGAAAATCAAAATTTGGATGTTTTGGAGCTATTCTAATTATTCCAATAAGCGGTCTTGCATTAGTTCCTTTTATTCTAGAGTTTATATGGATTAAGAAATTTATTATAGATTTTTCAACATTAAATTTTACACAAAAAATATCTGTTATTTTAAGCATTTGGATTTTAGCAATATCACTTTATTATTTTGTACATAATATGATTATTGCGGTTAAAGAAAATAACTAAATCTTGATTGTTATAATTTTTTCTTGCTTCAAGTTATGTTTAACAATAAGAATTCCCTCCAAACACAATATCTTCGCAAAAACAAAACACCCTAAAAATGACAACTCATCTCGCATTGCTCCGTGGCATCAATGTTTCCGGTCACAGTATGATAAAAATGGAGGCGCTAAAAACGACTTTGGAAGCCATTGGTTTTCAAAATGTGCAAACGTACATTCAATCCGGAAATGTTTTTGTGGATACGGAGGAGGAAAATCCTGCGGCTGTTGGTTTCAAGATAAAGCAGGAAATTTTCAAGGCTTTTGGTCATGAAGTACCGGTTGTGGTGATTGGTTCCGCAGATTTAGAAGCGTGTTTCAAGAACAATCCTTTCTTGAAGGAAAAAGATTTTGACAGCAAGAAGTTGTATGTGGCTTTTATTTCAACCACGTTGCAAAGCACCAGTATGAATGATTTGAAAATTAGCCAATTCAAACCGGATGAAGCCAGTATTGATGCCAGTAGAATTTTTATAAAATATGCTGTTGGCGCCGGAAAAACGCGATTCGACCAAAAATACATCGAGAAGAAACTAAATGTTACCGCAACAATCCGCAATTGGAATACAGTGACGCAATTGCTGAAAATGTACGAAGAAAGATAGTAAAATAGAGACCTTAAGTTACTTACGACCGCTAATTCGCTAATTATAAATGGTATCGTCCATCTTAAATTTGCAAATTAGCGTTTTTTTAATTGTAAAATAAAGATGATTTACAGACTATTTTTTATCTTAAAAAAAAATATATGATTTGACGCAACCTTTTGCAAAAAGAATCATCTATATATTATCTGTAAAATCTGATGTATGAAAAACCAAATCATTCTCGTTGTTTTCCTCACCGTTTTTAATTCCTGTTCAAAGCAAACAGTGACAATAAATAATTCTGGTTATCACGGAAAATGGAATTTGGTTGCAATGTCAGGATCTACACCTAATTCTGAAGTTACAGGCGCAGCAATGGCTTGGCAAGAATTTTATTTTTTCAATACCAATGGGACATTTACAAAAGCCAGAGAAGCAAATTCGGTTAAAACAACACTTTCAGGAACTTACGCAACTACAAAACAATCGGACGGAATATCTTTTGAACTAACTTATCCAAATGACAACGAAATTATAGGCAGCTGTTTCGGAAATCAAAAAGAAGTATTGTTTTTAACTTCCAATAATTCCTTGTTGAGCACTTGGAATCTTTGTGATGGTCCGGGATTAACATATAAAAAGTAAAGTATAAGTGCTTATTACAACATTTTCATAAGGTTTAGTTTTGGTTAATTTTAGGATTATGATGCACTTTTGCTAAAGAGTACTTAGAAGTTGAAAAACTTTTAATACTCTTTTTCTATTTTTAAGCGTATTACTAAATCAGTCTTTGGATAAAAATTGTAGTTGGTTCGTACAAAAAAATTATATTTACGTATTAATTAACGCCGTCAAAATCTTGTATTTATTTTGCAAAACTCTAAAGTATATCGCTATGAATTTAAAACTTTCTTTTGTTTTTACTGCCTTTTTTGTCTGTGTTTCCATAGCACAAAACGGAAATCCAAACGATTACTTATCTGCTCAATTTCATAAAGAAAAAAGAGAAGCTTTACGTGCGAAAATGCCTGAGAATAGTGTTACGTTGTTTTTTAGTAATCCCATTCGGAACCGAGCCAATGATGTGGATTTTATCTACCATCAAGATCCAGATTTTTATTATTTAACAGGATACAAAGAACCTAATTCAATTCTGGTAATTTTCTCGAACAATCAAACCAATAAAGCTGGGAAATCATTCAATGAATTGTTTTATGTTCAGGAAAAAAATCCAAAAGCAGAGCAATGGACAGGAGTACGTTTAGGAACGGAAGGTGCCAAAAAAGAGTTAGGTTTTGAAAATGCTTTGAATGGAACAGCGTTTTTAAATTCTGGGATTGATTATGCCAGTTTTGACACTGTTTTCTTTAAGGAATTTGAAGAAGATATCAGAAATTCGAAAAATGAGAAAGCTGATTTATACAAGTTAATTGGAGCGTTTAAATCCCAAATTGGCTACAACGAAAAAGTGAAGTCTCAAATGGATTCGAATGTGCAAAACGAAATTAATTCTAAAAAAAGCATCACTTCAAAAAAAGCTGTGATAAATACCAAATCGATTTTGACGTACATGGCGAGTTTGCGTGAGAAAAAATCCAAAGAAGAGTTGGTTTTGTTGACTAAAGCTGTTCGGATTTCGGCAATGGGACAACGTGAAATCATGAAAGCAATGCATCCTGGAATGTCTGAAACGGAAATTCAGGGTATTCATGAATTTGTTTACAAAAAGTATGGCAGCGAGTTTGAGGGTTATCCGTCAATTGTAGGCGCTGGAAACAACGGTTGCGTATTGCATTATATTGAAAACAGCAAAATGAAAGTCGAAAATAATTTGGTTTTAATGGATTTAGGTGCTGAATATCATGGCTACACTGCTGATGTAACCCGAACGATTCCTGCTAACGGAAAATTCTCTAGCGAGCAAAAACTGATTTATGATTTAGTTTATGAAGCTCAAGAAGCAGGAATTGCCGCTGCAAAAATTGGAAATAGTTTCAATGCGCCGGATGTTGCGGCACGTAAAATAATAAGTGCTGGTTTGGTGAAATTAGGAATTGTAAAAACAGAACAAGAATCTCGAAAATATTTTCCGCACGGAACTTCACATCACATTGGGTTAGATGTTCACGATCCGGGTTTATATAAAGCTTTTGAAGCTGATATGGTTGTTACTGTTGAACCGGGAATTTACATTCCAAATGGTAGTGATTGTGATAAAAAATGGTGGGGAATTGCGGTGCGAATTGAAGATGATATTTTGATTAATACAAATGGACCCGTAAATTTATCTGGGGAAGCACCAAGGAAATCAAATGAAATTGAAGCCCTGATGAATGAAAAAAGCGTTTTGGATTCTTTTTCTGTACCAAGTTTAGATTAGTAATTTCTTTCAGATTCTATAAAAATGAAACTCCGTTGTCTTATGACTTCGGAGTTTTTTGTTTAAATTATTTTCCAACCAAATCACAATACCAAAATCCATAATCAAAGGCATCGGATGCATTCGTATCGCATGCATTACCTGATAAATCTTCTTTTTTTGGTTTTTCATATTTTCGGTATACGATTTCTCCAATTTCAAAATTTATGGGTTTTGAGAAAATGGGACCGTCAAATGTGAAGGTGTGGAATTCACCATTTTCACCGCAAACATCTACATTTTCAGGTAAATCGTTTATGAAATCCTGGTCGATAACGCGACCAACGAAGCTTTTATCCAAAAAGCGTTCATTTACACAAACCACAATTGTTTTAAAACCTAAACTGATAAATTCCTGAATGAGTTCGTGAGTTGGGATTTTCCAGAGCGGAAAAACGCCTTCGAAACCTAATTCGGCTAAATTATCCTCTCGGTATTTACGTAAATCTTCTAGAAAGATATCGCCAAAAATAGAATGGGTGACGCCTTGATTTTTTAGTTTAGCCAATGTTTCGCGCAGCACATTTTCATATACTTCCATGGTAGGCATTTCAGGAATTTGCATAATTTCAAGTGGTAACCCGATATTTTCGGCTTGTTGTTGCAATAATTCAACTCTGACACCATGCATGGAAACACGTTGATACTGTTGGTTTACGCTGGTTAACAAACACTCAATTTCAATTTCGGGATTTTGAAGTGTTTTATACAAAGCCAGTGCAGAATCTTTGCCGCTGCTCCAGTTAAATAAGGCTTTCTTTTTCAATGTACTGTTCTTCTGAATTTTTGAAGGTAAACTTACATAATTTGTCGGATTAGTTTAGGAAACCTTTGTAACTTTGAAAATTGCAGGATTAAATACCCTAATAATGAAATACCTATTGTTTTTTATTTCTACGTTCACATTTGCCCAACAAACCCAATTTGTTGATTTTAAATCGGTTCTGGGAAAAATTGTCATAAATCCAATTGAAAAAACAGTTTCTGGAGATGTTGATTATGATTTTGACGTTTTGAAATCCATTGATACGATTAAAATTGACGCTCAAAATATGGAATTTTCTGATTTGAAACTGAATGGCAAATTGATTAATTATATCAATAATCAGAAAGAATTACAAATTATTTTTCCGTTTAAAAAAGGGAAAAACAACCTGACTTTTCAGTATTCGGCTAAGCCAAAGCAAACGATGTATTTCGTGGGTTCGATAGTCAATGATAATTTACAAATCTGGACGCAGGGACAGGGAAAATATACCAGTCATTGGTTTCCGAGTTTTGATGATGTTAATGAAAAAGTGGTTTTCAATTTGAATATTGTATGTAAAAATGAGTATCAGGTAATTTCAAATGGAACGTTGAAGTTTAAATCCGGACTTGATGGAATTTCGGTTTGGCAATACCAAATGCAAAAACCAATGAGTTCCTATTTATTGATGCTTGCCATCGGAAAATTTGAAAAAAATAGCCAGAAATCAAAGTCGGGAATTCCTTTAGAAATGTATTTGGAACCAAAAGATGTAGCCAAATTTGAACCAACCTATCGCGATTCTAAAAAGATATTTGATTTTTTAGAAAAGGAAATTGGAGTAAAGTTTCCTTGGGGAATTTACAAACAAGCGCCCGTTCGGGATTTCTTGTACGCCGGAATGGAAAATACATCAGCAACGCTTTTCAACACGCGTTATGTGGTCGATTCTACCGGTTTTGAGGACAGAAGTTACACAAATGTCAATGCGCATGAATTAGCGCATCAGTGGTTTGGGAATTTAGTCACTGCCGAAAGTAGTAAGCATCACTGGCTGCAGGAAGGTTTTGCCACCTATTATGCGTTGCTGGCCGAAAAAGAAATTTATGGAGAAGATTATTTTTATTCTAAATTATACGAGTCGGCATCACAATTAAAATACGCTTCCCGAACGGATACCATTCCTGTTTTGAATGCCAAAGCCAGTTCATTGACTTTCTATCAGAAAGGCGCTTGGGCACTTTTTGTTTTACACGAAGAAATAGGCGATAAGGAGTTTAAAAAAGCGGTAAAAAACTATTTAAAAAAACATGCGTTTCAGAATGTGAATACACAAGATTTCTTTGCTGAAATCAGAAAAGTATCAGATTATGATTTAGATAATTTTAGTAAAGTATGGCTTGAATCAACTATTTTTAATACGCAACAAGCTAATAGTTTATTACTTAAAAATAAAGCAATTCATACGCTGTTTGAAGTCGATAAATTAAAAAACAAACCGTTATCAGAGAAAAAGGAATTTCTTGAACAAACAATGCAATCTGACGTTTATTTTTCGGTAAAAGAAGCGATTCTGAATCAATTGAAAAATGAAAAATGGGAAGATAAAAAGAGTCTTTTTATTTTCGCTTTAGAAACTAAAAATGTACAATTACGCCAAGCAGTCGCCGCAGCAATGAATGAAATTCCAGAAAGTTTCAGAACTCAATATGAAACTTTATTAGAGGACAAATCCTATCAGACACAAGAACTTGCGCTGTATAATTTATGGAATAATTTTCCAGAGCAACCCATTCATTATTTGGAAAAATCAAAAACCTGGATGGGTTTTAATGATTATAATTTAAGGACGTTATGGCTGACATTGGCTTTGTCAACGCCGAATTATGCTTTTGATAGACAAGTTTTCGAAACCGAATTAATACAGTATTCATCAATTGATTATGAAGCGAATACAAGACAAAATGCGTTGGAGAAATTGCTTTCTTTCAAAATAACAAATGATGTTGTTTTGAAAAATCTGGTAAATGCTACTACGCATCATATGTGGCAATTCACTAAATTTGGTAGAGATAGCATTCGAAAACTATTGAAAAATCCAGAAATGAGAGTTTCTTTGGAAAGAATCGTTCCAAATTTAAATGAAGCCGAGGAATTTCAGTTGAATCGGTTGTTGAAGGAATAAGTTTTAAATCAATAAAGATTTAAAAACCGCTAATTCACTATTTTCAAAAGATTATTCTTGTAGAAACTAGTGAATTTTAGTTTATTGTATCGATGTATGTTTACCACATTTGACTCACTTCGTTTTTGATGTACGCCAAAGCCGCATTGCTAGGAGATTGTTTTTCCATCAAATCGTTCAGAAGTACTTCACGTAATTTATCAGCACTATTTACACTTTCACTTCTATTGGCTTTGCGAATCATTTGAATGGTACTGTTTTTTGCTGTGACAATAATCGTCCAGCATTCATCAGACATGTATATTTGCTGCGTTAAATTGTGTTCAAATTCCTGTTCGATTTGTGCTATTATCAGGTTTTCGTAATCGTTTTTATCATTAGAAATAGGAGCAATCCGAATCAATAATTTAGTAGGATTGATGCGTTCCATAAATAAAACCATGCGTTCATAGGCTTGTAAACGCAACGGTAAAGCATCTTTTTGAGCCTCTTTCTGCAACAACCAGCGTCTTGTATTTTGTTGATCTTTAAAATAAGAGTTAAATAAATAATAAGCCACTCCACCAGTAATTAGTGAAGGTATAGTGTACGCCAGAATTTCTATGATTTTTGTTGAATCCATTTTGATTTAAAATTAAAAGGACAAAAATATACTTTTTTGAGTACAAAACAATTTCTATTTAATAGCAATAAATCAAACCGAATAGTATTTTTGCCATTCGTAACAACACTATTTAAAATTGAATATGATAATGGAGACTTATGTTCTGGTTTTACTTTGTTTAGCGGCCTTTGCTGCAGGATTTATTGACGCAATTGTTGGTGGTGGCGGATTGATACAAACGCCCATGGGATTGATTTTATTACCAAATCTTCCTGTTTCGACCGTAATTGGAACCTTGAAAATTCCTGCTTTTAGTGGTACTTCTTTTGCGGCATATCAATATCTGAAAAAGGTAGATATGAACTGGAAACTATTGTCGATTATGATGCTTTTGGCATTTCCATCGGCATTTTTGGGATCTACTTTGTTGACGTACGTCCGCAATGATTTCATGAAACCGTTATTGTTGGTTGTTCTTTCATTTTTAGTGATTTACACCTATGCGAAGAAAAATTTTGGACAACACATTGAAAAAAATCATTCACCAAGAACCCAAATTTGGAATGCTATCGGAATAAGCTTTGTAGTTGGTTTGTACGATGGATTTATCGGTCCGGGAACCGGAAGTTTTTTAGTCGTGGCTTTTATTGCCATCATGGGTTTCGATTTTCTGCACGCTTCCGCAAATGCCAAAATGGTGAATCTGGCGACAAATTTCGGTTCTATTTGTTTGTTTATTTTAAAAGGAAAAATTATTTGGGCAATTGCATTACCCATGGCTGCCAGCAATGCTCTTGGCGGTTGGATAGGTGCAAAACTAGCCATTAACAAAGGAAATAGTTTTATTCGGATTTTCTTTCTGGTCGTGGTTGTAGGGACCTTAATCCGCTTTGCGTACGATGTATTTTTTAAATAATTTTTTAATAGGTTACAAGTTAAATTGTGTCTATTATTTAACGACACTTCAGTCGAAAAAGCACTTACATGAACTTATATTCCTTATCTGGTTCAACAAACAAAGAATGGTTTTTTAGCTTCATATAAAATTACACTTTTACATCTTTAATGCTTATTTTTGCATATAAAACTATAAAAACTTCCATGCACAAATATATCGATCAACTTAATGAAGCCCAACGCGAACCCGTTCTCCAAAAAGACGGACCCATGATAATTATTGCGGGTGCTGGTTCCGGTAAAACGCGGGTGTTGACAATTAGAATTGCTTATTTGATGAGTCAGGGTATTGATGCGTTCAGTATCTTATCGCTTACTTTTACAAATAAAGCGGCCCGAGAAATGAAAAAACGTATCTCGGATATCGTAGGTGCCGGTGAGGCAAAAAATCTTTGGATGGGAACATTTCACTCGGTTTTTGCGCGAATTTTACGCTCGGAAGCCGAACATCTTGGATATCCTTCCAACTTTACCATATATGATTCTCAGGATTCGCTTCGTGCTATTTCCGGGATTATCAAAGAAATGCAATTGGACCGCGATGTGTACAAACCGAAACAGGTTTTAAGCCGAATTTCAAATTTTAAAAACAGTTTGATTACCGTAAAAGCCTATTTTAATAATCCGGATCTACAAGAAGCGGATGCGATGTCTAAAAAGCCTCGTATGGGAGAAATTTATCAAAATTATGTCGACCGATGTTTCAAAGCAGGCGCTATGGATTTTGATGATTTATTATTAAAAACTAACGAATTACTGACTCGTTTTCCAGAGGTTCTGGCCAAATATCAAAATCGTTTTCGTTATATTTTGGTGGATGAGTACCAAGATACCAATCACTCGCAGTATTTAATTGTAAGAGCTTTATCTGATAAATTTCAGAATATCTGCGTGGTAGGGGATGATGCGCAAAGTATCTATGCGTTTCGTGGTGCAAACATCAATAATATACTGAATTTTCAGAAAGATTATGAAGGTGTAAAAACGTTCAGATTAGAACAAAATTACCGTTCAACAAAAAATATTGTTGAAGCAGCAAACACAATTATTGATAAAAATAAAGTTAAGCTGGACAAAATCGTTTGGACCGCGAATGATTTTGGTCCAAAAATAAAAGTCCACCGCAGTTTAACAGACAACGAAGAAGGTCGCTTTGTGGCGAGCACCATTTGGGAACAAAAAATGCAAAATCAGTTACCTAACGGCGCTTTTGCTATTTTGTACCGTACCAATGCACAATCCCGTGCGATGGAAGATGCGCTGAGAAAAAGAGACATTCCGTACCGTATTTATGGAGGACTTTCATTTTACCAAAGGAAAGAAGTAAAGGATGTTTTGTGCTATTTACGATTGGTTATCAATCCAAAAGATGAAGAAGCTTTAGTTCGGGTGATTAATTATCCGGCACGTGGAATTGGGAATACAACTATCGAAAAACTGACCATTGCAGCGAACCATTACAAGCGTTCAATGTTTGAAGTCATGCAAAACATAGAACGAATTGACTTAAAACTGAATACGGGAACCAAGCAAAAACTACTCGATTTTGTTACAATGATTCAGAGTTTTCAGGCTATAAATGAAAATCAGGATGCGTTTTATCTGGCTGATCATGTTGCCAAAAAAACAGGATTGATTCAGGAATTAAAAAAAGATGCTACTCCCGAGGGAATGGCGAAAATTCAAAATATTGAGGAATTACTAAACGGAATCAAAGATTTCACGGATGGCCAAAAAGAAGTGGATGGAGCCCGTGGCGCCTTATCAGAATTTATGGAGGATGTGGCTTTGGCGACCGATTTAGACAAAGATACTAGTGATGAAGATCGTGTTGCGCTGATGACGATTCACTTGGCAAAAGGATTAGAGTTTCCTCATGTTTTTGTGGTGGGAATGGAAGAAGATTTGTTTCCGAGCGCCATGAGTATGAGCACGAGAAGTGAACTCGAAGAAGAACGTCGTTTGTTTTATGTAGCTTTGACCCGTGCGGAGCATCAAGCGTATCTTACTTATGCTCAGTCACGATACCGTTGGGGAAAATTGACAGACAGTGAACCTTCGCGTTTTATTGAGGAAATCGACAGTCAATATCTGGAATACATGACACCTCCTGAAAATAATTACAGGTACAAACCTATGATTGACAGTGATATATTTGGAGATGTGGATAAGTCCAAATTGCGTCTGGCAAAACCAGCTAACGGAACACCGCCCAAATATGTTTCTGATAACGAACCCAAATCAGATATAAATATTCGTAAATTAAAACCTGTCAGCAACAATGCTGCTTCAGGAAATGCTAATTTATTTGATAATAAACTGGTTGCCGGAAATATAGTTATGCACGAACGATTTGGAAAAGGGGAAGTTTTAAACCTTGATGGCGTAGGAGCAGATAAAAAAGCCGAAATCAAATTTGAAGTTGGCGGAATAAAAAAATTACTGTTGCGTTTTGCAAAATTGGATATTATCGGGTAAAAATTTGTTTCAAGTTTAAGTTTTAAAGTTTTCAGTTAATAAAACTTCAAATCTTAAACATTTTAAACTTTAAACTAAAATAAAATGGCTCAGTTTATAAAAATATACGAAGACAAACCTAATGAAGCCGCAATCGCTAAAGTGGTTAAGGTTTTAAAAGAAGGTGGCTTGGTGATTTATCCAACGGATACCGTTTACGGTTTGGGTTGTGATATTACAAACACGAAAGCTTTGGAACGCATTGCGAAGATAAAAGGAGTGAAGCTCGATAAAGCTAATTTTTCTTTCATTTGCCATGATTTAAGTAATATCTCTGATTATGTGAGACAAATAGACACAGCTACTTTTAAAATCTTAAAAAGAGCTTTACCAGGACCTTATACCTTTATTTTGCCGGGAAATAATAACTTACCTAAAGAATTTAAGAAGAAAACGACTGTTGGAATAAGAGTTCCTGATAATGCGATTGCTTTAGAAATTGTAAAGTTGCTTGGAAATCCTATTGTTTCTACCTCAATTCACGACGAAGATGATGTGATAGAATATACTACTGATCCGGAACTTATTTTTGAGAAATGGCAAAATCTGGTTGATTTGGTTATTGATGGAGGTTACGGTAATAATGTAGGTTCTACCATTATCGACTTATCAGGTGATGAGCCAATTGTAGTAAGAGAAGGTAAAGGAAGTTTAGATATTTTATAAAATTCAAATCTTTGGCAAAATATTTGTGTGTTTATTAAAAAACTTTATATTTACCGATAAATAACAATTTCTTTAATTACAATATATTAGCATGTTATTCTTGATTATATTTAATTGGTTATTAAAAAACAATTGAGGATACATTAAGGCAGGTCAATTGGCCTGCTTTTTTTGTTTTTACACCAAATCAGTTTTTGAAAAACAGTTTACCACCTAAAAATAAATTATAAAAAAAACGCCCCAATTTTGAGGCGTTTACTTTTTGATAATTAAAACAAATTACGGTCTTTGTTTTTTCATTTCTTTTTCAATCATTTCATAAAATTGATCAATTTTAGGTAAAACTACAATACGAGTTCTTCTGTTACGAGATCTGTTTTCAGCAGAATCATTCGCCACTAATGGAATATAAGAACTTCTTCCTGCAGCAATTAATTGCTCTGGTTTAACACCTAGTTGATTCGTTAACACACGGATAATAGAAGTAGAACGTTTTACACTTAAATCCCAGTTGTCTAATAAAACACCTGAGCCGTTGTAAGGAACGTTATCAGTGTGTCCTTCTACCATACATTCGAAATCAGGTTTGTCATTGACTACTTTTGCAACTTTCGCCAAAACCATTTTAGCTCTGTCCGTCACTTCGTAGCTTCCGCTTTTAAATAATAATTTGTCTGCAATAGAGATGAAAACGACACCTTTTTCCACATTTATTTCGATATCCGGATCAGATATTCCTACTGAACTTTTCAAGCTGGTAACTAATGCAAGTGTTACGCTATCTTTTTTAGTTAAAGCATCTTGCATTCTACTTATTTTTAAATCTTTCTCTTTGATAGATTCTAATGCTTTTTCAATATTTTGAGCACCTTTAGTCGACAATACCGTCATGTCTTTTGAAACACTAATTAAACCTTGATTTTGTTCTTTTAAAGCAGCTACTGTTGCTGCAAAACCTGCTTTTTCTTCTAAGCAAGAATTTAATTTTACAGTTGCAGTATTTAATAAATCTTGGGTTTCTTTATTTCTAGTTTCTAAATCCGTGTATTTCTTTTTAGAAACACAAGAAGTTAAAAGGGCTATTACTGATAAGGCAATTACGATTTTTTTCATAGATTGTTTAAATTTAGATAAAGGGTTAGTTACAAATCTAGCTTTTTAAAATTCATTTGATTCTAAATAAATCGTTAAAAACGTTTATTTTTCTAATAAAGTACAAGTAAATGATACTATTGACAGTATAATATGTTGTATGTTGAAACTCATTTCTCTTATTATAATTAATCGAAAAAAGGGTGTAAAAAGCACCATGAGCTTTCAATATTGCCCAAAAATGCTTGAACTTTCCCTGTGTTAAAAATTGAATTCCTGCAATTCCGTCCAAAATCATTCTGACTAAAAGTATCGAATATAATTTTTCTTTTGGAAGGTTTTTGGTTAACATCAGTAAGGAATTTCTAAAATTTAAATACGTTTTAGTTGGGTGGCCTTGCTGCAAAGTGGCACCGCCTACATGATATACCACAGATCTTGAAATGTATTTTATTTTATATCCGTTGTTAATCGCACGCCAACACAAATCAATTTCTTCCTGATGCGCAAAAAAATCATCGTCAAAACCTTTTAATGCTTTATAAACAGAGCTTCGAATAAAAAAACATGCTCCTGATGCCCAAAATATCTCTCGTGTATCATCATATTGTCCGTTGTCTTTTTCTAAAGCATCAAAAATTCGACCCCGACAAAAAGGATATCCGTATTGATCAATAAATCCACCGGCAGCGCCTGCATATTCAAAATATTCTTTGCGTTTATAATCTAATATTTTAGGTTGGATAATAGCCGTTTTAGATTCATTTTCGAAAGTTTCAAGAATGGGTTGCAACCAATGCTCTGTTACTTCCACATCAGAATTCACTAAAGCATAAATATCTGCGTCAACCTGTTTTAATGCTTCATTGTAGCCACTGGCAAAACCAAGATTACTGTCATTTTTGATAATTGTTACCGACGGAAAAAAAGTTTTGAGATAGGAAATAGAATCATCAGTAGAAGCATTATCAGCAACATAAATTACAGCTTCCGGTGAATATTGTACAACAGAGGGCAAAAATTTTTCCAATAATAATATTCCGTTCCAATTAAGTATGATAACTGCTATTCTCATTATGAGGTTTTGTTTTATAGACTATTTAGTTTGTAATCAGGTAATTCTTCCAGAAAATGATATTTTTCATTCTCAAAATCCATTTGGCAAAAGTAATGATTCAAACCATTTGTCACCATCAAAAATTGGGACTTCATTGTCATATTATAACGGGCAATTTGGTCAAAGGTGGCTTGTGCAATTTTTATTTCGGGTGCTTTACATTCTATCAAAATGAAAATTGAACCATCCGGACTGTATACCACGACGTCGTATCTTTTGCGCAATCCGTTGACTTTTAATACTTTTTCTACATTAATCAAGGAGTGCGGGTACCTTTTTTCTTCTAATAAAAATTGGACAACATGTTGTCTAACCCATTCTTCAGGGGTAAGAATGATGAATTTTTTCCTGATTGCATCAAAAATGGAAACTTTATTTTCGCTATTTTTGAACCGAAAGTGATAAAGTTGAAAATTGAGTTTTCGCATGAAGCAAAAGTAAGACTTTTAGATAATAGATTAAAAGAGAATAGATAATATGGACGAAGTATTAAAAATTGTAAATGATATAAAAAGTGGCAACATCAAACCCATCTATTTTTTGATGGGAGAAGAACCGTATTATATTGACAAACTATCGGATTATATTGAGAAAAAAATTTTATCTGAAGAGGAAAAAGGGTTCAACCAAACCGTTTTATATGGAAGAGATGTGTCTATGGAAGATATTATTTCCACGGCTAAGCGTTATCCGATGATGGCAGATCGTCAAGTGGTTATTGTTAAAGAAGCGCAGGATTTAATCCGAACCATCGATAAGCTGGAAAATTATGCTAATAATCCTATGCCTTCAACAGTTTTAGTTTTTTGCTACAAATACAAAACATTGGATAAACGTAAAAAAGTAACGAAGTTATTGGCAAAAAACGGTGTTGTTTATGAGAGTAAGAAACTATATGAAAACCAAGTAGGAGAGTGGATTAAACGTGTTTTATCAGGCAAAAAATATTCAATTGAGCCTAAAGCAACTGCCATGTTAGTTGAATTTTTAGGGACAGATTTGAGTAAAATAAACAATGAATTAGAGAAATTGCAAATCATCTTGCCAATAGGAAGTACGATAACTCCAAAAGATATTGAAGAAAATATAGGTTTTAGTAAAGATTTTAACGTTTTTGAATTACGAAAAGCACTTGGTGAACGCAACCAGTTAAAAGCGTACACGATTGCTGCAAACTTTGCCCAAAATCCAAAAGACAATCCAATGGTGGTAACGACAAGTCTAGTTTTTGGATTTTTTATTCAATTATTAAAATATCATGGATTAAAAGATAAAAACCCCAAGAATGTGGCGGCGGTCATAGGTGTTAATCCTTTCTTTTTGAAAGAATATGATGTAGCTTTGAAGAATTATCCGATGAAGAAAGTGAGTCAGATTGTTGGGGCTTTGAGAGATATTGATGTAAAAAGTAAAGGGGTTGGAGCCAGTGCCATGTCACAATCAGATTTATTAAAAGAAATGCTTTATAAAATATTCAATTAAAAGGCAAAATTTCCGATATTTGTATTCCAAAAATTAGTGATGTAAAAATAAATACCAGGACTATGTCAATGAATAAAAATACTATTTTAGGTTGGGCAACTTTGATTATGATTGTAATGGGTTTATTACTGATTGCATTAGGTGCATTTAGATATGATGACGTAGCAGGATGGGGATTCGCTGCAGTGGGTGTGGGTTTTTTGGCTAACGCTTGGGTTTTTAGTTCTTTGAAAGGAAGAGTCTAGTAGGTTCACAAATTGAGAAAAGAGCCTTAATGGCAGAATAGAAATAATTTTAAATTAAAAAAATGGCAGACGATAAAAAAGTGATATTCTCAATGTCAAAATTGAGTAAAACGTATCAGGGAGCAGATAAACCAGTCCTTAAAAACATCTATTTAAGTTTCTTTTATGGAGCTAAGATTGGTATTTTGGGTTTAAATGGTTCCGGAAAATCCTCCTTATTAAAAATTATAGCCGGTGTAGACAAAAACTACCAAGGTGACGTAGTTTTTGCGCCGGGTTATACAGTAGGTTATTTAGAACAAGAACCTATTTTAGATGATAGCAAAACAGTTATCGAAATTGTAAGAGAGGGCGTTGCTGAAACTATGGCGGTTCTAGATGAATTCAATAAAATCAATGATAGTTTTGGTTTGCCGGAAGTCTATGAAAATGCTGATAAAATGGAGCAATTGATGGATCGTCAAGCGCTTTTACAAGATAAAATAGATGCATTGGGCGCTTGGGAAATTGATACCAAACTGGAAATCGCAATGGATGCTTTGCGTACCCCGGAAGGAGACACGCCAATCAAGAATTTATCAGGTGGAGAGCGTCGTCGTGTAGCTTTATGTCGCTTATTGTTGCAACAACCAGACGTTTTGCTTCTGGATGAGCCAACGAATCACTTGGATGCTGAAAGTGTCCTTTGGTTAGAACAACATTTAGCACAATACGCGGGAACAGTAATAGCTGTAACGCACGATAGATATTTTTTGGATAATGTTGCCGGTTGGATTTTGGAATTAGACAGAGGTGAAGGAATTCCTTGGAAAGGGAATTATTCTTCTTGGTTGGACCAAAAATCAAGTCGTATGGCATTGGAAGAGAAAACAGCTTCTAAGCGCAGAAAGAATTTAGAGCGTGAGTTGGACTGGGTTCGTCAAGGTGCCAAAGGGCGTCAAACCAAGCAAAAAGCGCGTTTGCAGAACTACGATAAATTACTGAATGAAGATCAAAAACAATTGGATGAAAATCTGGAAATTTACATTCCAAATGGGCCACGTTTAGGAACGAATGTAATTGAAGCTAAAAATGTTGCTAAAGCATTTGGAGATAAATTGTTGTATGATAATTTAAATTTCACGCTCCCACAAGCTGGAATTGTTGGAATTATTGGGCCTAATGGTGCCGGTAAATCAACAATTTTCAAAATGATAATGGGAGAAGAAAAGCCAGATTCAGGAGAATTCTCAATTGGGGATACCGTAAAAATCGCTTATGTTGATCAAGCACACTCGAATATAAATCCGGAAAAATCGATTTGGGAAAACTTTGCTGACGGTCAGGAATTAATTATGATGGGCGGAAAGCAAGTAAATTCAAGAGCTTATTTATCCCGATTTAATTTTGGTGGTGGAGAACAAAACAAAAAAGTGTCCATGCTTTCCGGTGGGGAACGCAACCGTTTGCACCTTGCAATGACTTTGAAAGAAGAAGGTAACGTATTGTTATTGGATGAGCCAACGAATGATTTGGATATCAATACACTACGTGCATTAGAAGAAGGTCTGGAAAATTTCGCCGGCTGTGCGGTAGTAATTTCTCACGACAGATGGTTCTTGGACAGAATTTGTACACACATTCTGGCGTTCGAAGGAAACTCTGAAGTGTATTATTTTGAAGGCGGATTTTCGGAATATGAAGAGAATAAGAAAAAACGCTTGGGTGGTGATTTAACACCAAAAAGATTGAAATACAGGAAATTAATTAGAAGTTAGTCATCTAATTATAGATTTATCAGCCAGAGGATGTCCCATAAAGACATCCTCTTTTTTTATGCTGTTATTTGATTTTTTTATCAGAGTTCATCATAATTAAAACTGCTGCAACCAGTCCTATGATTACTAACCCAAATACAACAACCATTATAATAGTTCCGTTATCCCAAGAAAAAAGTGTAGTGTCTTTCATGATTAATTAAGTTTTAAGATTATCCAAATTTATAATTCCTGCAAAATAAAAGGTATGATAATTATCATGATTATTATTTTATTCTAAAAACTTAGCTTGGATTTCTTTGGTGGGAATCAGACAAGCTTCTTTTTTTCCATACCATTTGTAGCGGTTTTTAGCGACATAATCGTAAATATAGTTGTTAAAAGAAGTGGGTAATATCGTAAACAGTGTCGCAAAATAAAATATTCCTCCCAAATTTTTAGCAATTTCTAAAGCAGCTTCTGATTTTAAGTAGTAAGCAAAACCAGGGTGATACAGGATAATACTGTCTGTTTTTTGAATATCAATTCCCAAATGTTGGATGATTTTTTGACCCAAATCAGATTGTAAAGCTACAAACCGAAAAATATCTTCAGTATCATGCTTAACTATCATCTGCACTGCTGAGTCACACAGGTTGCAAACGCCGTCAAAGAGGATGATTTTTTTGTCTATTGGAATATTGAGCATAATTTAAACTTTATAATTCAACCAGATAGAGATTTCTCCTTCCTCGAAATAACAAAACGTGAGACGAGACTGAAAACTGCAAACTAAATACTGTTTATTTCTTCCCGGCTTCTACGAACTCCAGCGCTTCCAGACTCACTTTTGAAGTAAATACACCATAATTTACTGTTGCTTTATTTTTTTCAATAGCATCAATCGTTCCCACCGCTTTTCCATCAAACATTCGTACGCGATCGCCTAATTTTAGAACTGGTTTTGGTTTTTCAATTATTACTTTTAATTTCTTTTCTTTCTTTTCTTTTCTAATTTCCTCAACCTGAACTGTGATTTCTTCAATTACTTCTTTTTTCTTTTCTGTCAGTGCTTTAGTTTCTTTGACGGTTGCTTTTTTGCGTTTTGAATTTTCTATTTCGATGATTTTTAAAAATTCACCTAGCAACTCTTTCTTGTTTTTATTATTAAAATATTTCTCCGAAATGTCTTCAATTTTTTGACCGATGTATATTGTTTTCTGGTTGCTGTCATATAATTCCTGATAGCTTTCCAGTTTTTGTTTTATTTTTACATTGATAGTCTCCATTTTCTTGCCCTCTTCCCGTGCTTTTGTTTCTTCTTCTTTGAGGTTTTGTGATGTTTTTTCCATCTTTGAACGCTCTTTTTGAAGTGTGGCAATCGTTTTATCAAAACGCACTTTTCCAACTTCAATTTTCTTTTTGGCTCGATTTATTAAACTAAATGGAATTCCGTTTTTTAAAGCGACTTCAAAAGTAAAGGAACTTCCCGCTTGACCCATTGCCAATTTATACATGGGTTCTAATGATTTTTCATCAAAAAGCATATTCGCATTGGTGGCAAAAGGCAATTCATTGGCCAGAATTTTTAAGTTTGAATAATGAGTGGTAATAATCCCAAAAGCTTCTCGGTGATAAAACTCTTCTAAGAAAATTTCGGCTAAAGCACCTCCTAATTCTGGATCAGAACCGGTACCAAATTCATCAATCAGGAACATGGTTTTTCTATTGCACTTCTTTAAGAAGTAGTTCATGTTCTTTAGTCGGTAACTATAAGTACTTAAATGATTTTCAATTGATTGATTGTCTCCAATATCTGTTAAAATCCTATCGAATAAAAACGTTTCACTGCGTTCATGAACTGGAATTAACATCCCAGATTGCAGCATGAGTTGCAACAATCCAACGGTTTTTAAAGAGATCGTTTTTCCTCCTGCGTTGGGTCCGGAAATTACAATAATTCTGCTTTCCTGACTGAGTTCAATAGTCTGCGGATGTGTTATTTCGTTTTTCTGTTTGTTATTCAAATATAAAATAGGATGGTACGCATCTCTAAAATAAACACGACGTTCCTCGGTAATTGTTGGCAAAATTCCGTTAATTCTGTTGGCGTATTTTGCTTTGGCAGCGATTACATCAATGTCACTCAAGAAGTCCTGATATTGAATCAATAACGGTAAAAAAGGACGAATGTAATTGGACAGCTGTTTTAAAATCCAGGTGATTTCTTCTTTTTCTTCATATTCTAAATTACTCAACTCACGAGAATATTGTAAGGTAGCTTCAGGTTCAATATAGGCAATACTTCCAGTCTTAGAACTACCCAAAATAGAACCTTTTACTTTACGACGGTACATTGCCATAACAGCTAGAACACGTCTGTTTTGTACAAAACTTTCTTTAATGTCATCTAAATATCCCAAAGCAGCGTATTGCGTCAACGCAGATCCGAAACTTTGATTGACTTTGCCCCGAACCGCATTCATATTCCTGCGGATATTCAGTAAATCCGGCGACGCATTATCTTTTATTTCACCATATTTATCAACTACTTCGTCGACCATCGTGATGATTTCTTTAGTAAGTTCGACTTGGTTCGCTCTTGCATTTAAATTTGGATAATAGTCCTCGAATTTTCTCAAAAAAGTCAAAAGGAAATTTACCGTTGAAGAAATAGTTGCAATCTTTCGAAAACTGCCCACTTCTAAAAAACTGTCCTCTATTGCAAGAAATTTTATCTCGTGCGTGATGGCGTCAAAACCATGATTGGGAATGGCATTGTTATTTTGAAAAGACGAAACATACTCTGATGTCTGCATTAATGCTTGCATTAACGTTTCCTTATCTTTAAAAGGGGTTATTTCGAAGGCTTTTTGTTTTCCAATATCAGTGTTGCAAATGGTCGAAATGGTTTCGAGTACAGTAGGAAATTGTAAATCTTGTAATGTTTTTTCGGTGATTGATATCATTTATCGTATAATTCTTTTCAAGACAAAAATAGCTAATAGTTAAGATAATTTAACAGACTTTCACAAAGAATTAAAGAATGTTTATTGTCCTATTTAGGTTTTAAAAAATAATTCCCTTTGTATCTTTGCTTTCTAATACACAACTATGCAAATCAATCTCAATCCGGAATGGCAATTCATTTTATCGAATGAAATTCAGAAACCCTATTTTTTAGATTTAGTGGAAACTGTTGATGAGGAGTATAAAAATCACACTTGTTATCCCTCAAAAGAATTAATTTTTGCTGCGTTTAATTATTGCAGTTTCAAAGACGTACAAGTGGTTATCATTGGCCAGGATCCGTATCACGGCAAGGGAGAAGCCAATGGTTTGTGTTTTTCTGTAAATGAAGGTGTGCGAATTCCTCCTTCGTTGCGCAATATTTTTCGGGAAATGAGTGAGGATTTGGACACTATTTTCATGCCAGCTTCCGGGAATTTAGAAACTTGGGCAAAACAGGGCGTTTTATTGTTGAATGCTTCTCTGACCGTTAGAGAAGACAATGCGAACAGCCACAAACACTTAAAATGGAATGTTTTCACGGATGCTGTAATTCAAAAAATTTCCGAAGAAAAAGAACATGTCGTTTTCTTGCTTTGGGGTAATTTTGCCCATAAAAAAGGGCTAAAAATCGATCGAAACAAACATTTAGTTCTAGAATCCGGGCACCCGTCGCCTATGAGCGCAAATCAGGGAAAATGGTTTGGGAATAAACATTTCAGTAAGACGAACGCGTATTTAAAACAAAACGGGTTAGAGATAATTAACTGGATTTCAGTAGATTAATTACGTGATTTGAAGATGTAAATAATTGTTTTAAACAGCTTTGCGTGAGTGATGGAAGTGGAGCTCTTTTTTAAGAGGCGTTTCAGCCTGTAAAAAAAGCGGGAACGTACAGCACGACCTGAAGTTTTTACGTAAGGTCACGCCCAAATTAAAATAATGTTGTTGGAAAAATTAAATGATAAGTACGACTAATTCTATGTCTTACTTTTTAACAATATCCTCTAAAACAGCTTTATCGGAGTAGTTAATGACTTTCAGCGTAACCTCCTGGTTTTTAATTGTTTTACCTTCGATGATGTATAACTTTCCTTTTTTTAGTTCAATATTGCTTTTGTCAAAATCTACATCACCAAATTGTAGTGTGTTTTTTATATCGGCAGTATCAATCCATTTTTCAGCCAAAATCACAGAAGCCTTATCCGAATAATAAAAAGGTTTGTTCCTTAAATCATTTAAAACTCTTGCATTTGGAAAATAATTACAGCGGGTGTCTTTGCCACTGAAAACTAACGCTACAAAAAACAGTCCTATTACTAAACCTACCAAATAATAGGCAAAACGATGTATAAACTTCATGAATTAATTTTTTTGCAAAGGTAGAAGAAAGTTTTCTTAAAAAACAATTAAATTGATGTCGTTATAAGGTAGATCGAACCATTCGCCAATAGAACAATTAGCAAGGATTCCGTGGTACATGTAAACGCCATTTTTTAATCCTTTATCACAACGGATGGCGCTTTCGATGCCGCCGTCCTCCGCAATTTTCATCAAATATGGGGAAATTATATTACTTATGGAAAGTGATGCAGTTTTTGAATATCGGGAAGGGATATTAGGTACGCAATAATGTACAACATTATTTTTGATAAACGTAGGTTTCTCATGTGAAGTCACTTCTGAAGTCTCAAAACAACCGCCGGTATCAATACTTACATCGACAATTACGGCACCATTTTTCATGTGTTCCACCATCGTTTCCGTAACAATTACAGGACAACGTTCTTTGCCTCGCATGGCGCCAATAGCCACGTCACAACGTCTCAATGCTTTGAGTAAAGCTTTAGGTTGAATTGTGGAAGTAAAAATCCGTTGGTTTAAATTATTCTGCAAACGACGTAATTTGGTAATAGAATTATCAAAAACTTTTACACTGGCACCTAAACCAATAGCGGTTTTGGCAGCAAATTCTCCAACGGTTCCCGCACCCAAAATTACTACATCAGTAGGAGGGACGCCAGTAATGTTCCCAAATAATAATCCTTTTCCAAATTCATTGGTAATCATCAACTCGGCAGCAATTAAAATCGAGGCCGTTCCCGCAATTTCGCTCAAGGATTTAACAGCAGGATACGTTCCGTCCTCATCCTTTATGTATTCAAAAGCGAGAGCGGTAATTTTCTTTTTGGTCAAAGCTTCAAAATACGTTTTCTTGCGGGTTTTCAACTGAATCGCGGACAACAAAATCGTCTGCGGATTCATCATTTCTATTTCAGCAAGGGTGGCCGGTTCCACTTTCAAAATCATGGGACAACTGAAGACTTTCTTGGTGTCATTAGTGATTTGGGCGCCTGCATCAGAATATTCTTTATCGGTATAACTTGAACTCAATCCCGCCCCTGCTTCAATCATTACGCGATGGCCATGATAGGTAAGCGAGTTAACAGCATCCGGGGTAAGACAAATTCGGCGTTCCTGATGACTCGTTTCCTTTGGAATACCAATAAAAAGTTCGCTTTTTTGTCTTGCAATTTCCAGTTTTTCTTCTTGTGGTAAAAGCTGTTGTTTGGTGAATGGCGTTATAGTTATTGACATTGATGTTGTTAAATTAAGGGTACAATTTACGTAAAAAGATCCATAAACGGCACAAATTCTATCTTGTTAAAATCATTTGGAATGCAACAAATCTCAGAGAATGATTTTTTCCATTTTTATATCGGCTCGTTCATAAACTCCATCTTCTAAAGGAATTTCTATGAAACCAAATTTTTCATACAAATGTATCGCTGACAGTAATTTCCGGTTTGAATATAAAATCAGTTTCTCTATTCCTTTTGCTTCAGCAATATCAAAGCAATGCAAAATCAGTTTTTTACCAATTCCTAATCCTTGTGCGGTATCTGTTACGCCCATTTTGCTCAATTCGAAAGTTGTGCTGTCGATTTTTATCAAGGATACGGTTCCAACGATTTCATCTTTATATTTCGCGTAAAAAATCATTCCGCCTTTGTCAATAATCTGACCTTGCGGATCCGAAAGTACGATTTCATCTTTGGGTTCAACCCTGAAATGTTTTTGCAGCCATTCCAGATTTAATATTTTTACAGCTTCTTTGTAAGTTGGAGAAAAAGGAATTATTGCTACAGTATTGTCTACATTCATAATTACTTTTAGCTTAAAGTTAATAAACGTTTTCCGTCCGCGAGCAGTGAAATACTGATAACGGAATGGGTTTTCGGAATCAAATTTGGAATCTTCTCTGCCCATTCTATAAAACACCAATTACCGGAATACAAATAATCGTCAATTCCCATATCCAGCGCTTCCACTTCATCATTCAATCTGTAAAAATCAAAATGATAAACCAACTGATTGTCATTAGCTTCATATTCATTAACTAAAGAAAAGGTTGGGCTGCTCGTTGCACCGGTTACTCCAAGCGTTTTGCACAATTGCTTGATTAAAGTTGTTTTTCCAACACCCATTGCTCCGTGAAAAAGAATCACTTTTTTGGGGTTATTTGCAATGATTTTTTGCGCAACTTCCTCGAGTTGATCTAAAGAAAAAGTAACATTCATTCTTTTATATTTGTTTAAAAGTTTAAGGCTCTCGCCGAAAACTGAGACTGGAACTTCCTATCGTGGGTTAAAAACTAAAAACGGAATAATCATTTCTTCCAATGAAATTCCACCGTGCTGATACGTATTTTTGTAATAACTCACATAATGATTGTAGTTATTGACATACGCCAAAAACAAATCATTTTTTGCAAAAATATAAGAACTGCTCATATTTATGGTAGGCAAACCAATATTTTTTGGTTCTTTTACCGCATAAACATCTTTGTGTTCGTACGTCAAACTGCGTCCGGTTTTGTAACGTAAATTCAAACTGGTGTTTTTGTCACCCACGACTTTCGATGGATTTTTTACATTTATCGTTCCGTGATCCGTAGTCAAAATCAATTTGAAACCCATTTTTTGAGCCTGTTGAATGATTTCTAACAGCGGGGAATTCTTAAACCAACTCAACGTCAATGAGCGATACGCTTTGTCATCGGAGGCCAATTCTTTTACGACATCCATCTCCGTTTTGGCATGCGAAAGCATGTCCACAAAGTTGTATACTACTGTCACTAAATCATTGTCTTTTAATGATTTAAAACTCTCAGCTAATTTTTTTCCGCTGGCAAGACTAGTTATTTTAAAATATTCTTGCTTGATATTTAAACCCAATCGTTTCAAGTGTGCCGTCAAAAATTCCGCTTCAAAAAGATTTTTTCCGCCTTCTTCCGGGTCATTTTTCCAGTATTGCGGAAACTGTTTTTCCATTTCCAATGGTGTCAAACCGGAAAAAATAGCGTTTCTCGCGTATTGCGTCGCAGTAGGAAGAATAGAGTAGTAAGGCACTTCTTTTTCCAGTTTGTAATAATTTCCAACTACACTTTCAAAGGTTTTCCACTGATCGTAGCGCAGATTATCAACCACGACAAATAAAATGGGCTTGTCTTTTTTCTTGAGTTCAGGAAGCACTAATTCTTTGAATAAGGTATGCGATTGAACGGGTTTGTCCGCTTTTGGTGCAAACCAATCCTCATAATTGCGCTCAATGAATTTTCCAAATTGGGAATTAGCTTCCGTTTTCTGGGATTCCAAAATTTCAATCATACTCTGATCGTCAATATTCTCCAATTCCAATTCCCAAAAAATCAATTTCTTGTACAACTCAATCCAATCTTCATAGGAATTTACCATTGCCATTTCCAGGGTGATTTTCCTAAATTCTTTCTGATAATCCAGTGTAGTTTTTTGAGAAATCAATCGCGAATGATCCAGATTTTTCTTCAAACTCAACAAAATTTGGTTCGGATTTACAGGTTTGATTAAATAATCGGCAATTTTAGATCCTATGGCTTCCTCCATAATGTATTCTTCCTCGCTTTTTGTAATCATAATCATTGGAACTGAAGATTTTTTTTCCTTCATTTCTGACAGCGTTTCCAAGCCGCTCATTCCGGGCATATTTTCATCCAGAAAAACAATATCAAAATTATTTTCTTCAAAAATACCAATGGCGTCCAACCCGTTATTGCAGGTTGTTACCTCGTAATTTTTCTTTTCCAGAAATAATATATGTGGTTTCAAAAGGTCGATTTCATCATCTACCCAAAGTATTTTTATTTTATCCATAATTGAATCAACAAGTGTTCTAACGTACTAAATTAAAGTGCCAAATTACATTTTTTTGCAACGGCTCCCTGCTAATATTATGATAATTTTATAACACACTTATGCTGTATTTCATAAAATTACTATTCGCTTCCGTTTTGCTTTATATTTACTTTTGGGCGTGCCCCATCCTCCGTAAACTCCGTCCGGGTCGGGCTGTACGCTCTATCTTTCCTTTTTAAAGAGAAAAGGAAAGGATGCCGCTTCCATCCCTCACGCAGTTGATAGAATGATTTCGGTCTACAACTACTTTTGAGAAGAAAATTTTTCTGAAAATTAAATCGAATTGTGTTATTTGTAATTAATTTATTATAATTTTGGATGTAACGTATTTGTCCAAAATTATTAATCATTAAAATTTAATTATGAAAAATATTATTTTAATTTTATTTATTATGACAGCTTTAAGTTGTAAATCGCAAAAAATTGAAGTTAAAGAAGTAAACAATTTTGAATTAAATAATTTAATTGGAAATCTAAGTGCTTTCAAAACATACACTTTAACTAATAATTTAGTCAATATTGTTATTGTTAAAAACCTATCAGGGAGTGCAAAAAACGAAGAATCAGATGAAGTTTCAAATAATCTGTACCTGTCAAAATGTGAATTTGGAGAACTCCCTATTTGCAAATTATACATATCTGAGGATTTTATCAATTTAAATATTGAAAAGGTCTATGAAGATAAAACAAACATCAAAATTGATATTACATCTGGAAATTACAATAGACGTAAATTAAATACAATTCTAATTTCAAAAAATTAATAGATGCAATACTTTTTAAGTTTTTGGTTAAAGAGAGGTTGTCCGAAAAGTAATTTTCGGGCATTCTTTTTTTTATATTCTTAATTATTTGTGTTTTTAAGTACTAAAAGCAACGATTATGAAGGCGTTTTCAAGCCCCATTCGGTTCATCAATTAGTACTTTTCCCATTATATTTTACATGATTTAATTTCAAAAGATCATTCCTCCCGCTGGTACGAACGTTTCTTTACCCTTTATTTAGAGCCTTTAACGCGTCTCCGGAAATAATAATGAAAATTATGTATGAGCAGAAAATATAAGTTTGGATAAAAATCTAATACTTATTTTAACGGTTTTGCTACCAATAATCAAATATTTGGGATTGGTATCATTTAGTTTTTTTTAGGACCAAATATAAACATCGAATTTTAGCTAAAAAATAGTACGTGAACGGACAAATCGCCCATAAATTAATTGGGAATCATTTAACTTGTTTTTTCAAAAACAGAAAAGTAAAAGCAAAAAACTCTTTTATCATTGGACTGATGGAAGTTGAATGGATCTTTTATCGGGAAACCACAAAGTTTTGGCAAATTGGAAATTTTAAAAACAGCACCAAAAATGGTTCTTTGATTCGGTATCACAGAAACGACCAAATAGAAAATTGAGAGACTTTTGAAAACGACAAAATCATAGAAAAAGATGATACATTTAATTGTTTTAGAACTTCTAAAAAGCTGTTGTTTATTAAATACTAGATTCAACTAACTAATGCAACTTTTAGGGTGTATGTAAAGACATTTTTTCAAAAGAAAGGACTTTTAAAAAGCCCTCTCTCTCGAATGGAATAAATGTTCTTTATTTGCTCCTG
>NZ_JAFCUP010000016.1:0-72335 GCF_049896585.1 Flavobacterium sp. DSR2-3-3
CCAGAGAGAATTATAGAAATACAAGAGAAATTAAACAATAGACCAAGAAAAAGATTTAATTTTGAAACACCTAATTATATGTTTAATCAAAAAGTTGCATTTATAACTTGAATCCTGCTTAACAAAAATGAATTTCATAAAAAAATTAACTAAAAAAAACACTTTTACCGGATAAATAGTCCTTTTTGGCGATAATTTTATTTGAAATGTTAAAATTTTAATATATTTTTGCTTCCAAAATTAAAATTCTATGAAAAAAATTACTCTTATAACTTTTTTTTTTATCTCGTTATGTTACCAATTCTCTACCGCACAATCTATCAATAATTGGAAGGTTAAAAATAGTTCTGAATTATCAAAAACAGTTTCCAAACCTGACCGAAAAATTATTCCAAACAAATACAAAGTATTTTCCTTAGATTTTAAATCTTTGAAAACAAACTTTAAATCTGCATCCAAAAGAGGCCAAAATAATAAATTAGCGACAACTTTACTTTTAGATTTTCCGCTTGAAAATGGAACAACTGAAAGTTTCCTAATAGAAAAAACTAGTGTTTTACATCCAGACCTAGAAGCTAAATACCCAGAAATTCAATCCTTTTATGGTGTAAGCAAAAAAAATCCATTAAATAAAATTCATATCAGCATATCTCCTGAGGGTTTTACAGGAGTTATTACTGGTGAAAAAACTATTTACATCGATCCTTATTCAAAAAACGATGTAAACGATTACATTGTTTATGACAGAACCGATTATGAAAGAGGTCCAGATGATTCCTTTGTTTGTAATGCTATAATGGATGAAACAATAAATAATACAAAATTATCTTCTAATGCTAAAATATCTTCCGCTACAGATGGAAATCTAAGAACCTACAGACTTGCATTAGCCTGTACATCAGCATACTCTTTATATTACGGCAATACTATCGCACAGGTTTTGGCCGCAATGAACACCACAATTACTCGTGTAAATAGTATTTTTAGAAGAGATTTATCGGTTGTTTTTCAAATTGTGGCCAGTAATGACAGATTGATCTATATCAATGGTTTCAATAAAGACGCATCTCCAGATCCCGATCCTTATGATAACTACGATGGCTCTCAAATGCTTGGCTCAAACACAACAAATATTACTGGATTAATCACCGTTGGGACATACGATATTGGGCACGTTTTTAGTACAGGTGGTGGCGGAATTGCGGGAACTGGTCCATGTACAGCAGCATCAAAAGGACGTGGTGTAACAGGTATTGTAACCCCTCAATTCGACCCTTTCGATATTGATTATGTATGCCATGAAATAGGACACCAGTTTGGCGCTGGACATACATATTATAATGCTTGTTTTGCTGCCACGAAGGTTCCTGCAACTGATGAAGATTATGAACCGGGAAGTGCCTCTACTATAATGGGTTATGCTGGAATTTGCGCTCCAAATGTACAAGGGAATAGCGATGCTTACTTTCATGCCAGAAGTATTGAACAAATGACAACGGCAATTGCCGGACACACATGCGTAACTGGAACTTCTTCAGGAAATGCTGCTCCTATAGTGGCTGTACCAACAGCTCACACCATTCCAAAATCAACTCCATTTATTTTAACAGGAAGTGCAAATGATACAAATACAGTTGATGCCTTGACTTATACTTGGGAACAATACGACAAGGACGATGGTGGGATACAGCCTCCTACATCAACAAATACTTTAGGACCAGTTTTTAGATCGCTAATGCCTACTAGTGACCCTTCACGAACTTTTCCAAATTTGGCAGCAGTTATAAGCAACACAACTCCAACTTGGGAAGTATTACCGAATGTTGCCAGAACTTTAAATTTTAGATTAACTGTCAGAGATAATAGTCCGCTGGGTGGAAGAACTGATTTCAAAGCCGTAGCAATAACCGTTGGAACTGCAGGTCCATTTTTAGTAGCAACTCCAAACACTGGAAGCGAAATTTGGTATGTTGGTGAAACAAAGGCAGTAACCTGGAATGTAGCAAGTACAAATACAGCAACTTATTCAACAACTGTGAATATTAAACTGTCTACTGATGGCGGTTACACATATCCTATCACTTTAGCTTCAGCAGTGGCAAATAATGGAACCGCGAATATAATAGTTCCAAACAATATTGGAAAATTAAATAGAATTAAAGTGGAGGCTGCTGCCAATATTTTCTTCGATATATCCAATGCTAATTTTGAAATTAAATCCGGCAAGTTTGAAATGGTTTCAGCGGCAAGCACCCAATCTGTATGTAAACCTGCAAATGCCGTTTACACAATTAATTACACTCCTGCTCCTGCATTTTCAGAAACTACAACATTTAGTGCTGTTGGTGCTCCAGCAGGATCTACAATAACCTTCTCACCGACAACCAGAAGTATTTCAGGTACTTTTACGATGACTGTTTCAAATACAAGTGGAGTAGCGGCAGGAAATTATCCAATAACCATAAAAGGAATTTCGACAACTGCAAATGTTGACTTCCCTGTTTTATTAAATGTTTTTGACAATACAATTGGAAACGTAACGCTTGCAAGTCCTTCAAATGGGGCAACAAATCAACAAACATCTTCTTTATTACAATGGAATTCTTTAACAAGTGCTTCCTCCTATTTAGTTCAAATTTCTACCAGTCCAACTTTTTCAACCATTACAGAATCGGCAACCGTTACAGGAACATCATATCAAACGACATTATTAGCACAAGGAACGATAAATTACTGGCGAGTAAAACCAACAAATTCTTGTACAAGTGGTTCCTTTTCTGAGGTATATGTATTTCAAATCGCAAATGATTTATGTAAAACCTACACTAATGTAACTTTTGAACCAAATGCAGTTTGGGAAATTGGTACTACTAATGCGGTTAACGCAAAAATCACTGTTCCAGATAATATAATTATTAGCAAAGTGAGTTTTTATATGAAGGGCACACACGCCGCACTAAGTGATCTTAAAATGCAATTTAGTGGACCAACTGGAATTTTTGCCGAAATTTATAATAGAGATTGTAACGCTGCAAACTTTGACGTAACATTTGATGACAGTGGAATTGCGCTTCCTGTACCATGTTCTGTTACCCTTTCAGGTGTAAAACAAGCCAGCCAATCTTTATCAAAATTTAATGGTTCAAGTTCACTTGGAACTTGGACTTTATTAGCAACCGATAGGGTTGCAGCAACATCTGGAGGAACTTTTAGTTTATTTAATGTTATCATTTGCGGAAAACTGCAAATAATAAATAACATTACCGTTGCCAATAATGCCCTAACCCTTTCACAAGGGGCAACTGCTACACTTTCTCTTGCAAAATTAGCAGCAACACAGCCTACTGCTACAACGGCACAATTAATATATACTATAACCCAATTGCCAGTAAATGGTACTTTAAAATTAAATAACATAGTTGTGGCTGTTGGAGGTATTTTTACCCAAGCAGACATCAACAATAACTTGTTGAGCTACACTAACAATGGAATAAATTTAAATCCAGATAGTTTTAAATTTAGCGTTAACGGGGTAAATCTAGCTCTTTTGGGTGGACAAACTTACAACATTAATGTTTGTGGCGCTCCCATACCTAACATCACTACCCTAACAAATGTAATAGCACAATGCTCGGCTACTGCCTCTGTGCCCACAGCCACAAGCAATTGTTACGGATCAATTTCTGGAACTACACCTACCGTTTTCCCTATTACTGCGCAAGGCACAACTATCATTACTTGGACATATAATGATGGAAACGGAAATATAACAACTCAAGAACAAACGGTAGTTCTAGATGATACTACCGCACCAACAGTTCCTGTCCTAGCAAATATAACTGGTCAATGTGCGGTAACTCCAGTGAGCCCTACAACAACTGATGCGTGTAGAGGGACAATTACAGGAACCACCATAACAACTTTTCCTATCACTACATCTGGAACAACGGTAATAACTTGGACGTTTAGCGATGGAAACGGGCAATCTGTGACTGCCAATCAAAATGTCATTATTAGTTCTACTACTTGGAACGGCACTTTATGGAGTGATGGTTTACCGACCGCCTCTTCAGGCGTAATCATATCAGCTGATTATTCCGCCATTACTAATTTTTCTGCTTGTAGTTTGACTGTAAATAATAACGCTGTAGTACTTGTAAAAAGTGGCTTTAATTTAGATATTTATGGAGATGTAACGGTAAGTCCAGGTGCTTCTCTAACCTTTGAAAATAACACCAACTTAATTCAAATTAAAAACACAAATACTAACTCAGGAAGTATCAAAATTAATAGGCAAAGTTCTCCTTTAATGAGACAGGATTACATAATGTGGGCTTCTCCAGTAGCTACACAGCAATTACAATCTTTCTCTCCATTGACTTTGTCAACTCGTTTTTATACCTATAATCCATTAACTGACCTTTATGTAAGTGTAGCTAATCCTGCTGTAACTAACTTTGAATTAGGAAAGGGTTATTTAATTCGTTTACCAAATACGCATCCTACCACTGCAACTATATGGGAAGGGCAATTTCAAGGAGTTCCAAATAATGGGAATTATAATCTCCCTGTATCTATTAACAAGTACAATGCAATAGGAAACCCATATCCTTCAACTCTAAATGCTAATACCTTTATAACAGCAAATGGAATTACGGAAGCCTTATATTTTTGGAGAAAAACAAACAACACCTTGACTTCTTCTTACGCCACCTACACAACCGCGGGAGGAACGGCTAATGCGGGAGGATCAAGTAGTATTGTTCCCAATGGAATCATTCAGATAGGCCAAGGTTTTATTGCAAAAGCTACCTCTTCCTCCATTTCGTTTACTAATGCAATGCGGTTGGCCAATACCAACAATCAGTTTTTTAAAACCAAATCGGCAGAAAGAAATAGAATTTGGTTAAACCTTTCCAAAGAAACTATTCCTGTAAACCAGATGATGCTTGCATACATGACTGATGCCACCTCAGGGATTGATGCCGCAATCGATGGCAGATACATTAACGACAATCCAATTGCTTTAAATTCCTTAATTGAAAACGAGGAATTTGTTATCCAGGGAAAAGGCTTACCTTTTTCAGATACCGATATCGTTCCGCTTACCTTTAAAACTAACACAAGCGGAAGTTACTCCATCGCTTTAGACCAAGTTGATGGATTATTTGCAAACAATCAAAATATCTTTTTAAATGATCAATTAACAGGTATCGTTACCGATTTGAAAAAAAGCAGTTACTCTTTTTCATCAAACGAAGGCACATTTAACGATCGTTTTAGGTTGACTTACAAAACCAGTGAATCATTAGGTATTGAAATTCCGGTATTTGATGCTAACTCAATACTAATTTATAATCAAAAAGGAGTTTTACATATTAATTCCGGAACAACTGAAATGAAAACAATAAGACTATTTGATCTTCGTGGAAGATTACTTGTTGAACAAAATGAAGTGAATGCCAAATCAACTTCTATTAAAGATTTTGGAGGAGCGCACCAAACAGTGCTAGTACAGATAACATCGAATCAAAACAAAATAGTAACAAAAAAAATAGTTTATTAGGTAGTTTAACTTGTTTCAACAAACCACATCATTAGTCAATAAAATATAATCAATGAAAAATACCTTACTAAAATTTTACATTACCAGTTTTTGTTTACTAACTAACTTCATTATGTTTGCTGCGCCCGGTGATGATTCAGATAGTGGAAATTTAGAAGGTAATGACGCTCCGGCTGCACCAATAAATGGAAAATTAATCCTTCTGGCAATTGCCGGGATTGTTTATGCCTTTTACACTTTTAGAAAATACAGAAAACATCAAACAGTCTAATTAACAAGTCAAATTTTACCAGGTGTATTTTAAAAATTAAAAATAAAGGCTTTAATCAAAATCACATTTACCGTTTTGATTAGAGCCTTTTAACTTAAGGGTAAAAATAATTCAAGTTTTCGCAAGATTTATATTTTTTGAGTTCCATTTTTAAAATCATCGTTTAAATGATACATAAAATCTTACATTAACATAGAACAAAAACAGTATCTGAAACTCTTTTTCATGAGCTAATTAGCAAGTTCCTAAGCATTAATTATTTTAGCTAAAACAACGTCCCTAAAAGACAAATTTTTATCACTATTTTAATGAAATTACCTAATAATTTCAATATCATCGATAAAATGCATAAAAAATCAGATAAACTGCATAAAATAATGTAAACATTTATAGCTAAACATGTGATTTCGTAAGAAAAATTAATTAATTTTGCCGCACAAATACCACAAAAAAAATGGATAAACATTACTTTACCAAAATTACAACTTGCCTCAAATTTTCAACGAATCATAATGTCAATAATGACTCCATTATTTCAAGAAATCAGCAATCTAATAGCTGCCCAATAAGTTTATTTTTGGAATTATCCGGAATTCTTTTTTCAAATGGTAGTAAGGTAAAATCTATTTTTCATACAAAAGACAGGTTGCTTGCGCTTGCTTTTCTTTTTTTCAGCTTTTTAGCTGCGGCACAATCAACACAAACTTTTAACAATCCTGCAAATAATGGTCTTGCCGCGAACGTATTTACAGTTCCAGCCGGAGTGACAAGCATCGATATCGAAGCTTGGGGTGGTGGTGGTGCCGGTGGTGGCGCTGCAGGAACTAATTCTTCCGGAGGTGGTGGTGCTGGTGGTGGTTATGCAAAAAAAACTTCTTTTATTGTAGTTCCTGGTGCAACGTATAACGTAACCGTGGGAGCAGGAGGTATAGGCACCAGATATTCTATTGTGCCTGGCGCAGCATCATTATTATCTAGTGGAGCTACGACTCACTTATTAGCTGTTGGAGGTAACGGTGCTGCCCACGCTGCTAACAATAACACTTACACGATTGGTGCAACTGCAGGTACTAGCGGAAACACCGGATTTTCCGCTGCTTTTAGTTATTACGGAGGAAAAGGTGGAGATGGAGTAACACTTAATGGTTTTGCTGGTGGTGGTGGTGGTGGCTCGAGTGCGGGCAAAGATTCTAATGGAAACGGAGGAATTAACCAAACTGGAGGAGCTGCCGTTATCGGCGGAGGTAAAGGGGCAGATGGAACAGATGTAAGTGGAAATGGCGCAAATGGACTAACCCCCGGAGGCGGGGGAGCAGGAGCAAATGCACTAACAACGACAGACCGTACCGGAGGCAGCGGAGCAAATGGACGGGTAATCATAACATGGCCTTGCCCTATTTTTAGCTTAACTTCTACCACTATAGCGAGTCCTTCATGTTCCACTTTTCCAGCTACCGTCAATGTTAATGGTACTGCAGTAGGATTACCTGTTGGGACCTATACTGTAACTTATAACCTAAGCGGAGCTAACACAGGGACTGGAAGCAAAGCAACTATAGTTGTAAGCACCGCCGGAACTGGCTCTTTTTCTACTAATTCTTTAACAAATGTAGGATCAACTACCATAACCATTACAAACCTTGCAAAGCTTACTTGTAACAATGCCATAATCCTCAACAATACAGCGAATACGATTATTGCAGCAACGCCTTCAATAAGTTCGGCACCCGATGTTTCAAGAACGGGGAATGGAAGTGTTACTCTCGTTGCAGCATCGGCTACTGGTGGTGCAAATTTTTCTTGGTATGCCACAATGACAGGAGGAACAGCTTTGTCTACAGCGGCTAGTTACAACACGCCAACCCTCACAACGACAACAACTTATTACGTTGAGGTGTCAAAAAGTTCCTGTACTTTAAGCCCAAGATTTGAAGTTGATGCAATTATAAACAACCCTGAAATTGCAGTTTCCGGGAACGGTACTTCTATTTCTGATGATGATATAACTCCAAGCACAGCTGATTTTACTAATTTAGGAACTACAAATCTTCTAATTGAATTAACAAGAACTTACACCATAAATAATTTAGGTGCTGCTCCATTAAATTTAAGCAGCATCATTATTAGCGGAACAAATGCCTCAGAATTTGTAGTAACTAACCCCCCTACCTCTATTGCACCTCAATCTAGCGCCACTTTTACCATTACCTTTAAACCCACAGTTACAGGAATACGAAATGCAACACTAACTTTTGATACTGATGACGCAGATGAAAACCCTTTTAATTTTAGTATATTAGGTACCGCTACCCCGGGTTTAACCCCCGAAATTAATTTAAGAGCAACTAATGATATACCCGACGGAGCATCATCAGGAAAATCAGTAGACGGCACTGTTATTTATGGAACTGATTTTGGTGCTCCATTAATAAACACTGATGTTTTAAAAACATTTACTATTCAAAATACAGGAACTGGAGTATTAACACTTAGCGGAACTCCGATCGTTATGTTAAGTGGAGATACTGTATTTACCGTTACGGCTCAACCAACTTCAGGTACTATTGCCGCGGGTTCTAGTCTAACATTTCAAGTTAAATTTAACTCTGCAATCACAGGAAATTTTCTGGCAATAGTCAGTATAGCAAACAATGACAATGATGAAAGTATTTATGATTTTGTTATAACAGCAGGCGCTACTGTTGCAGGTAGAGAAATAGATATCCAAGGGAATGATGTAACCATTGTTGATGGAGATACGACCCCAAGTTCTTTAGACCAAACTAATTTTGGAATCACGGATCCAACTACAAAAATAGCAATTCCATTCCAAATCTATAATTATGGTGATGCAGCATTAGGCTTAACAACTGCTGTAAGTATAACGGGTTCAAATGCAACTTTCTTTGCCGCAAGTGCCATACCTGTAAGTTCCTTGCCTGCTGGTATTACCGGAGTAACTAGTTTCGTTATTACATTTAATCCCACTGCTGCAGTAGGAATAAAAACAGCAATAATCACCGTAACAAACACAGATAACGCAGGGGTCCCTAGCGAAACCTCTTATGATTTTGCCGTGTCGGCAGAAATTAAAAACTCAGTTGCTTTGACAGTTGCTCCAGGAGGAGTTACAACTAATCTTAAATATTGGATAAAAGCGGATAGTAATATTGGGAGTGTTGCTGATAATGTCGCCATGTCAACTTGGCAAGAAAACACTACTGGAAGTACTAAAAATGCTATCGCCAAGCTGGGAAAAGAACCTAAATTTTTGCACAACACCACTAACAATGTCAATTTTAATCCCGTTATTTATTTCAATGGAGCGAATGCTATGGCCGGTGGGCAAGGATTTAATAATCTCGATATGTTTATGGTCATTAAGCCAAAAAATACTGTAAACTATCTCTCAAGTCCTATGGATACATATTGTGGAGATGATATCACCGTTAATAAAGGAAGTCAAGATGTAACTGGTTTCGAAATGGGAAATACATCCTCTCGATATGGTGTCGGTCAAGAAGTGCTAGCCTACAACCAAGCCGCCAATACAAGTTACGGTACGGGAGAAATTAGTAACACAAAATCTTATAAAGGAGTAAATATATTTAATCCGAGGTTTAATGGTACAAGAATGAGTATCCTTAATAATGCAAATCTATTGACAACAACTGAAATCAACACAAGTACCTATAAAAATATTTTAAATTCAAGATATTGGTTGGGCGCCAGTGAGGCTTTTGGTCCCAGTTATAATGGTGATTTTCTTGAAGTAATCAATTACAGTGCTGCAAATACAGCAACAGACAAAGGAAGAATAGAATCTTACCTAGCTATTAAATACGGTATCACACTAGGCATAAACGGAACAAGTGTTGACTATTATAATTCTGGCTCAACAAATACTGCAACAGCAATCTATCCCGCAGGAATTACAGGAGCGTTTTACAATTTTAACATCGCAGGAATTGGCCGCGATGATGTATCGCAATTGTATCAAAAACAATCCAAAACAGAAAACACAGCGGATGATATCACAATAGGATTAGGAAGTATCTACGATAAAAACTCAGATAATCCAAATACTTTTGTTGGAGATAAAAATTATTTAGTTTGGGGAAATAACAATGGTACATTACTAAAAAAACCGGCTGTTGTAGTAAATATTAGTTCTGGAATCGCTGGTTTGACCTCCAATGTAGAATTTATTTCAGTAGGAAGAACTTGGAGAGTAATAGAAACAGGTGGCAATGTTCCTTCCTGCAAAGTTTCCCTGCCTTCTACGTTACTAACCTCAACAATAACTCCGCCAGGAAATTTCTTGATGTTTATATCTAATACTCCTCAATTTAATCCAACGTCAGAGTACCGAATCATGCGCGTTAACGGTTCAAAATTAGAAACAGACTATGACTTTGACGGAACAAAATACATCACTTTTGGGTATGCTCCAGAACGCACTTTTGAAAGAGCTATAGATTTTGATGGTGTAAACGACTATTTAGATTCCGGAAAAGTACTAGATATAAATAGTTCATTTACGGTTTCAGCATGGATAAAAAGCAGTGCTATTAACCATACGATCCTTTCCAAAAGAAACAATCCTTTTACAGCAGGATATGATTTAAGCATCAATGCTTCCGGAAAGGTGGAGATGAGTTGGTACAATGGAATCAAGCAATCCATTATATCTTCCGTAGTAATGCCGGTGGAAAGATGGCATAATGTATGTGTGGTTTATGACAATGCGACGTTAACCGCTAAATTATATATTGATGGCATTGAAGATGCCAGTAAAACACTAATTAATATTCCACTTAATCCATCACAATCCTTCTTGATCGCAGCTGCTGATGGTGTAACTCCTACATCGTTTTTTGATGGTTCTATAGACGAAGTACGTGTTTGGGACGTTGCTCTTTCGGAAAAACAGTTGCGTTACATAATGAACCAGGAAATTATTAGCAATGGCCTAAACACAAATGGAAGTGTTGTTCTAAACACTATTCCGAACAATGACATCAGCAGCATTCCATGGGCAAATTTAAAAGCCTATTACCCAATGTCTACTTATACCTTTACAAATGCAAAAGATATTTCTAACAACAATTTTACAGCAGCATTACGTAACCTAACAACAGTAAATTTACAAACCGCCCCTTTACCCTACACCTCAAAAGCTGATGGAGCATGGCAAACTACTTCAACTTGGAATAATAGTGTGGTACAAGACCTGCCATATAGTTTATCTATCGTCGATGATTCGCAAACTATTGACTGGAACATCGTAAAAACAACCCATAATATTATCTCCGATGGAGACAAAAAAGTATTGGGTTTATATGTAGATGTCGGAACTACAAGCACACTAAAGGCATCAAACGATTCAAAAATTGAAGTTTCCCATTACTTAAAATTAGACGGAACAATAGATTTAATCGGAAAATCACAATTGGTACAATCCGAAGGTAGCTTTTTAGATCCAACTAGTGCCGGTTCTATTGAAAGAGATCAACAAGGACAAGCTAATAAATACAATTACAACTATTGGAGTTCTCCTGTGGGTACCATTAATGCCACTACAAATAATAATAACTTTACTGTAGCTGGCGTTTTACGAGACGGAACAACTGCAACTCCACAAAGTATAAATTGGGTTTCAGGATATGATGGATCACTATCTCCTTTTAGTTTAGCACGCTATTGGATTTACAAATTTGATAACAAAGCAAATGCCTATGCCAACTGGACTCAGATAGGAGAAACAGGCTTATTAGAAGCTGGTAAAGGATTCACACTTAAAGGAGCTGGAACTTCAGGATTACAAAACCTTAACTTTGTAGGCAAACCAAATAATGGTACTATTGCCAATACCGTGTCCGCAAATCAACTGTTACTCGTAGGCAACCCATACCCTTCAGCACTAGATGCTACTGCTTTCATAACAGATAATAGTGGTTCAATAGACATCACAACACCAACTGCTACTGACGGTGCTTTGTATTTTTGGGAACATTACCCCGGAAATAACACACATAATCTAGGCGGATATCAAGGTGGCTATGGTGTTAGAAATGCAGCCGCTGGCGTTGCACCAAGTTCTGTAGGAGTAGATTTTATTAATACTTCTGGTGTTTCAAACAGAGCATTACCAAATCAATACATTCCTGTTGGTCAAGGTTTCTTTGTTATTGGAAATGCAACGGGAGGAACGGTCACTTTCAAAAACAGCCAACGAGCCTTTGTAAAAGAAGATAATGCGGCA
The DNA here is from genome assembly GCF_049896585.1 of Flavobacterium sp. DSR2-3-3. NCBI lineage: Bacteria > Pseudomonadati > Bacteroidota > Flavobacteriia > Flavobacteriales > Flavobacteriaceae > Flavobacterium > Flavobacterium sp. DSR2-3-3. The sequence continues at coordinate 12,103 of NZ_JAFCUP010000016.1, forward strand.
TCCCAAATAATATACCGTATTCCAACCCAACCTAAAAAATTAGACCATTGGACCGATAATAGTAATGACCCAGTAGCAAAAGACACGTATAAAAGAGTTCGTTTAGGATTTAACAATTACAATGAAATTTTTCACAGACAAGTAGTTGTTGCCTTTATGGATGAGAAAGCAAATGGAGAAATAAATGAAGGATATGACGCCGAGAATATAGACGATGTTGCTAACGACATGTATCTGGTTAATTCAGAAAAAGAGTTAATTATAGAAGGAGAAGGGTATTTTGATGAAACAAGTTCCTACCCTATTGGTGTACGATCTGACTCAATAGGAAAAATCTCTTTTGTTTTAGATGGCTTAGAAAATTTTGATGAAAATCAAAAGGTTTTCATTTATGATAAATCAGATGAAACCTATCATAACATAAAAGATACCTTGTACGAAGTAGAACTTCCAAAAGGAACTTTTAACGATCGTTTCTACCTTCGTTTCACCGACAAAACATTAGGAACGGATAGCTTTAATTTATCCAAGTCTGATGGCGTAATTGTGGTAGTAAATCAAAACGTTACCGTTCAGTCTTCAAACCAGCTGATAAAAAATATTGTCGTATACGATTTGTTGGGAAGAAAAATAGATAGTTATAAAAAAGTAAATGCTAAAAAATATACATTAAGCCATTTAAACAAAACAACAGCCGGTTTAATTGTGAAAATCACTTTAGATAATAACACTGTAGTTTCCAAAAAAATAATATTCTAAATAACAAGCATCCTTTAAAAACCACTCCTAACCGAGTGGTTTTTTTTTGAAAAAAATTTAAAAAAACTTCTGTTCATTTAACGATTTTATCCGTTCAAAAAAATAGAAAGGGATTCGTTCTAACTTCCCTTATAAAATTTCTAAATTTGTTTCGCTAAGATAATTCTGTTTTAAGGAACAGCTCAATAGTTTGAGTGAATCATATAAAATGAAATATTGAAAATAATTTTCACAAAAGAATATCCCATAACATGATTGACGAGAAGAATGCAAATAAATTAATTGAAGGTGAAGATTTCTATTTTACACCCGAAGGCTACAAATGCTTTACAGAAAAACACCATTTAAAAAGAGGGTATTGCTGTAAAAGCGGCTGTCGCCATTGTCCGTATGGTTTTGATAAAAATACAGGAACCAATAAAAAGTAAGCGGTGTTCAGTCGAAGTGTTGAGTTTCATTGAGTGAATAAAACACATTTACAGCAACACAAAATACATCCATAAAATGACTTTTCAAGAACAAATACAACAAGGAATTCCATCGGATTTACCTAAACCAAGGACATACGAAACAAAAATCAATCACGCACCAAAGCGTAAAGAAATCCTTTCGACAGAAGAAAAAAAACTGGCCTTGCGAAATGCTTTGCGCTATTTCGAACCTGAACATCATCCTGAACTAATAAAAGAATTTCGACAAGAACTGGAAACATACGGCCGTATATACATGTATCGCTTTCGTCCTGATTATGAAATGCGTGCGCGCCCAATTGATGAATATCCTGGAAAAAGCGAACAGGCCAAAGCGATTATGTTGATGATTCAAAATAATTTAGATTACGCAGTTGCACAACATCCACATGAATTGATAACCTATGGCGGCAATGGAGCGGTTTTTCAAAACTGGGCACAGTATTTATTGACGATGCAATACTTATCAGAAATGACCGATGAGCAAACATTGACGATGTATTCCGGGCATCCAATGGGATTATTTCCTTCGCATAAAGAAGCTCCGCGAGTTGTTGTGACAAACGGAATGGTAATCCCTAATTATTCGAAACCGGACGACTGGGAAAAAATGAATGCTTTAGGCGTTTCTCAATATGGGCAAATGACTGCCGGAAGTTACATGTATATTGGCCCGCAAGGAATTGTACACGGAACAACTATTACGGTTTTGAATGGTTTTCGTAAAATAAAACGCAGTCCAAAGGGCGGCTTATTTGTCACTTCTGGTTTGGGCGGAATGTCTGGCGCACAACCTAAAGCTGGAAATATTGCCGGTTGCATCACCGTTTGTGCCGAAGTAAATCCCAAAATAACGCACATTCGCCATACTCAAGGATGGATTAATGAAGTCATTGAAAATATTGATGCTTTGGTAAAAAGAGTCACTTTGGCGAAAGCCAATAAAGAAATTATTTCCATCGGGTACCTTGGAAATGTAGTTGATGTTTGGGAAAAATTTGACCAGGAAAATATTCATATCGATTTAGGATCAGATCAAACTTCGCTTCATAATCCTTGGGCCGGCGGCTATTATCCCGCTGACGTTTCTTTCGAAGAAGCTAATGAAATGATGGCTACCGATCCTGATTTATTCAAAATAAAGGTACAGGAAACATTACGCAGACACAGTGCTGCTATCAATAAACACACTGCCAAAGGAACGTATTTCTTTGATTATGGAAATGCTTTCTTATTGGAAGCTTCCCGCGCCGGTGCTGATGTCATGGCAGAGAATCATATCGATTTCAGATATCCAAGTTATGTACAGGATATCATGGGACCCATGTGTTTTGATTACGGTTTTGGTCCTTTCCGATGGGTTTGCGCCTCGGGAAAACCAGAAGATTTAGCCAAAACAGATGTCATTGCTTGCCAGGTTTTGGAAGAAATGGCAACAACGGCTCCCGAAGAAATTCAGCAACAAATGCAGGATAATATTCATTGGATAAAAGGCGCGCAGGAAAACAAATTAGTTGTAGGTTCGCAAGCCCGAATCCTTTATGCTGATGCTGAAGGACGTGTAAATATTGCGGAAGCATTTAATCAGGCCATTGCTAAAGGTGAAATAGGAACCATAATTTTAGGTCGAGATCACCACGATGTTTCTGGCACCGATTCTCCATACAGAGAAACTTCAAATATCAATGACGGTTCAAAATTTACAGCTGACATGGCGATACAGAATGTCATTGGCGACAGCTTTCGTGGCGCCACTTGGGTCTCCATTCACAATGGCGGAGGCGTGGGCTGGGGAGAGGTAATTAACGGCGGATTTGGTATGGTTCTTGATGGCTCAAAAGAAGCGTCAAGACGTTTAGCATCAATGCTTTTCTGGGATGTTAACAACGGAATTTCCCGAAGAAGCTGGGCGCGAAATGAAGGTGCATTATTTGCAATTAAAAGAGCGATGGAGACACAACCTTTGTTGAAAGTGACCATCCCTAATAGAGTAGCCGACAATTTGTTGGATTTTTAAAAATTTGAACGTATCTTTAATAAACATTTAGTAATCAAATATTTAAACCATGAAAGCAATTAAACTCCTTCTCGTACTTCTACTTTTCGTAATTGCATCATGCACTTCCGTAAAAGTATATTCCGATTATGATAATAATGTGGATTTTAGCCAATACAAAACGTATGCTTTTCATAAAAAAGGCATCGATCGAGTTGAAATTTCAGAACTGGACAAGAAAAGAATACTCAATGCCATAGACACCGAATTAAGCAGAAAAGGAATGACCAAAAGTGAAAATCCAGATTTGCTGATTAATATACTTACAAAAGAGAGAGAAAGAATTGACGTAAACCAATACAACGCCGGTTGGGGCTATGGTTGGGGTTGGGGATGGAATCCTTATTTATGGGGAGGTCGCAGCACTTATGTTACCTCATCAACGGAAGGAACATTGTATATTGATTTAATTGATGCAAAGAAAAAAGAATTGGTTTGGCAAGGCGAAGGGATCGGCTATTTGACTGAAAACCGCAACGAAAAAGAAAAACAAATCAATGAATTTGTGGCTAAAATTTTAGAGCAATTCCCGCCGAAAGCGAAATAGTTTCCCATCAGATTCAAACATAAAAGCTTACCTTTGCGTAGGCTTTTTTTATACCCAATCATGACACTACAAACCGACATTACTACGCTCGAAGATATTAAATTACTGGTTGATACTTTTTATTCCAAAGTTCAAAAAGACGAGTTTATTGGAACCATATTCAACGAAAAAATAGGCAACCGCTGGCCAGAACATTTAGAAAAAATGTATCGTTTTTGGCAAACTATTTTACTCGAAGTTCATTCTTATTCCGGAAGCCCATTTCCGCCACACAAACAATTGCCAGTTGCTAAAGAACATTTTGATCGTTGGATGGAAATTTTCACGGAAACCACTGACAGCTTATTTTCTGGTCCATTAGCTGAAGAAGCTAAACTTCGCGCAAAAAATATGGCTGAAATGTTTAATTACAAAATTGACTACTTCCGCAATCTTGAGAAAAATCAAACAAACAATTCTTAGTGTTAGAGTGGCTTTTTAATCCAAAATATGTTCCTTTTTGCAAACAGCAACACATTCTTTTATGCGCAATTTATTATTACTTGTCGTTTTACCTGCTCTTCTTTTTTCTTGTTCCAATTTAAAGCAAACGGCTGAAAACAAAACAAATCCGAGTTTAAAATTAATAAGCTCCGTTGAAATTCCTTTTGACAAAACTTTTCAAAATACTAAAGTAGGCGGTTTATCAGGAATCGATTATGATGCAAAAAATGATTTGTATTATTTGATCAGTGATGATCGATCAATGTTCAATGATTCAAGATTTTATACTGCAAAAATTCGTTTGCTCGAAAATAAAGTAAAAGGTATCGATTTCCAAAGTGTCACCACTTTAAAAAATGAAACCGAAAAAGTGTATGGCAATTGGAACACCACGCCAACTACTTCAGCAGACCCGGAAGACATCCGATTCAATCCAAAAACGAACAATTTGGTATGGAGTAGCGAAGGCGCTCGAGTGATTACAGCAGACAAGGAAGTTTTACAAAATCCTTTCGTTAATTTCATGGATTTAAAAGGTGCTTTTCTGGGAAATATAACATTGCCGGAAAATTTAACAATGCAGAAACTTGAAAAAGGCCCGAGAAATAACGGCACTTTAGAAGGAATAACTTTTGACAAAAAGTATAAAAATATCTATACCAACATTGAAGAACCTTTATTTGAAGACGGCAACCAAGCCAGCACCAGCAAAGGCGGTTTGATCAGATTGTATCAATTTAATACCAAAACAAAAAAGAACACCGCTCAATTTGGCTATCAACTCGAACCTATTGCTCGTGAACCTAATCCGAAAGGAGCTTTTGCCGTGAATGGCGTTTCGGCAATTCAGTATTACGGCAAAAATCAGTTATTGGTTGTGGAACGTTCTTATTCTACCGGTACACAAGCCTGCACGGTGAAAGTATTTTTGTGCGATTTAAAAAAAGCAACTGATGTAAAAAACTACAGCTCTTTGCAAAATCAAAAAATTGATTTGGCTTCTAAAAAATTAGTTCTAAACATGGATGATTTGGGGATCTTTATTGATAATATCGAAGGACTTACTTTTGGTCCAAAATTGTCAAATGGTACTCCATCCATTATTTTCGTTTCGGATAATAATTTTTCAGACAAACAAAAAACGCAGGTGTTGGTGTTTGAAGTGTTGGAGTAAAATAGTGTTTTTTTTAAACATTGAAATCCGTAACAGTTATATTACGGATTTTTTTTTGGTTTCATATTGATAAAATATTTTGAAAATCTTAGCTATAAAAGAATGTTTACGGTTTCCCGTAAAATTACTGAACTAAAAGTAGTTACTTTTAAAACGGACTTTAAACCAAATTTTTTTATCAGATTTTTACGTAAATAAATTGTAATTTTAGGAGATTAAAAAATGTATATTACGCTTCATTTTTATACCTAATATTTGGTAAGATTTAGAAATGATGTTTTACATGAAACTAGTTGTATCTAAACTAATTTACCTTGAATAAGAAAACTATACAAAATACTTAAGTTTTACTTTATTTGGAATAATTATTAAAAAAACTAAATGACAAGAGAAGAAAAATATCTTGGTAGAATCATATTAAAAACCAAATTTTATGAGGCTGATAAGCAATCATATGAAGATTTGTTTACTAAAATAATGCAAAATCAAGATTCTAATTTTAAACAAGTTAAGCCACAGGGAAGATTAGGTGATGGTAAGTGTGATGGTTTTAACGAAAAAACTGGAGATTATTTTCAAGTATATGCACCTGAAGATTTAAATGGAAATGAAACTGTAATGTTATCAAAAATGAACTCCTCTATTGTTGGTTTACTTGAATTTTGGAAAGAAAGAAATTTTGAAGTAAAAAAATTTAATTATGTAGTAAAAGATGATTATAAAAATGTGTATCCTCTTATTTATACAAATGCAAAAAAAATAGCTGTAAAATATAAAGTTGAATGTGAAATAATACTTTGTAAAGATATTGAAGATATTTTTATGAGTTTGGAGGAAGATAAAATGATTTACGTTTTAGGAGGAATGATTCCTATCGCTGATAATATTTCAAACTTTGAATATGACACCATGAATGATGTAGTAAACCATTTAAAGGAACGAAAGGCAAGGAATATTTTAGAAAAAATACCGTCAAATCCAAATTTTGACAACAAAATTATTTTTAATTCATTGAGCGAAGTCATTAGTGAATTTTTAAATATTGGTCAAAGACAGAATTTTGCAATAAATGATTTTTTTCAATTAAACAGCAAATTTATCAAAGAAGATTTAAGAGAGATATTCAGTACATTATATGAGGAAGGAAAAGAATTTATACCCAAAAGCGAAACTAAAAATGATGAAATTTTCCAATATATTGTTGAAAAATCAAGCCCAAATGAAAAACAAAGTACTTACGATGCTATCTTTGTACTTATCGCTTATTATTTTGAATATTGTGATATATTTGAAACACCTAATTAATAATTAATTTATGATTTTACCTTCAAAACATATTAGATTTTCAGAATCATTACTTGGTTTAGGTGGAATATTATTAAGTTTCATTGATAAACCTAAAACTGTAGATGACATTTGGTTTAAATATTCAGAAATAAATAATTCAAAAAAAGGATTTCCTGCATATCATAATTTCGACAATGTTATTTTAGCATTGAACTATCTTTATCTTGTTGGAGCAATATTAATCGACAATAACGGAAAAATTTACAATGCGGTTAATTGAATTAAGAGCAAATAAAAAATCATTTCATACCGTGTCGTTTAATCCAAATGGCATAACGGTTATTGCTGCTATAAAAGAAACTCAAGACCAAAGAAAAACATATAATAGCGTTGGAAAGTCTTTAACAATTGCATTAATACATTTTTGCTTGGGTTCAAACACTAATAGAGAATTTGAAAAATTAGAAGACTGGATATTTACACTTGATTTTAAAATTAAAAACCAAGGGTTTACTGCAACTCGTTCAACAAACAATCAAAAAGAAATCGAACTAAATGATACAAAATATTCTTTAAAAGAATTTAATAAAATTTTAGAAGAAAAACTTTTCAGAATAAAAGAAAATACTAAACATGTAACCTTTAGAAGTTTACTTCCGCGTTTTATAAGATATGGAGAAGATGGCTATATATCAAACGATAGATACATAAAAAAAGAAAATCCATTAGCTACACTCTTAAACAATGCCTTTTTGTTGGGTTTGGACACAAATTTAATAATCAAAAAAGCTGATTTAAGAGCGAAAGAGTTAAATATAGGTAAATTAAAAGCTCAATTAAACAATCCTGAATTTAAAGCAATTTTTGGAACAGAAAATAAAAAAGATTTAGAAATTAAGATTGTTGAACTTGAAACACTAATTAAACGGTATAGAAAAAGTATTGATGAATTTATCATTGCTGAAGATTATAATTCAATAAGAAAAGAAGCTGATCAAATTTCTTATGAACTTAAAAATCATAAAAATAAAGCAACAAAATTAAAAATAGCAATTTCTAATATTGAAAAGAGCTTAGAAATTCAACCTGACATATCAAAAGAGCAAATAATCAAATTGTATGAAAATGCAAAATTTGAACTTGGTGAAATGGTAATAAAAAAACTAGCTGAATTAGAACAATTCAATAATCAAATTTTAGATAATAGGAAAAGAAAATTAATTCAAGAAAAAAGAGATTTTGAAACACAATTAGTTGACCTAAATAAAATAATAACTGAACTTGGTCAACAAGAAGATAAAAAATTACAATATTTGAATTCAACTGGTGCTTTAGATGATTACACTAAATTAAATCAGGTATTAAATGATAATGAAAAAACATTGCATTCTTTACTACAATATAAAAAACTTGAGATGGATTATAAATTGTTTGTAGAGGAAAACAAAAAAGATTTTACGAATGAAAATATAATTACAAATAAATATATAGAACAAGTTGAAGATTTAATAAAAGAAAACATTATCCTTTTTAAATATTTTGTTGAAAAATTTTATTCTGAAAAAAACTCTGGAATAACCATTATAAATAATGAAGGAAAAAATGCTACAAGATTTGATATAAAAGCTAAAATTCAAGATGACGCTGGAAATGCTGTAAAAGAGGTAAAAATTTTCTGTTATGATTGGACTATATTAAAAGGCAAGCACAATCATAATATGGAATTTTTATTTCACGATAGTAAAATAACTGGCGATATGGATACGCGACAAGTTAAAACTATGTTTGAAGTAGCTGATAATGAATGCAAGCTAAATGATTTTCAATATATTATTTCATTAAATCAAAATGTTATCGAAAGTTTAAAAACTGAAATGACAGTTGAAGAGCATAAAGAATTAGTTACTGATAGAATTAAACTAACCTTAAGTGATAAATCTCCAGAAGAGAAACTACTTGGAATACAAATAGATTTAAATTACGAAAGATAATTTACTCCCAACTCACGCCCTTTTGCAACAAGTGTCTATTTTAATTAATAGGAAAATCCTAACGTTTAGTATGCGGTTTAAATGAACTATTTTTCTTTTTCGGATGATTACTTCGTTACTTACAATTAAATTAGTATTCAAAAATTGGAATTAAAAATTGAGATGAGATTCCTCCGCTGAAGGAATGACAAACTGAGTTGAGTTTCTTTGTCGAATATTTTAGTGAGATTGCTTCGTCACTAGCAATGACAGGATGCAACTGAAATCCACTTAAATCAAACCTAATTTCAAATTAAACCCGAACTCTCCTAGCCCCGAGTGAAATGAAAAGCTTTTTGCGAAAGCCGTTTTGGTTTTTCTAGTTTATAAAAAGCGACCAAAGGAAGCTCTTTTATGAACTTTAGAAAAACAAACGGGTTTACAAAAACTTGCAATGAAAAGCGGGAAATAGCTACTGAAATTTGTACTTTTGCAGTTGAACTACAAGGTTTTCGATATGAACTCAACTATAGAAAGCAATCCGCTATTAGACCGATTGCCAAAGCACTTAAAACAATTCATTAAACCTCAGGATTATAGCGATTATACGCCCATAAATCAAGCCGTTTGGCGTTATGTGATGCGCAAAAATGTAGCTTATTTATCAAAAGTGGCGCATAGCTCCTACCTAGAAGGATTAAAAAAAACGGGAATCGAGATTGACAACATTCCGAGTATGTATGGCATGAACCGTATTTTGACTGAAATAGGTTGGGCAGCGGTTGCGGTGGACGGATTTATTCCACCAAATGCTTTTATGGAATTTCAGGCGTATAATGTGCTCGTAATTGCTTCTGACATTCGTCAGCTCGAACATATAGAATACACACCCGCACCGGATATTATTCACGAAGGTGCTGGTCATGCGCCCATTATTGCCAATCCGGAATATGCGGAATACCTGCGTCGTTTTGGAGAAATAGGCTGTAAAGCGATTTCTTCTCACAAAGATTACCAAATGTATGAAGCCATCCGACTGCTTTCTATCTTGAAAGAGGCCGAAGACACCCCGCAAGCCGATATTGATTCTGCCGAAAAAGCGGTAGAAGATTTGCAGAATAACATGGGTGAATTATCGGAAATGGCGCAAATAAGAAATCTGCATTGGTGGACCGTGGAATATGGTTTGATTGGAACTATCGACAATCCAAAAATTTATGGGGCTGGACTACTTTCGTCCATTGGCGAAAGTGCCTGGTGCATGACGGATAATGTGAAGAAAATTCCTTACGACCTGTCTGCAGCGAACCAGAGTTTTGATATTACAAAACTACAACCGCAACTTTATGTCACTCCAGATTTTGCTTATTTAAGCTTGGTTTTAGAAGAGTTTGCCAATAAAATGGCGTTGCGTACCGGAGGACTATCAGGAATTAATAAATTGATTCATTCTAATGCTTTAGGAACGATTGAACTGAGTACCGGAATTCAGATTTCGGGCGTTTTTACCAATGTTATTGAAGAAGAAGGAAAACCTGTTTATATCCAAACTACAGGAAAAACAGCATTATCATACCGTGAAAAAGAATTAGTAGGTCATGGAACGGCTAAACACGCCAAGGGTTTTGGAAGTCCAATTGGAAAACTCAAAGGAATAAATCTTGCGATTGAAGACATGAGTCCAAGAGATTTAAGCGCTTATTCTATCACTGAAAGTGAAACCGTAACACTTGAATTTGAGGGAGATATTACCGTAAAAGGAGAAATTATCACCGGATCAAGAAACCTGCATGGAGAAATAATTTTAATCAGTTTAAAAAATTGTACCGTGACCCACGGAGAAACTACTTTGTTTCAGCCGGAATGGGGAATTTACGATATGGCTGTTGGTAAAAAAGTGATTTCTGCTTTTTCAGGTCCTGCTGATGTAATAAGTTTTGATATGATTTCGCATGTTCCAAGCAGTAAAACCATTAAAGCAAAACATACCGCAGAGCGTGATGATTTGGAGGTTTTATACCAAACAATTCGAAATATTAGAGAAACCAAGGATAAGCAAACCTCTTTGGCACCAGTTTTTGAAAAATTACGAGATAATCATCCAAACGATTGGTTATTAACTATTGAAATCATGGAACTATTAAAAGATAGAAATGAACCGCAATTGTTACAAGAAGTAATGGTTTATCTTGAAAATTTACAACAAAGAAGACCTGAAGTAGCGCATTTGATTGCAGGTGGTCTGGATTTGATTTTTGATAAAGAGAAAGCTTAAGTTTTTATCGTACATTATTTTTGTCACATCGAGCGCAGTCGAGATTTTTTAATAGGCTTAAACAGCTATAAAAATGGTTTCGACTGCGCATAACCTGACAGAAAAAGTATTTACAATTTTATCTGCTGTCCAAAATCTTTTTCGCTTTCGATAACTTTTCCTTCGTATTGTAATTTCCAGCCCATTGTATTGGTCAGAATTAATATTTTCGACAATTCACTTATCAATCGATTTTGAGCATTTGACTTCAAGGTCGATTTTTCGATTTTCTTAGCCAGATTCGCTTTAACCGATTTATTGATTTTATTGTAATCATCGCCCGTAAATGGATTTAATTTACTTTGTTCGACGTTGTAAAACTGAATATCAGGGCTGATTTTTATTTCTTCTTTTGGAATGCTAATAATAGTGATTGTTTTATTTTTTTCATCAATATCGTATTTCATTTTGTGTAAATCATACGCAACGGTTACATCAGCATTAACAATCACTAATGCTTTTTTCTCGAAAGAAAGCATATCCAACAAATATTTCTGTTGATTCTTATAGGTAATCACTTCCGAGAAATGACCCTCGGTAACTACCAATTTACCAACGTTTAGAATTTGTTGTTGAATGAGATTAGTATTGTAACTGATGTCTTCATCATCGTTTTTCTTAAAATCGCAGTATTTGAATAATAAAAATATTCCACCGATAACTGCTATTGCAATAAGTATTCTTCTTAACATAATTAAAATTTCATAAATAAATATTCTGATTCCAATTTAGTGATTTTTTCTCTGACTTTAGACTCAAATTTTAAATGACTTTCAGAATTCGGATTAAAAGGCCTGTGCGAAAGACTTTTTTGAATACCTTCTACTTCATCCATCACATTATAAGCAGTTTCAGAAATCGTAGTTTCCTTAAAGCGTTTCCAAATATAATCGATCGCCACTTGATTGGGATGCAACATATCTTCGGCATAAAAACGGTAATCACGAAGTTCATCCATCATGATTTCGTAGCTGGGAAAATAAGTCCCCTCCTCCCTCACGGGGGAAACTTGCAAAACAGTGTATAAAGCAGAAATTAAATTTGATTTACTTACTTGATTTTCGACAAAACCGTCTTTGATGTGACGGACCGGCGAAACGGTGAAAATAATGTTGCAATTTGGATTTACAGCATGAATTAATTTGATTGTGTTTCTGATACTTTTTTCGATTTTCTCAGCAGAAAGTAATTCTTTTTTGAACTGCTTTTGTGGCACTTTATGGCAATTCGCCACAATAAAATCGATTTCGATGTTTCGATATATCCAAGATGTTCCATACGTGATGATGAAATGTGTTGATTCTATTATTTGTTGATATGTTGATTTAATTATTGCGTTTAATGATTTTAATAATTCCTCTTTACTTAAATTACTCAAATCCGAATGCGCATCAAAACAATGCCAACGATCATTGTAAAAAAAAACATCGTTTTCTGTAAATTGTTTTCCAGAAACAGCAAAATCGATCAGTTTTTCAATTGCCAATGGATGAAATAAAATACCAAATGGATTACAGCTATTTTGAAATTTAAAATAGTCCAGTTTCTCGGCCATATTTACCGCAAAACAAGATCCCAAAGACATAATTTTAGAATTATACTCTATTGGACAATTACTTTTGGAAATGGGGATTTGGGTTCTGAATTGCATTACTTTCTATTTGCTACAAATTTCAATAATTTTAGCGAATTAAATGGGATTTAGTTCTTTTTTCATTGGCATAAAAAACCCCTTTCGAGTTTTAAACTTTGAAAGGGTTGCCATAAAATAAATGTTTCCATTAGTAGAAATATTGTGTTTTTAAATAACCAGAGTTCCCATTAGCAAAAATTGCAGTTTCTGAAACCCGTTCTTTTGGATAATTTTCCAAATCGTAAGTATAAAAGCTTTTATACATAATAGCTGATGACGATATTTGGTCATCTTTTGAAACAGTTGTAATCACTGTGCTAATTAAAGTATTATTTAGCGAAATTTTTTCGTTTTGATTTAATAATTCTCTGAACCCCGTAACATTAATCATGGGATTTTTCTCAACATCATAATCATAGCTTACGCTGTAATTCGAGATAACTCCGGCGTTAACATTGTCTAATATTCGATTGTCTTTGATCAAATTTTCATTTCCAAAATACAATATTCCGTGAAATTCTTTTACCTGCTGATTCGTTGAAATAATCGTAAATCTTTCATAAGATACCGTTTTATCGGAATTACGAATGTACTTGATTCTGTAATTACCTAAAGATTGAACTAGGGACAACTTACCTTTTAGATAACTGTATTCAATAGTTTCCAGAAGCTGATTTTTTTTATTTAGCGTTTGCATTTTTGTAATCAAACCATCGGTATAAGTAAAATCAGTACGTTTCTCAGCCCCTTCAATACTCACGATTTCATTGCCATTGTAACTGAATAAAGTTGTTTCTGAAGTCCCTTCTTCTGAAGTTTCAACAACTTTCTTCAATAATTTTACATTATCTTCCAAATCATTGGAACACGAAAATTGTGTCAATACAAAAACCAATAAGACCCAAAGTAGAACTATTTTATTTTTCATAATAAACTTATCGCTTCTACCATTTAATTTTTGGCACAAAAGATTTCAAGTTTACACAAATATAATTTCCGCTACAATGTTCATCGTTATAATCCCTACATTTCGGTTAAACTACTACTTTTGAAACTAATTCTAATGCCTCATAAGCATACTAAAACAAGGAATTGTAGTTAAAAAAATACCCTTTTAGAAAATAATTCTAAAAGGGTATTTATAATTAAAAAAAAATTTGTTCTATTTTACAAACTCAATCGCTTTCTCCAAAGCTTGCTGAATTCCAGCTACATTCTTCCCTCCTGCTGTCGCAAAGAACGGCTGACCTCCTCCTCCTCCTTGGATAAATTTACCCAATTCACGAACCACTTGTCCTGCATTTAGGTTTTTCTCCGCAACTAATTCTTTAGAAATATAACAAGTTAACATTGGTTTTTCCTCGTCGGCTGTAGCCAAAACGAGAAACAGGTTATTCCCTAAATTCCCTAGTTCATACGCTAAATCTTTGGCTCCTTCTGGATTCAAATCGACTTGCTTTGCCAAGAATTGAACACCGTTTATTTCCTGAATTTCAGCAATCAAACTCGCTTTCAAATTTTTAACTTTATCTTTTACCAAAGACTCAATTTGCTTAGCCAATTTGGCATTTTCTTCTTGCATCGAATGAACGGCTTTCAAAATATCCTGAGGATTTTTCAAGGCTGCTTTTACTTCATTCAATGTATTTTCATGCGATGCAAAATGGGCTTTTACCGCCGCACTTGTAATCGCTTCGATACGACGAATTCCCGCCGCAACTGCTCCTTCAGAAACGATTTTGAAATGCCAGATTTCAGCCGTATTTTTTACGTGAATTCCACCGCATAATTCCATGCTTTCGCCAAATTTAATCGCACGAACCTCATCTCCATATTTTTCTCCAAACAACGCCATTGCACCTTCTTGAACTGCTTGCGCAAAAGGAATGTTTCTTCTTTCGATAAGTGGTAACTGCTCTTGAATTCTTGCGTTTACAAAATCTTCCACTTGTTGCAATTCGGTTTCTGTCATTTTAGCAAAATGAGAAAAGTCAAAACGCAAGTAGTTTGGATTTACTAAAGAACCTTTTTGTTCAACATGCGTTCCCAAAATACTTCTCAATGCTTGATGCATCAAGTGTGTCGCCGAGTGATTTCTAGAAGACAAGCTTCTCAAGTCCTGATTCACTTTGGCCACAAAACCAGCGTTTACATTCTCTGGCAATTGTTTTGTAAAATGCAAAATCAGGTTATTTTCTTTTTTCGTGTCGATGATTTCGATCGTTTCATTGGCAGAAATCAAGGTTCCTTTATCTCCCACTTGTCCTCCACCTTCTGGATAAAATGGTGTGTTATCTAAAACGATTTGGTATAAAACCCCATCTTTTTTACTGTCCACTTTACGAATACGAGTGATTTTTACATCACTTTCAGATTGATCGTACCCAACAAATGTTTCTACATTTCCAGGTATTAAAACCGACCAATCTTCGGTTGAAACTTCTGATGCTGCGCGAGAACGTGTTTTTTGTTCTTGCATCGAAGCGTTAAAACCAACTTCGTCCAGTTCAAATCCTTTTTCTCTCAGAATTAATGCAGTCAAGTCAATAGGAAATCCAAAGGTATCATACAATTCAAATGCTTTTGATCCTGCTACCGTTTTTCCTTTTTCATATTCAATAACTTTATCCAGCAATTGCAAACCTTGATCTAATGTTCTTAAGAAAGAAGCTTCTTCTTCACGAATTACATTTGTAACCAATTGTTGTTGCGATTTGATTTCCGGAAAAAATTCACCCATTTGATTCGCCAAAACTGCTACCAATTGGTTGATAAACGGTTCTTTTGTATTCAAGAACGTAAATCCGTACCGAATAGCACGACGCAAAATTCGACGAATTACATAACCTGCACCTGTATTGGATGGCAATTGCCCGTCGGCAATAGCAAAAGCTACGGCACGAACGTGATCGACCACTACACGAATAGCGATATTAGTTTTGTTTTGCTCTTCACTCTCTTCGACTCCACTAAGAGTGACATCATTTGGCGTATATTTTAATCCTGTAATTTGTTCCACTTTTTCAATAAGTGGCGTAAAAACATCAGTGTCATAATTAGATGTTTTTCCTTGTAATGCCATACACAAACGCTCAAATCCCATTCCGGTATCAACGTGTTTTGCAGGTAACTTTTCCAGAGTACCATTTGCTTTACGGTTAAATTCCATAAACACATTGTTCCAGATTTCCACTACTTGCGGATGGTCATTGTTTACTAAACTCTTTCCTGATACTAAAGCTTTCTCTTCAGCAGAACGAATGTCAACATGAATTTCTGAACACGGTCCGCAAGGTCCTTGATCTCCCATTTCCCAAAAATTGTCTTTTTTGTTTCCAAGAATGATTCGGTCTTCATCAATTAATTCCTTCCAAATATCCCAAGCTTCCTGATCAAATGGTACATTTTCTTCTTTATTCCCTTCAAAAACGGAAACGTATAAATTTTCTTTAGGGATTTTATAAACTTCTGTCAAAAGTTCCCAAGCCCAGTTGATGGCTTCTTTTTTGAAATAATCACCAAAAGACCAGTTTCCCAACATTTCAAACATGGTATGATGATACGTATCAAAACCTACATCTTCCAGGTCATTATGTTTTCCTGAAACACGAAGGCATTTTTGCGTATCGGCAATTCTATTGCTTTTTGGAGTTCCGTTGCCCAAAAAATATTCTTTGAACTGCGCCATTCCTGAATTGTTGAACATCAAAGTTGGATCATCCTTTAAAACTATCGGTGCTGATGGAACGATTAAGTGTCCTTTACCTGCGAAAAAATCCAGAAATTGTTTACGTACGTCTTGTGATTTCATTTTTTTAAT
Organism: Flavobacterium sp. DSR2-3-3; assembly: GCF_049896585.1. Taxonomy (NCBI): domain Bacteria; kingdom Pseudomonadati; phylum Bacteroidota; class Flavobacteriia; order Flavobacteriales; family Flavobacteriaceae; genus Flavobacterium; species Flavobacterium sp. DSR2-3-3. The sequence goes on from NZ_JAFCUP010000016.1 coordinate 28,616, forward strand.
TTAAATATTTAAGGATTCAAAAATTTAAAGATTATTTAGAATTGAAATTTTCAATCTTAAAATCATTAAATCTTTTAATTTCTTTTGCCCCAGATAGCAGTGAAAAGCTTCGAGATTTATACCTCTATTTTTTCTTGAGGTGGCAGAGCGACCGTAGGAAGCTCCTGCTGGCTCATTAGAAAAAAAGAGGTATCAACGAGAACTTGCAACGAATAGCTGGAACAGGCACATTATTTTATTTATTCCTAAAAAAAAGGTGTAACAAATGAAACATTTCTTAAATTTGTTCGTCTAACCTTTTACAGTGTGCAAAAATAGGGTATTTTAAAATATGTCGAAAGTAAAATATTATTACGATTCCGAAAATCTAGCTTACAGAAAAATAAAGACACAAAAAAGAAGAAAATTTGGTGTTATTATCCTGTTTTTATTGGCATCGGCGTTATTTGGTTTTTTGAGTTTTGTAATTTTATTGAATACTCCTTATTTTGAAACGCCAAAAGATCGTTTGCAGGCGCGTGAAATTGAAAATTTGAGATTGAATTATGCCATTTTAAATAAAAAAATGGATCAGCTAAATGACGTTGTTGATAATATTGAAGATCGGGATAATAATTTGTATCGTGTGTATTTCAACAAATCCGCTATTCCGGATTCTGTTCGGAAAGCGGGATTCTCAGGAAAAAACAGGTATCAATTATTAGAGGGTTACGACAATTCACAGTTGGTTATCAATACCACGAAAAGGATTGATGTCCTGAGCAAAGAATTGTCGATTCAGTCCAAATCACTGGATGCGATTTTAAAATTGGCAGAAGCCAAAAGTGATTTTTTGTCAGCTATTCCTGCCATTCAGCCAGTACGAAATGAAAATTTAAAACAAATGGCCTCTGGTTTTGGATACCGAACGGATCCTTTTACAAAAGCACGAAAAATGCATGAAGGCATGGATTTTACAGCTAAAACTGGATCTCCCATTTATGCCACGGGCGACGGAGTTGTAGCAAAAGCAGACAATACAGCCTCAGGATATGGAAATCATATTGTTATTCGGCATGGATTTGGATACGAAACTTTGTACGCACATTTGAGCAAATACAAAGCGAGAGCGGGACAACGCATAAAACGAGGCGATGTTATAGGATATGTGGGAAGCACGGGAAGATCCGAAGGGCCGCACTTGCATTATGAAGTTCATAAGGATAAAAAAGTAGTAAATCCGCTTAATTTTTATTACGGAAATATTTCGGCAGTAGAGTATGTCGTCATCGCACAATTGGCGAACCAAGAGAATCAATCATTAGACTAATGCAAAAATAGTGTTCAGTATTCGGTTGGCAGTGTTCAGTGAGAAGATAAAAAACAGTATTCAGTGACTAATTCAACTGGACAAAAAAAATAAAAAAACATGCACATTGAACTTTCTAAAGACAAAAGATATCACAGCATTGGCGAAGTAGCCAAAGCATTTGACGTGAATGCATCGCTGATTCGTTTTTGGGACAATGAATTTGATATTTTGAAACCAAAAAAGAATGCTAAAGGCAATCGAATGTTTACTCCGGAAGACATCACTAATTTACAATTGATTTATCATTTAGTGAAAGAAAGAGGTTTTACGCTGGAAGGTGCCAAAACCCATTTGAAAGAAGGACAAAAGAAGACATTGGATAAGTTTGAAATTATTCGGAAACTAGAAACCATTCGTACACAATTAACAAATATTAAAAACGAACTTTAGAAATATCAATTGTTTTTCTAAAAAACAAATTAAAAATAAAAACTAAATATTAAACATTAAATTAAATAAACATGAGAAGATTTTTGCCTTGGATTATCGGAGCAGTTGTAATTTTTGTAATTTACAGCTGGGTGAAAGGAATTAACAATACTGCGGTAACGTTAAACCAAAATGTTGAACAATCTTGGGGTGATGTCCAAACTGCGTATCAAAGAAGAAATGACCTTATTGGAAACTTGGTAAATACTGTAAAAGGTGCTGCCGATTTTGAAAAAAGCACATTGACGGCAGTTATCGAAGCTCGTTCTAAAGCAACATCAGTAAATGTTGATCCTGCCAATATTACTCCGGAACAATTAGCAGAATTTAACAAAGCACAAAGTGGCGTTTCATCAGCATTATCAAGATTATTAGTAACTGTTGAAGCATATCCTGAATTGAAAGCGAACCAAAACTTTTTGAAATTACAGGATGAATTGGCGAGTACAGAAAATCAAATTCTAACCGCGAGAACGCGTTTTAATGAAGCGGTAAAACCATATAATTCTCATATTAAAACATTTCCAAACAGCTTATTTGCGGGATTGTTTGGATTTAAAGAGAAAGCATACTTTACTGCAGTTGAAGGTGCAGATAAACCCGTTGAAGTAAAATTCTAATCTAAAAAGCAATGTCAAAAGTAGAGGATTTTTTAACCAAAGAAGATGAACAAAAAATTGTTGAAGCTATTCGTATGGCTGAAAAAAATACTTCTGGCGAGATTAGAGTTCATATAGAAAAAACAACTTCCATGGATGCGTATGATCGTGCCATGGAAGTTTTTCATGAACTAAAAATGGATGAAACCGAACTTCAAAATGGTGTTTTGATTTACTTAGCTGTTGAAGACAGACATTTTGTAATTTGTGGTGACAAAGGAATTAATGATGTTGTTCAAGATGATTTTTGGAACTGTACCCGAGATATTATGGTAGCAGAGTTCAAAAAAGGAGATTTCAAACAAGGTCTTATTGACGGAATTACCAGAGCCGGAGAGCAATTGCAGAAATATTTCCCTTTTCTGGAAGGCGACACAAATGAATTATCAAACGAAATATCTAGAGGATAATGTTATTACAAAAAAAGAATACTATAATTTTCCTAAAGCTGTTTCTTTGTTTGTTATTCACACAAATTGGCTTTGCGCAGCTTACCATTCCTGAAAAACCAACTTTACAGACTTCTGTTTATGATTATGCGAATGTTTTAAGCGCAAAAGAAAAAGCGCAACTGGAAGAAAAACTGATAAAATATTCTGATTCTACCACCACTCAAATTGTGATTGTTACTATAGAAACGCTCAAAGGCGAAGATATTGGTATTCTTACACCAAAATGGGGACAAACTTGGGGTATTGGAGGAACAGCAAAAAATGACAACGGCGTTTTAATTTTATTGGCCAAAGCCGAAAGAAAAATATGGATCTCCGCAGGATATGGTCTTGAAGATCGATTAACAGCAGGTATCGGTGGAGAAATTACCCGAAATATTATTATCCCTGAATTTAAATCCGGAAGTTATTACAATGGGCTTGATAAAGGAACCGATGCATTGATCGATGTTTTTAAAGGAAAGTATAAAGGAGAGCGTGTAAAGACGACAAAAGATAAAGGATTTCCGATTTTACCAATTATTATTATTGTCATCATTGTACTAGTGCTGATTGCTCGAAACAAAGGTGGTGGTGGAAATTCCGGCAACAGAGGTGGCGGAATAGGACCTAGTTTATTGGATGTCATTATTCTGAGTAGTCTCGGTAGAAATAGTGGTGGCGGAGGTTCATCGGGTGGTGGGTTTGGCGGTGGAGGTTTCGGAGGTGGATTTGGAGGCGGAGGTTTCTCTGGTGGTGGATCTGGTGGAGACTGGTAGTTTCCAGTTCCTTTTTGATAAAACAAATACTAAAAATCAAAAAATTAAAGGATTTTTTAGATTGCAAATAATTTTTATTTTTAAATATTTGTACTATTTAAAATTCATTAAAAATTAAATCAATTATATAAAATGCTTTCACACAAAGCCAAATACGCGCTAAAAGCACTTTTATATTTAGCGCAACAGGAAGAAACCCATGTTTCTAAAACTTTCGAAATTGCTGAGTCAGCCTCAATCCCTAAAAAGTTTTTGGAACAAATTCTGTTGGATCTTAAACGTGGTCATTTTGTTGGAAGTAAACAAGGAAAATGTGGTGGTTATTATCTTTTAAAATCTAAAAACGATATTACTTTAGCCGATATTCACAGACTTTTTGATGGTGCAATTGCTTTACTCCCTTGTGCCTCATTAAATTTTTATGAACGTTGTTCAGATTGTGTCGATGAATCTAAATGCCTGTTAAGACACGGATTAATTACTATTAGAGAAGAAACGCTAAAGGCGATGGAAGGCATTACTATAGCTTCTTTAGTACGATAATAAAAAAAATATTTATAAACCCTACTAGTTTTATAGAATTAATTATATATTTGCCTCAAATTTAATTCATCATTAACAATCCAAATTTAAGCGTATGAAAACGTATCAAAGTCAGCTTGCTTTTTTGAATAAGCAATCCCGAAAAAATCTACTAATTGTAATTGAAGAAAAGAGTTCTCAAATGATGTGTATGTGTTAGTAAAAAAATTTAATTTTAATTCTACTAATTACATATAATTTATATAAATGAAAAATTCTGTAAAAAATATACTTACAATACTATCCTTTTTAACTTTCTCAATATCATTTGCACAAAACATTGAAGGTGTCATTACTACAAACCAAAACATTCCATTAGAAGCTGCAAATGTTATCATAAAAGGAACTAACTCCAACACTACTTCAGATTCTAACGGGAAATTTATAATAGACACCAAAGAAAAACTTCCTGTAACTCTTTTGGTTCAATATGTAGGATACAAAACTGCAGAAGTAGAAATTATTTCTTTACCAATACCTTCATTACAAATAACGCTTGATGAAGAAAATGCTTTGGTCGAGGTTGTAGTTTCCTCAAGGCGCCGAATAGAAAAAGTACAAGATGTACCAATCGCAATATCAGTAATTACAGGAAAACAGGCAGAACAATCTGGAGCTTTTAATGTTAATCGTATAAAAGAACTTGTTCCATCCGTTCAATTATATTCGTCAAACCCCAGAAATACCGGTATTAACATCCGAAGCTTAGGTTCTCCTTTTGGACTTACTAATGATGGAATCGATCCAGGTGTCGGTTTCTATGTTGATGGCGTTTATTATGCACGTCCAGCGGCGACCACTCTAGATTTTATCGATGTAGAACAAATTGAAGTATTGCGGGGCCCGCAAGGATCATTGTTTGGTAAAAATACAACTTCGGGAGCTTTTAACATCACTACTCGTAAACCAAGCTTTACTTCAGGTGCAACATTTGAAATCAGCTACGGAAACTACGCATTTCTCCAAGCCAAAGCATCGATAACGGGTGCATTAGGTAAAAAAATTGCAGGTCGTATCTCTTTTTCTGGTACGCAACGTGATGGCCTGATTGATAACATTGCAACAGGAAAACCTACCAACACCCTCAACAATCAAGGAATTAGAGGACAATTACTTTTTACGCCTTCTGAAAGAACTAATATCATTTTAGCTGCAGATTTTACGGCTCAACGTCCCGACGGATATGCACAGGTAGTTGCAGGTATCGCACCGACACAAAGAGCAGCTTACCGTCAATTTGATGCTATTATTGCTGATTTGAATTATAAACTGCCAAGTTTAAATGCGTTTGATCGTAAAATTGATCACGATACGCCATGGCGTTCAGGGCAAGATATGGGCGGTATATCTCTTAACATAGATACAAAAATTGGAAACGGAACACTTACGGCAACGACAGCTTGGCGTTTTTGGAATTGGGATCCATCAAACGATAGAGATTTTACAGGATTACAAGTATTAACAAAATCGCAAAACCCAACCGTACAGACACAAATAACGCAAGAAGTACGTTACGCAGGTCATCTTACCTCTAAATTAAGTGGGGTTGTTGGTGTCTTTTTTATTGACCAAACATCACAAACAGATGGTACTGAAGAATCCGGTAATGCGCAATGGAGATTTGCCCAAAGTACCACCAGTAATTTATGGAAAACACCAAATCTATTTGAAGGTTACGGCATCAAAACGGACGCACGCATTAGAGCTTCCAGTGCGGCAGTATTTGGTCAGTTGGACTGGGCTATTACAGAACGTTTACACATATTACCCGGTTTACGTTATAATTTTGATAAAAAAGATGCGGATTACAGCCGTACAACCTACGGAGGACTTCAAACGAATGAGCCAGCCTTGATTGCTTTGAAAAAATTAGTTTATACGGATCAGTCATTTTCATCTAACACAGATAATACTGACCTTTCCGGAAACGTAACCGTTTCTTTTAAAGCCACTGACAAGATTAACGCATATGCGACTTATGCAAAAAGCTACAAACCCGTTGGAGTAAACGTAGCGGGATTACCTACTCTTGCTGGACAGCCAATTCTTGAACTTGCCGTAATTAAACCGGAAGAAGTAAATCATTATGAAATTGGAATAAAAACATCACCGTTTAAAAACGCAATATTCAATTTAACCTTTTTTAATACCGATATCAAAGATTTTCAAACTAATGTACAGGCAGCAGAATTAGGTGTAAATCGTGGATATCTTGCCAATGCAGATAAAGTAAAGGTAAAAGGAGTAGAATTAGATGCCAGTTTTGTAATCAGTAAACATTTTACCATTAATGGTGCAGCGACCTATACAGATAGTAAATATGTTAAATTTACAAATGCACCTCTTCCGTTGGAAGAAACAGGAGCCTCAGTATCCTTCAAAGATGTTTCCGGAACTGCTTTGCCAGGTGCTTCAAAATGGGCAGGATCTTTAGGAGGTGAATTTTCAAGCAAAGCAAGATTTTTTGGGAATACAGGAAAAATATTCCTTGGAATTGATTCTTACGCACGTTCTGAATTCTCTTCAAGTCCATCTGCTTCAAAATATTTAGTAGTTCAGGGTTATGCCCTATTCAATGCTCGTTTGGGTTTTCGTGCAACAGATGGTTTTTCTGTACAATTCTGGGTACGTAACCTTTTAAACAAAGATTATTACGAACAACTATTACCTGCCGGCGGAAATTCAGGACAATATGTAGGAGTATTGGGCGATCAGAGAACTTATGGAATTACACTTCGCTATTCATTGTAAACACAATAACTTCGAGAAACATTTAATTTAAAACAGCATTGTTAAAACTTAGGTTTTAAAGTGCTGTTTTTACTTTTTCTAAAACATAATTAATAATTTCAACTTATTAAAATACTTAAAAAAAAAAGTAACAAAACTATAGGATTTGTAGACTTTATGTAAATTTGCAAAAATTCAAATAAAACTTCGTGAAAACCATTAGAACCATTATCTTTTTATTTGTATCGGTACTCTGTCAAGCACAAACGGGGAAAAATATAGATCATCAAAGTATCGTTTGGTCGCGCTATTACAATCAATTGCTCTTAAATAATAAATGGTCTTTGCATTCTGAATTTGACAACCGGCTTTTTATAAAACCAATACAAAGGAATTTATATGTAGTTCGCGTTCAAGGACGTTATAAAATCAATGATTATTTAGAGACCGGTGTTGGCTTTGCTTATTTCTCTGTTGACACACAAGTCCAAGAAACAAACAATGATTTTAACATACCTGAATACCGAGGACAACAAGATATTACGTTGAAAATAAACGTGAAGCAAGTAACATTGATCCAACGATTTCAAACAGAAGAGCGATTTATTCACAATTCCAATAAGGAAGAGTTGTTGCCAGGCAGCGCATTTTCGTGGAGATTTAGATACCGACTTCAAGGTGATTATACTTTTTGGAGAAAAGAAAAACAATTATTAAAAGCAGTAGTATCAGATGAAATAATGTTCAATTTTGGAAAAAAAATCATCAAAAATACGTTTGATCAAAATAGAATTTATGCCGCAATACATTATGGCATGAATACCAATTTAACATTTGAACTAGGCTATTTAAATAGCTTTCAAAGACGAGTTGGCGGAGTCGACTATTTCAACAGAGACATCATTCGATTTAGTATTTTCCACAAAATAAAAATCCAAAAAAAGGGTTAAATTGGATTGAGAATCCGTAATCGATTGTAAGAATAAAAGAATGAAAGAAATAATCAGCATTATTTTAAACATTGATTGTCAATATATTAACGTAATATTTGCAATTCATGGCGTAACTTTAGTAAAAAGATATGACCATGAAAAATTTTGCAATTAAACTCGTTTGGTTCACAACCATTTATGTTTTTGTATTTGCCGGTTTATGTCAAACTAACGTTGCTTTACCGGTAATAATGACCCTATATTGCATTGGTATTCCATTAATACTATTAATGGTATATACCGTCCTTACTGATGATTATAAAACTACAAAAACATTCAAAGATTGGTACGGTGATCATCCTATGGAGACTTTGGAAGAAGAAAAAGAAGAAAGCTAATCATTCGAATCCATTTTAACGCAAAAAATCCCGATTGCTCGGGATTTTTTATTAGCCACTATTTAAATTTATCTCACTTTGCTTTTTAAAACAAAATAATGCAACCATTTTGGGAAAAATCGTTTCAGATAAATTCCCATAATTTCTTTACCACCAATATAAATTTCAAATTTTTTAGACTCAACGGCTTTCACAAATTTCTTGGCAAAAACGCTTGTTGACATTCCATTTTGAGTTGCCGCATCGTCTATATTCTGTTTGGATCCGTCTGCCGTCATTGCGTTTTTGGCCACATTCGTTTGAACAAATCCAGGACAAACAAGCGTCACATTGATAAAGTCTTTTTGATGTTCCATTCTTAACACATCAAAAAAACCATGTAAGGCATGTTTTGCACCACAATATCCGGAACGATAGGGCGACCCGAATTTCCCCATCAAACTAGTTACAGTAACAAAATGTCCTGTCTTGTTTTTGATAAAATGAGGTAATAAAGCTTTTGTCAGCGCAACCGTACCGAGATAATCAACTTCGATTAATTTTTTATCGACCTCAAAATCGGTCTCTACAATTAGGGAACGCTGGCTAACCCCACCATTATTGATAAGTACATCCACTTTTCCAAAGGCAGCAACTGCTTTTTCTACATGATTTTTAGCATTATCAAAATCAACTAAATCAAAAGGTAAAATGATTACTTCAGCGTTTATACATTTAGATTTTACAGTTTCTAAAGCTTCTCCATTTCGTGCCGAAAGAATCAGTTTGCAATTTCTAGTAGCTAATTCATACGCTAAAGCCTCTCCTATTCCGCTGGAAGCGCCAGTAATCCAAACAACTTTATCGTTTATTGCGTTCATATTTTTTTCTTAAAAATAAAAAGTTTATCAAGTTTTTACAAACTCAATAAACTTTCTAATATAATTATGGAAATAAAGACTATTTCTCTCTGATATAAATATCGATTGGCACTCCTGAAAAGTCCCAGTTTTCTCTAATTTTATTTTCCAAATAACGCTTGTAAGGTTCTTTTACGTATTGTGGCATATTAGCAAAAAACACAAATTGTGGTGTTGGAGTTGGCAACTGCATGCAATATTTAATTTTCACATATTTACCCTTTGTTGCTGGCGGCGGATAAGCTTCAATCACTTTCAACATGAATTCATTGAATTTTGACGTAGCGATACGTTGTTGTCTGTTTTCGAAAACTTTTACAGTAGCTTCTAATGCTTTCAACAAACGTTGTTTCGTTGTAGCAGAAACAAAAAGAATAGGCACATCCGTAAACGGCATTAATTCTTCTCTAATTTTAGCTTCATAATCACGAGTTGACATCGTTTCTTTTTCTACTAAATCCCATTTATTCACCAAGATTACAACACCTTTACGGTTTTTCTCAGCCAACCAAAAAATACTTTGATCCTGGCCTTCAAATCCACGAGTGGCATCAATAATCAAGATACAAATATCAGCGTGTTCAATTGCACGAACCGAACGCATTACCGAGTAAAACTCTAAATCTTCTTTTACTTTCGCTTTACGACGAATTCCTGCGGTATCCACTAAGTTGAATTCGAAACCAAAACGGTCAAATTTAGTATCGATAGAATCACGGGTAGTTCCCGCAATATCAGTAACAATATATCGGTCTTTGCCAATTAACGCATTGATAAAGCTTGATTTTCCAGCATTGGGACGACCTACAACTGCAAAACGAGGCAATACCACTTCTTCCTGTGTTGGCTCTGGTTTTATAGGAAAAGCATCAATCAATGCATCCAATAAATCTCCTGTTCCGCTTCCAGAAATACTGGCAAACGTGTAATATTCGCCTAAACCAAGATTGTAAAATTCAATTGCATCTTTCTCACGCATCGCATTATCCACCTTATTTACAGCAAGTAAAACCGGTTTCGTCACTTTACGCAACAATCTCGCAACGGCATCATCCATTGGGGTAATCCCTTCTTCAACATCAACCACAAAAATGATAACATCAGCCTCATCAATAGCTAATTCCACTTGTTTGCGGATCTCTCCTTCAAAAACATCATCAGAACCACGCACGTATCCGCCGGTATCAATTACAGAAAACTCTTTTCCGTTCCACTCGCTTTTACCATAATTTCTATCACGGGTAACCCCCGATACTGAATCTACAATAGCTTCTCTTCTTTGTATCAGCCTATTAAAAAGGGTTGATTTCCCCACATTAGGTCTTCCTACTATCGCAACAATATTATTCATAATATAAATTCAAATATTTTGCAAAGGTAGTGTTTATAACCATCAATATCAATTTTTTTGATATATTAGCAAACCCTTATCTTTTTAATACTTACAAGTTTACTATTATGGATACTAATAATGAGCTCAGACTTCGCTTACGGTTTTACAAAGATGTTCCGCAAAACATCGATGCCTTGCGAGTTAAATTTGCCAATTATACCCGAATCAAGTCTCAGGATTACTTCGTTAAAATTCGGGGTTATCACATTTGGTTAAACATCAAAGGCCCCAAAAAAGCGTATTGGTCTCCCCATTTGCATTTAGAAATGGAATCAAAAGACCAAAACGAGACTCATATCAGAGCATTATTTGGCCCTGATCCAACCTTATGGACACTTTTTATGTTCTTCCATTTTATTATTGCGGGAATCTTTTTGATTTTTTCGGGAATTGCTTATTCTGATTATATCCTGAAAAACCCCGTAACATTCGATTTAGTAGTAATGGGATTAATGGTTTTTGCCTGGTTTTTACTATACATTGTAGCCAAACAGATCCGTAGTAACGGCCACAACCAAATGAATGATCTGGAAAACTTATTTATGGAAATTATAGAATCTTAGTTTTTATTTGGAGCAATTCCAGCTCTCCGCTCAATCTTTTATGCTGTCCCGATGTTTCGGGACTGCACAAAAGGATGCCGCTGCTATCTGGGCTAAAAAAAAATCAATATCAGAAATTGAATTCCAATATTGATTTTTGAAAAAAACGAACCAGAAAAATTACTGGTTATAACCAAATCGCTTCAACATATTCACGTTACTTCTCCAGTTTTTATTCACTTTCACATACAACTCAATATGAATTTGTTTGCCAAAGAATTTTTCTAAATCAGCTCGGGCTTCCATACCTACTTTTTTCAAAGCAGCACCTTTGTGTCCGATGACGATTCCTTTTTGAGTATCGCGCTCGACCATAATCAAAGAACGGATTCTAATGATGTTTTCATCTTCAAAAAACTCTTCGGTTACAATTTCTACTGCGTACGGGATTTCTTTGCTGTAATTTAACAATATTTTCTCGCGGATGGTTTCATTGACAAAGAAACGTTCCGGTTTGTCTGTCAATTGATCTTTTGGATAATACGCAGGCGATTCTGGTAATAATTCAATGATTCGTCCAAAAACTTCCGGTACATTAAAATTCTGTAAAGCTGATATTGGGAAAATTTCTGCATTAGGAACTTTCGCAGTCCAGAAAGCCACCTGCTCTTCGAGTTGTTCCTGATTAGAATTATCTATTTTGTTTAATAGAAGCAGAACTGGGATTGTAGCATGAATAATTTTATTAAAAAATGCTTCGTCTTTCAATTCCTGTTCTCCAATTTCCACCATATAAATCAAGATGTCAGCATCTTCAAAAGCTGACTTTACGAAATTCATCATGGACGCCTGCATTTCGTAGGCTGGTTTTATGATTCCCGGCGTATCCGATAAGATCAATTGAAAATCTTCCCCGTTTACAATTCCTAGAATTCTATGACGTGTTGTTTGTGCTTTTGAAGTAATAATTGATAATCTTTCTCCAACAAAGGCATTCATTAATGTTGATTTCCCAACATTTGGATTTCCTATGATGTTTACAAAACCTGCTTTATGTGACATTTCTATTATAATTTATTGTGCAAAGGTAGACATATCAAGTTAATAGATGAAATAAAACATTTTTAAAAATTTTTATTGGATATACGGAAATTCGTTGTACATTTGCACCCGAAACAACGCGGGATAGAGCAGTAGGCAGCTCGTCGGGCTCATAACCCGAAGGTCACAGGTTCGAGTCCTGTTCCCGCTACTAAGGATTTTATTGAAATTACAAACGCACATCGCGGGATAGAGCAGTAGGCAGCTCGTCGGGCTCATAACCCGAAGGTCACAGGTTCGAGTCCTGTTCCCGCTACTAAAAAGCTTCAGAGAAATCTGGAGCTTTTTTTGTTTTAAAACCTTTGATAAATTTGTTGTTTAGAATTTGTAAAATCTTTTAGATTTAAGTAACGTAAGAAAACGTATTACATTTAAAAGCCAAAACAGTATCAATAACACCTCTCGGAAATATAAATATGATCTTCACCTCTTCTCAGAGTCCTTTTGGAAAAAACTAGCGTAAGAAATAGCCTCCTGATTTATATTCTCGCTTTTACAACTTCAACTATCTATGCAATTTTTCATTTTCAATTATTTTCTGGAACGCCACTTTTAGAACTTCAAAAAGAGAAAATTAAAATGGATTAGATTAAGAAACTTATTTACACTTCAATTAAGTTTCGAACAATTAATTTGAAGAAATTAACCTTTAGAAACATTAATAATGAAAATGTGTCGACAGATTTAAAATTTATTCAAACAACAAAAAAATGGTATATATTAAATTGGATAACTTTTCAAATTCAGCTAAAAATTTTAAATAGCTAACACGTTAAAAAACGTTCTTATAGCCAATGAATTAATGCAAAAAAGTATAAAATAAAGTTCTCAATTCATTTGATAAAAAAAACCTGTGAAACAAGTCTCACAGGTTTTTTACCAACTACGTTTATTAAAATTAACATAACCAAAAATCAACTAAATTCTATTTTGTTAAAAGTACGTATCTGTTGTTTTTTGAAAATTAATCCTCTGAAGCAATTGCTGAATTTCTGCCGGTTGTCACATCTAATAATACGGTAACTCCCTGCTCATTTAACATTGTCATATTCAAGGTGTCTAAAACGGCTAAATCTTTAGACACAAGACCATTAAATCTGTTGTAAGAAATATTCATCTCTCTTAGATTGTCTAATTTTTCCAATTCCATTGGAACCTGTCCAATCATATTATTATCAAACAAACTAAGGTTTTCGAGAGAAGTCATATTTTCTACATCGCGACTTAATTCTCCCACAAGTTTATTGCTATTAAGAAGTAATGTTTTTATTGTTTTGATGTCATATAGCGAATTTGGAATTTCTCCCACAATCTCGTTATTAAACAATGATAACACTTCTAACTGCTTCAAGGCTCCAATTTGCATTGGTAATTCTCCTGATAGCGCATTCATATACAACTCTAATTCTTTTAAATTACTCATTTCACAAACTGAAGATGGAATTATTCCTGATAATTTATTGAAAGAAAGATTCAACACTTTCATTTCTTTTAGTTTCCCGATAGTCGAAGGAATAATTCCTGAAATTTGATTTTTGTGTAAATCCAATTCTTGAAGACTCACCAAGTTCATAATTTCAGCGGGAATGTCACCCACTAAATTATTATCAGCTAAACGAACTGAAATTACTTTTTCATCCAGTACTTTCACTCCGTACCAAGTCGAAACAGGGGACGATAAATCCCATTTTACAGTCCACTGCTTTCCATTTGTCGATTGGTACAATTTAATTAACGCATCTTTTTCTGATTGAGATACATTGGCAAACATCGAAATGGAAAACAAAAGGATGAATAATAAAGTAGCTGTTTTTTTCATAATTAAGATATTTTATACTTTTACAGGTCTAAGCTACTTTTATTATGGTTAATCCGCAAATATAATCGACAAAATACATTGTTTTGTTTTTTATATACTGTAATAACTTACAATTTTGATTTTTTTGATGTTAATTTATAATTTGTTAAATTTGTTTTAATAACCACAAAACCAAATTTATGGAAATCAATTTCTTAGCACTATTTGTTGCGGCTTTATCGACACTCGTAATCGGATTTTTTTGGTACCACCCAAAAGTTTTTGGAACTATTTGGATGAAAGAATCAAGCCTTACTGCAGAAAATCTGAAGGAAGGAAATATGCTTTTACTATTTGGCACCTCATTACTTTACGCTTTTTTTATTAGCTTTTCACTTCAAATGCTAACAATACATCAATTTGGTGCTCTAGGAATGGTTGGAGGAGATCCCAATATTGCCAAACCATCCTTCTCCGCATTTATGACCGATTATGGAACCGTATTTAGAACCTTCAAACATGGAGCTTTACACGGATTTATGAGCGGGCTCTTTTTTGCTTTGCCAATTATTGGAACAAATGCTTTATACGAAAAAAGAAGTTTCAAATACACTTTTGTAACCGGTGGATTTTGGATACTAAGCTTTACAATTATGGGTGGAATTATATGTGCCTGGAAATAAACATTTGTTTTGATTTAAAATAAATTTCGACTATCAATAAGCTAATCGAAATTTATTTTTATTGAATTTTTTCAATTGTTTTTGTCAAATCAATGTCCATATCAGTTACACCTCCAGCATCATGTGTAGTAAGGCGAATCGTAACTTTGTTGTATACATTGAATAATTCCGGGTGGTGATTGCTCTTTTCAGCTATTAATCCTACTTGAACGAAAACCAATAACTTGCGTAAAATCTAAGAATTTAAAGTCTTTCTCTATTCAGTTCTTGATAAATTTTTATTCGTTTAGCACTTTCAAATCGGTTTGAATAGATTTCTCTGAATTAGTTTTCATAATTTATTTTTTTATTTTTATATAGTTAAGTAATTTAGAGACAATCTATAATTCTTTAACTTTATTAACTAATTTTGGAAAAATATTTCTACACAATTTGAATACAGCTTATTCCTTCAAAATTTATAACTCAACTGCTCAACTTCCTGAAATATGGGATGATTTAGCTGTTTCGACAATTTTTTTATCTAAAAAATACTTACAAGTTTTAGAAAAATCTTCCCCTGAAAATATGACTTGTCACTTCATAGGAATTTTCGACAATGAGATTTTGGTAGGTATTGCACTTTCGCAATTTTTGGATTTGAATGCACTGGAATCTTTTGGGGAGCGCGACAACGGCATTAAAACCGCTGTACGAAATATTATATTCGGAAACTTTGCTTCCAACGTGCTTGTTATTGGCAACAATATGCTAACCGGCCAAAATTCATTTGCCTTATCCAATGCTGTTCATCACAAGGAAGCAATGCAAACCTTGCATGCTGCAACATCGGAATTAAAAAAAATCTTTAAATCCAAAGGCATAAAGATTCACATTACCACGTACAAAGATTTCGACAAGGAAGAAATCAAAAATTTTGACATTCCTGAGTTCCAAAATGACTATCTATTTTCGACGCAACCCAACATGGTTTTCTCGATTAATAAAAACTGGAAATCTGAGCAAGATTACATAGAATCACTTTCAAAAAAATACAGAGATCAATATAAAAGAGCCCGAAAAAAAGCAGCATTAATTGAGAAAAGAAAATTGCATTTGGAAGATATTATTGCTCTTGAAGATACTATTTATGAGTTGTATTTTCACGTAGCCAAAAATGCACCTTTTAACACTTTCTTTTTACCAAAGAATCATTTTAGGGTTTTTAAAGAAACTTTTAAAGAAAAATTTCTTTTTTACGGCTATTTTATCGACGAAAAACTCATCGGATTTAATACTTTAATAAAAAACGGAGAAGTCATGGACACTTATTTTCTGGGTTACGACGAAAGTATTCAGCGTGAAAAAATGCTGTATCTCAACATGCTGTACGACATGATTGCATACTCCATCAATAAAAATTTCAACGAAATTATCTTTGCCAGAACCGCTTTGGAAATTAAAAGTTCTGTTGGTGCTAAACCGTTAAAAATGTTCGGATTGATGCATCATAGTTCTAAGATTGTAAATGTATATCTTCCTAAAATATTTAAATATTTAGAACCTGAAACTGTCTGGCAAGAACGCAATCCGTTTAAATAATTTCAGTTATTGGATTGGGAATTGCAACTTTCATTTGTTTGGGTAAAATTTCTATATTCAACTTTGTTTCTGTTCCACAATATTCACCGTCAATTTGAAAACTAACCGGAATATTGGTAGTAACAAATGCTTTATCAGTAGAAATAATTTCAACATCATTGTTATCTACGGGCATATTTCCGGTGATAATTTTACCTAGTACTAATAAATCCATATTTTTCAGAATAACCAATTCAAACTTTCCGTCGTCCATAATTCCATTCGGGTTTATGGAAACTCCGGTGCCGTATTTTTGAGAATTCGCTATAACTATCATTCTTGCCTCACATTCTATCGTTGGAAAATTACCGGTAATTGTTGCCACAAACGGATCGTCTAAATCAATCAAAGTAGACAATGTTTGCAAAGCATATCCCCATTTACCACGAATGCTTCCGCTCTCATAGTTCTTTATCATTTCTGCATTTACACCCAAATCACTTAAATGAATGCTTTTTTTTCCATTGATAGAAATCATATCGATTTCCATATAATCATTGTGAAAAGCGATTTCTAGGTTTTCTTCAATGGTCGATGGTAAATTCAAATCTACCGCTAAACCGTTAGCAGAACCAGCTGGCAAAATACCAATAATAACATCGTGTGTTTCCATAGCTTCAGCAACCATTTTTATGGTTCCGTCACCACCGGCCACAATAATTCGTTTTGGAATGTAGGTATCATAAAGCACCTTTATGTTTTCACTATCTGAAATTCCTGAAGTATTGTAAATTACAAGATTTAAATTTTCTTTGTCAGCAAAAACAGTAGCAGCATCAATTAGTTCTGACTTATCGACAGCGCCAGAGATAGGATTTACAACTAACATGATATTCTTTTTCAAACTTTTTCTTCTTTTATTGATTAAAAACCTATAAATTGAACTTTTATCAAAAGTAATACAATATATGAAACCAATTTTAAAATTATACCGAGGCTACGCGAATGAGCAAGAATTAATTGTCATGGGCCATGTTTTCAAACCAACATCGGTAGAAGAATATAATTTTCAAAAAAAGAATCTAAAAAATGCTACTTCTGTTATTAAAATGTTTCAAATAAAAACGCAGGCTAACGCCGATGTTTATTTAAAACACAACAATTCCAAAATTCATACCAAAACACTTGTGGATGGCTATTTTAAATTTTGCGTTCCATTAGACCAAGACAAAAATTACGGCTGGATCGATTATGAAGTGAGCATTGTTTATAAAAATGGAACCATCACTACAAAAGACAGTTACATTCGGCCACACAAAGGAAATCTCGGAATTATATCTGATATTGATGATACTTTTTTAGTATCTCACACACTGAATCCATTGAAAAAATTATATGTTTTATTATTTAAAAACGTAAATAAGAGAAAAATATATGATGATGTTGTTACCCATTATCAGGCTTTAAGTACTGCTGGAAGAGAAAAAAAGGAAGAGTTTAATGCTTTTTTCTATGTTTCCAGCAGCGAGTGGAATTTATACCGTTTCATCACAAAATTCACCGAACTTCACGAACTGCCTAAAGCGGTGTTACTTTTGAAGGACATTAAAACGAGTCTCACTGACTTTTTCTTCACCGGCAGCGGAAATCACAATCATAAATTTGATAAAATAAAACACATATTGGAGTTTTACCCCAATCTAGAATATGTGCTTCTTGGCGATGATTCACAACATGATCCATATTTATACGAAGCGATTTGCAAAATTTTTCCGGTTACCGTAAAAGCCGTATATATCCGACAGACTGGCTCAACGCAAAAAGAAAAAGTAATAAATGTGATGAAAAATTTAGAAACCTTAAACGTTTCAATTTGTTACTTCAAAAATAGCAGTGAAGCAATCGCGCACTCCAAATCTATTGGAATTATTGTATAAAAAAAGAGTTCCAAAATGGAACTCTCTTTTTTATACATTTTCTATTTCTTCCTGAACAACTTCCCAATCTAAGAGTAGTTTGTCTAACTCTGATTTTTTCTTGTTGTAAGCAGTGAAAAACTTCGCATCTTCAATGTGCTTATCGTAATTAGATGCCAGCATTTTATCATCTTGTTGAATATCCTTTTCTAATTGTTTAATTTGACTTTCTACTTTACTCAATTTGTTTTGTAAAGCTTTCCCTTTCTTTTGATCTTCGTAAGAAGCTTTGTTACTTTCTTTTGGTGCAGCTGCTTTTTCAGCATCTTTTTTCTCGACTTCACGCATATTCTCCATATTGCGCTGCTCTAAGAAATAGTTGATGTCGCCTAAATATTCTTTTATTTTTTGGTCTTTAAATTCATACACCAAATTTGACATCCCCTGCAAGAAGTCCCTGTCGTGAGAAACCAACAATAAAGTTCCCCCAAATTTTTGAAGTGCGGCTTTCAAAACATTCTTAGATTTAATATCCAGGTGATTCGTAGGTTCATCCATTAACAAAACATTAATCGGCTGCAATAATAATTTACACAACGCTAGACGGTTTCTTTCGCCTCCAGAAAGGACTTTTACCTTTTTCTCCACATCATCGCCTCTAAACAAGAAAGAACCCAGCATATCACGAACTTTCATTCGGTTTGTGTCCGCTGCGGCATCCTCCATGGTTTGCAACAATGTAATTTCACCATCCAGATATTCTGCCTGATTTTGCGCAAAATAACCCAGTTGTACATTATGACCCAATTTAATATTTCCTTGGTATTCAAATTCATCAACGATAGCTTTGATAAAAGTTGATTTTCCTTGTCCGTTTTGTCCAACGAAAGCAATCTTACTTCCACGCTCCACTAACAGATTGATATCTTTCAAAATCGTAGTATCACCATAACTTTTAGTTACATTCTCAGCTTCAATCACCACTCTACCCGGTTCTTTCGAAACTGGAAAAGAAATATTCATCACTGAGTTATCATCTTCGTCAACTTCGATACGTTCAACTTTATCTAATTTTTTTATTAACGACTGCGCCATCGAAGCTTTGGAAGCTTTGGCACGGAATTTTTCAATTAATTTCTCTGTTTCTTCAATTTTTTTGGCTTGATTTTTTTGCGTTGCCAATTGCTTTTCGCGAATTTCATGACGTAATTCTAAATATTGAGAATATGGCTTGTTGAAATCATAGGCTTTACCAAGTGAAATTTCGATAGTTCTATTCGTCACATTATCCAAAAACATTTTATCATGTGAAACAATTACCACAACTCCCGGATAATTACGAAGAAAACTTTCTAACCAAATGATACTTTCAATATCCAAGTGATTCGTTGGCTCATCCAGCAGCAAAACGTCATTGGCTTGTAATAATAATTTGGCCAATTCGATACGCATTCTCCATCCTCCGGAGAAAGTCTCCGTTTGATTATCGAAAACTTCTCTTTTGAAACCCAATCCTAGAAGGATTTTTTCCGTGTCACCCACATAATTATAACCACCCAATAATTCAAAACGATGTGTAAACTCGGATAAGTCTTCTATTATCTGGCTATATTCGTCACTTTCGTAATCCGTACGCGTTACTAAAAGATGATTGATTTCTTCAAGCTTTTTTTCAACAATTTTTATCTCCGTAAAAGCTTCGTAGGCTTCCTCCAAAACTGTTCTTCCTTGTTCAAAATCAATATCCTGACGTAAGAATCCCATTCGAATATCTTTCTCCTGAGAAATAACTCCAGAATCAGGGGCAAAATCTCTCGCCAACATTTTAAGCATAGTCGATTTTCCGGCTCCATTTTTCCCTACAAGGCCCACTCTGTCCCCAGCACCCAATCGAAAAGTGACTTCTTCAAATAAATAAGAACCACCAAACGAAACGGATAAATTGTGTATATTAAGCATGTATTGTGATTTTATTCCTTTACAAATGTGTAAATTTGTGTACCGAATTTTCGGCATCAAAAAAGGAAAAATTAAATTTTTTGCAAATGTTAAAAAAAGGATCCAAATTATATAGCATTTTAACAGGAACTTGTCCTAAATGTCAGAATGAGGGTATGTATTTAGACAAAAATCCTCTACATTTCAATAAAATATTAAAAATGCATGAAAATTGCGGTCATTGTGGTTTACGTTATCAAATCGAACCCTCTTTTTTTTATGGTGCCATGTACGTTAGTTACGGATTAAATGTGGCCATAGGTATTGCCGCTTTTATAATCTCGTTTGTACTTTTTGATACCAATCTTAAAGTGGCTTTTATCGTAATCATAGCATCCTTGATACTATCTTTCCCTTTTGTTTTACGTTTGTCCAGAAACATTTACATCAATATGTTTGTTTCGTATGACCCAAACGCAAAACTTAAGTAATCTTATTTCTTTTCTTTTGTTTTAAATCGTTTAACATCAATTAATGGGTCTAAGGGAGTTTGGTTTTCTAAATGGTCAAATAATGCTTTCGCCATTGACGGACCGAGCATTACCCCCCTAGTTCCCAAACCATTCAGTATATGTATCGAATTATGATCTTTATGCGTTCCCACTAATGGTCTTCTGTCTTTTACCGTTGGACGAACACCTGCAAAATGCTCCACGATCTCAAAATCACACGTAATAATTTCTTTTATTCTTTCTATTAATTCCGTTTTTCCTTCTTCCGTAGGCAAGTCAGTTTTGTCTTTCCAATGATAAGTAGCGCCAACTTTAAATAAATCATTACCAAGAGGCAAAATAAAGACACTAGTATTTACAATTACATCTAAATCAAGATCAGGTGCTTTTATAATGAAAAGTTCTCCTTTAGTACCATTTAAAGACAAATGATTAAAATAAGGATTTGCATGCATTCCAAAACCTTCAGCAAAAATGATATGTTTCGCTTGAATATTTTTATAGCGAATACCATCTGACTCGCTTTTGAGCTCATTATAATCAAATGCTTCTTCTAAAAACAGATTATTTTGATTTAAATATTCTCTATATTTATATAACAATAAAGCTGTGTCCACGTAACCTGTTTGCAATACTTCGCCGTAACCATTCGGAGAATCAATGCCTACATATTTTTTAGAAATCAGTTTAGTTGATAAAAATGGAGCAAGTCCAACTTTATCCGAAGCAGCAAACCAATTATTCTGTTCTTCAATTGAAAAAAATTTTCTTAAAATGGGCTTTTTAAAATCTATTTTACATTTAAGTTTCTCTTCCAATAAAGAATAGAAATCATTCATCATTATTAATTGCTCTTGCGCATTCCACACTTCACTAAAACGTTTGAGAATTACTGGATTATACAATCCACCAGCGATTTTCGATGAATTTTGCGAATTATTATCCAAAACAAAAATAGATTTGTCATTGCGCAAAGCAACCTCTGCAAATGAAATACCTGCTAAACCAGAACCAATAATTAAATAATCAATCATCTAAAAATTCATTTAAAACTAAATACAAAGAAAGCATTTTAAAACAAAAAACTCTTACCATTACGGTAAGAGTTGATTAATATATTTACGAAAAAGATTTTAATAATTCCACATATCTGATTCGAAATTTCGAATCTTGTCTTTTACTCTTTCTGATTCCAACAATTGGTTTTGCGCATTATCTTTCATGTATTCATCGATATTTCTATCTCCATAAACATTTTCTTCTTTATAGATAACACTATTGAAACGTCTTGAATTTAAGATTTGATCAAAAGAAACAGGCATCGCTGAATTTTTGTCGTTAAAAGCTTTCGCATCATGCAAAACTTCTCTTGCAGCAGGGAAAAATATCCAAAATAACTCTATATAATCTTTCTCGTCGCTGTTCATTGAATAAACATCAGGAGTTACAGGACAAATTCCTAACAAACGGTATTTAAGTTCACTCTGACGTTTATCAAAATACCAGTACCCTTTTATTTTATACTGAGAAACATCTTGAGCAGATAAATCTTGTCTTAAAATGTACTCATCAGAGATTTGATTTCCAGCGTTAATTTGCTCTCTTCCTGCATCAGTAGTATCTATTCGCGTTAATGACCCCTGTATGTCTTGCAACGATTTTTTAGTATTAAAATAACTATCTGTATACACTTCAGTGATTTCACCATTTTTCATTGCCTTGGTCAAGACATCATATAATGACCTTCTTCCAGAACCAATATTTGCAGTGTCAATTGGAAAATACAAAGCAAAATTAATTTTTTCGCTCAAATCAATAATCTCCCAAGTAGTCTTACCCATTAAGACATCTCTATCATGCACATAACCGTAAGCTAATGGTTTATCATTATCTGAGTCAAGTTGCGCAGTGGTTTTAAGTCCTATTTGGTCCGGAGTTTTTGCGTTAAGCAAATTAGATTGCGCAAATGACGCAAAACTTCCCGTAATAGAGATAATAGCGATTAAAAAATTTCTTACATTCATCATGTTATCCTAATAAGAATTGAAGTCGATTTATAAAAATCTACTTATTATTGTATTTCAAAAATTACTGGAGCAGTTCTTGGCAATAAATAGCTTCCTGCACCTACAAGTTTTGTTTTTATTTCAGAGATAGTAACCTGATCACCTCGTCCTGCTTTTGAAAGAACTGCTTTACATTGTGCATTCAATCTGTTTCCAGAAACAACCACAGTAGGTTGACCAGTAACTTTTAAATTAAATCCGACAACATTCAAACCTACTTCAAAATCAAAATCAACTAATTTGGCTCCAATTGTTGCTATTTCTAGATTTGATTTAGGCCCTTTTACCACGCCCATTTCTCCTCTAATAGTTCCAGTAGGACCAGGAATACCTTTGATTCTAAAAACTTTTTTATCATTAGCAACTTTTCCATCAGACATTTTTCCTGAAACGCTTACAACAACTTCATTACCACCACCAGGATTCATCACGTATTTACCATTACCCACCTTTGATAAACCTGAAGCCGAAGCATTAACAGCATTATCAGGAATACCTGCAAATGATATCGTCATAGGATTAGATACACCTCTATAAACTACATTCATCTTATCTGCAGAAATTGTAGCAGAATTAGGTCTTGGTACAACAACATATTTTCCTGAGAATTTCAAAGGAATAGTTTTACCGTCTTCAACAAAAGTAAATTGACCGTTGATGTTTTGCTCTCCTACACCGCCCGCAGTCAAAGCAATCTTAGCTTGACCGGTAGATGGATCTAATCTGGCACCAGTAACATTTGTAGGTTTTGTATTCTCATCATAACGACCCAAGACTACTTTACCAGTAACTTGTTCTCCTTGAAAATATGCATTTTTATCTAAAACCACAATAGCTTGGTAGTTACTGTACGAAGCAGCAGCAACAGCTGCCTTACCTAATGCAGTACTATAAACATCTGATTCTGCTTTTTTAACATCATTTTGCCATGCAGATAATTTTGCTAAAGAGGCAACAGCTGGAAAGCCTTTAAAATGATAATCTAAATAAGGAACCGCTATCCCGTCTTTATTCTTAACATCTGCTAAACTAAACTTAGTTTGCACTTCAGATAAGATAGTCGCTAATTTTTTATTATCACCTAAAGCCAACTTCATGTCTGATTTGTACTTTTCAATCGTGGCAACCACTTCGTTTCCTTTAGCAGAATAACCCGCAGGGCTAAACCATATATTGTCGATGTTATCCCCTTTATCCATTGCCTCGTAAGGTAATTTACCGGTTTCAGGATCAACTTCTGTCCCTACTAAAACTTCCGACTTTATTTTTGCAATATAATCGTAAAAGTTTTTTGTAATAACTTCTACTTTGTGAGCTGTTGTAGCCGCCATTGCAAATTCTCCACCAGCTTCGGCAGCTTTTGCATCTAAACCGGCTAACATTTGAGCGTTTGACTGCTCAGCTGAAGTGTTTGAACCTTCAAATTTTTCATTCATCAATCCAAAAGCTGACAATACTTCTTTGGACATATTTAATGCTAACATTGCGATAAAAACCAAGTACATTAGGTTAATCATCTTCTGCCTAGGGGTTAGTTTTCCTCCTGCCATATTTTCTAATAATTAGTTTATTGTTTTTTTATAGTTCGAAACTAATTATCCTTTATTATTCATTGCAGAAAGCATTCCACCATATACGTTGTTTAAAGACGATAGGTTAGAAGTCAATGACAGCATTTGATCTTTTAATTTTAAGTTATTTTCAGCAACTTCCTCATTTATTTGAGCATTTCTGGAAGCACTTTGCAATTGTATTTTATACAAACTGTTCAATGATTCCATTTGTGCTGCAGCTAAACTTAATTCTTCACTGTATTTTTTTGTAGATGCAATAGAATCTACAGTAGGTGCAATTCCTTTTGCAGCTGATTCGAAATTTTTAATACTATTTCCTAAGCTTGCCATTAACTCCCCATCAATTTTAGCATCTTTTAACATAACATCTAATTTTTGAGACAATAATCCTTGTGCTTCAGAAGTTGCCTCCACTTTTTTGGTGGCTGGTTTAGCTTGACCATTAGCTAATTCTGGATAAACCAAAGTCCAATCCAAATCATTATCAACTGGTTCGAATGCTGAAAGCGCAAAAATTAGTGCTTCAACCACAAGACCTATGGTAAGCATTAAGTTACCCGTTAAGAATCCAAATTCAATATGGGTAATTTTGAATAATGCTCCAATGATTACAACCGCCGCTCCCATACCGTATGCGAAATTCATTGCTTTTTTGCTTAATAATGCCATAATAGTGATTTTAAAAATTTAATAGATTTGGTTTCTTTTTTTAATTATTTCTTTTTCCCGATTCCGGTGGTTTGAACTCCCATGTAATCCTGCACAGTTCTAAAACCAACGTAACTTCTTGCGGAATCTGCATATTCATAGTCTCTTGTGCTTACCTGTAGGAAATAAGCAA
Source organism: Flavobacterium sp. DSR2-3-3 (assembly GCF_049896585.1). NCBI lineage: Bacteria > Pseudomonadati > Bacteroidota > Flavobacteriia > Flavobacteriales > Flavobacteriaceae > Flavobacterium > Flavobacterium sp. DSR2-3-3. Next base: position 53,730 of record NZ_JAFCUP010000016.1, read on the forward strand.
CATCTTTCCATGAACCACCGCGAAGCACTTTTCGTTTATTTGAACCATCCTGAACATTTGGATTCATTGAGGAAACGTATTCATAGGCATTAGGATCATACGAAGAATCAGTCCATTCAGATACATTTCCTGCCATATTATAAAGGTTGTAGCCATTAGGCTCATACGATTTTGCCTCCACAGTATACAAAGCTTCATCAGCGGCATAGTCTCCCCTGTTTGGCTTAAAATTAGCTAAAAAACAACCTCGGTCATTTTTGGTATATGGTCCACCCCAAGGATATGTTGCTGACTCAAGACCACCTCTGGCAGAATATTCCCATTCCGCTTCAGTTGGTAATCGGAAAGAATTAATCAAATCTTGTCCTTTCTTTTTAGATTTTACGTAGCTATTTTTATTCAATGTTCTCCAAGCACAAAATGCTTTCGCTTGAGTCCATTTTACACCTACTACAGGATAATCTCCGTAGGCCTTGTGCCAGAAATAGTCATTATGCATTGGTTCGTTGTACGAATAAGCAAAATCTTTTATCCATACAGTCGTGTCTGGATAAACGTTAACTTCTTCCGTTTTGATGAAATCTTTTCTTCTTCCTACTTTTGCTTTGGCAGCAGCCTGAATATCCATCCAAGAATAACGGAATTTCAATTTATTAACATCAATAGTTCTTAACCCATTGTAGGACTCCTCTATTGGCAAGTACATTGAGTCCATCACTTCAGCATATTCCGCATCCGGATACAACTTAGTATCTTTGATTAATTTTACTTTTTTGTTCAGTTTTCTTCCCGCGTAAGGATCATCAGCAGTTCCTACACTATAATAATTATCATACATGTATTTGTCATACGCCGTCATTTTATCCGGATCAGAATCATTAAAAGCAAAATCACCAATACTTCCGCTATTTTTACCTTTAGCAGCTGTTGGATCAGCTGTTTGTCCGCTCATGTCTGCCATAATTGCTAACCGAACTCTCATAGTAGAATCTTTTACCCACTCTACAAACTGACGGTATTCACTATTTGTAATTTCTGTTTCATCCATATAAAAGGAACGAACGGTTACTGTTTTTGTAGGAGCATCTTCCACATTAGCTAAATCAGCATCTGATTTACCCATGATAAAAGAACCACCAGGAATTAATGCCATTCCATACGGTTTTTCAGGATGCCATTTGCCTCCATTAATACCAACTAATTCTCCTTTATCGCTTGATTTACCACAGCCGATCAAAAGGGCCAAAATTGACGTATATGCAATGAACTTCTTCATATAAATTTTGTTATCTATTCATTATTTTAAAGTGTGTAAACCTATTTATTATTTATTTATAAAACAATATTTTTATTGTAAAATTAATTCAAGCTCAAAAATAATGTTAAATAAAATACAAAAAAAATATTTTATCGACAAAATACCAAAATAACCGATTAAATACATCTAAATCGAATTTTTTGTGTATTTCATAAAGATAAACCTATTATAAAACACATTAATTTTCAAACCTTTTTTAAACATTGAATTGTAAACCTACTTCAAATGTTTATACAATATTTTTACGCTGTGCTTTCCACCACCTTTCAGGTAATTCTTGATTGCATGCCATTAAATATTCGTCATAAGAACATGGTAATAACGTGTTTCTTTTTAATTTATTATTAACATTTGAAATAAATGGAATTTCTATCCACCAACGATCCGTTTTGTCACTTTTATAGAAAACAAGTTCCTCTTCCTCCAATGGAACAATGTATTTTAAATAGTTTTCTTTACTTCCGAAAGGATACTCATTGGAACGATAATGAAAACCTTCAATAAAATACCAAATTACCTGTGCAATCAGTACCGATTCTTGTTTCGAATTATTGTGATTGAATATCCCAAATGAAGAAACTTTATCACTTATTCCAGCGTATCTAGACAAAGAGCAAATCTCTTTTCCATTAAAACCATTTGGTTGAAACGAAATAAAATTTCCGGAATCAGAAGATTTAACAGAAGTCAGATCGATACTAACTATATCAGCATCTCTGAAAACTGGCTCTGAAATAGCAATGTTATTAAAAACTTCTCCCAACCTATAGCTGTCAAAAAATAATTTTTCTATCAAATCTATTTCTTCCTGCGAATTAAAATAAGTCTGATAGCCTATGTTACAATAGTTAAAAAGATTATTGGGTTCGTCCACAATTATTTTTGTCAAATAAGAAGCAGCAGAAAGTTCCTCTTCATCTTTACCAAAATCAAATTTGCTGTCGATAGAAACTAAATTTACCATTTGCTCCAAATCATCATAGGCTCTATAAAGCGCATAAGTTATATCTTGAGAACCACCGATTACAATTGGTATTATTTTTTTCTTGATTAATCCTGCGACAACTTTTTTCACTGCAAAATAAGTGTCCGCAGCTGAATTTCCAGCGAGAATATCGCCCAAATCTGCGATAGAAGCATCCCAATTACCGGGAAACAAACCATACAACTCTTTTCTGAGCGGCATTAAATCAACATCCGACACCGCTTTTTTATCTCCTCGATTTTCTAAAACGCCTATTACAGCAATTTTAATTTTGTTTAAATCAGGGAATTGTTCATTGGTATGCAAAACTATTTTACTTCCCAGTTGCTGCGAAGTCAATCCGTTTATAAACTCTAGGATTTCATCGTCTACGGGTTTCAGAAAATCAAATTCCATTCTTTACTTTTTTGCTACGGGTTTCTTAACTGCTGGTTTCTTTGCTACTGCTTTTTTTGCAGGTGCTTTTTTAGCGGCTACTTTTTTGGCCGGCGTTTTCTTGGCAATCATTTCCTGAACTTCTGCCAATGACAATTTAGTAGCATCAACATCTTTGCTTAATTCGATTTTGATTTTCCCTTTGGTAATAACCGAGCGTCCCCAACGGGCTTTTTCGACTAGAATCCCTTCGTCCTCCCAGTTGTGCAAAACTTTATCAATATTCTTTTGCAATTTATCCTCAATCAATGCTTCAATATCCGATTGAGACAGATTATCAAAATTGTATTTCTTACTCACATTTATAAATAAGCCGTCCCATTTGATAAAAGGACCAAAACGACCCGTTCCTTTTTGAACGCCTTCGCCTTTGTAAACTGCTATTGGCGCATCAGCCAGAGCTTTTTCATCGATTAATTCTTGGGCTCTTTCAAAGTCTACGTCTAATGGATTTTCGCCTTTGGGCAAAGAAACGAAAGCCGCACCATGACGAATATAAGGACCATAACGTCCATTACTTACCTCAACTTCTTCTCCTTTATATTCACCCAAATTTTTTGGCAACAAAAACAAATTCAACGTTTCCTCTAAAGTGATATTTCCAATATTTTGATCCGTCATTAAACTGGCGAATTTTTTCTCTTCATCATCTGCAGCTCCAATTTGAGCCATTGGTCCAAATTTCCCCAAACGCACCGAAACTGGCTTACCGGTTTTTGGATCTGTTCCCAGAATTCGTTCACCGCTTTCTCTTTCAGCATTCGCCTCTACATCTTTCACTGTTGGGTGAAATGTATCGTAAAACTCCTGCATCATTTTTGTCCATTCAATATTTCCTTCGGCAATTTCATCGAAATCCTGTTCCACTTTTGCAGTGAAATTATAATCTAAAATGTTTCCGAAATTCTTTACCAAGAAATCAGTAACAATCGTTCCAATATCTGTAGGCACTAATTTTCCTTTATCAGAACCTGTATTTTCTTTTAGCAACTTCTCTCCTAGTTTCCCGGATTGCAATGTCAGCTGCGTATAATTACGTTCCTGACCGTCAAGATTTCCTTTCTCGACATAATTTCTGTTGATAATCGTAGAAATCGTCGGTGCGTAAGTAGAAGGACGACCAATCCCAAGTTCTTCTAATTTTTTTACCAAAGAAGCCTCCGTATATCTTGCAGCTGCACGAGAATATCTTTCTGTCGCTGTAATGTAATTGTTTCCTAATTTTTCATTGACTTTCATCGCCGGCAACATGCCTTCCTGCTCTTCTTCATCGTCATCATGACCTTCCAAGTATACTTTTAAGAAACCTTCAAAAAGCAATACTTCACCTGATGCAGTAAAAATTTCACCGTGATTGTTCGCTTCAATTTTCACGTTAGTACGTTCTAATTGTGCATCACTCATTTGCGAAGCCAACGTTCTCTTCCAAATCAAATCATACAAACGCGCTTGATCTCTGTCGATATCTACCGTATGACGCGACATGTCCGTAGGACGAATCGCCTCATGTGCTTCCTGTGCTCCTTTGCTTTTATTGACAAAAGTTCGAGGTTTAGAAAACTCTTTCCCATAGGATTTGATAATTTCAGCCTGAGCAGCTTCCATCGCATCTTTGGATAAGTTCACACTATCCGTTCTCATGTACGTAATAAGTCCGGCTTCGTACAACCGTTGTGCTAATTGCATCGTAATCCCAACAGGCAAATACAATTTACGTGCGGCTTCTTGTTGCAAAGTTGACGTTGTAAATGGACCAGTTGGTGATTTTTTGGTAGGCTTCGTTTCTAAATCGGCTACCTTATATGTAGAACCTATATTTTTATTTAAAAAATCTTCGGCTTCTTTTTTAGTATTGAAATTTTTGGGAAGTTTGGCTTTGAATGTTTTTCCGGATTCGTTAGTGAATTCAGCTACAACAGAATACGATGCAGTTGCATTAAAGTTTTGAATTTCTCTTTCGCGCTCTACAACCAAACGAACGGATACTGATTGTACACGACCCGCAGAAAGTCCTCCTTTTATTTTTCTCCAAAGTACTGGTGACAATTCATAACCAACTAATCGGTCCAAAACACGACGTGCTTGTTGTGCATTGACTAAATTATAATCGATTTCTCTTGGATTATCAATCGCTTTTAAAATCGCTGTTTTAGTAATTTCGTGAAAAACAATCCGCTTAGTTTTGGTTTTGTCTAATTTTAATTCTTCGGCTAAATGCCAAGAAATAGCCTCACCCTCACGATCCTCATCACTCGCTAACCAAACCATTTCAGCTTTTTTTGCCAACCCTTTTAATTTGGTGACCAATGCTTTTTTATCGGCTGAAACTTCATATTTAGGTTTGAAACCATTTTCTACATCTACACCAATTTCTTTAGATGGCAAGTCGGCAATATGCCCGTAACTTGACTCCACTTGGAAATCACTTCCTAGAAATTTCTCGATTGTTTTTGCCTTTGCAGGTGATTCCACTATAACTAAATTCTTTGCCATATTCCGATTGTTTATGTCGGCAAAAGTATAAGATTTTTTTAAATTTTGAGTTTTTTAAATTTGAAAAGTAAATTTTCTCGATGAATTACAGGTTCTGAATGATTTGAATTCTTTGATTTAAAAACAAATCAAACAATTTTATTTGATCCAAAATAAAAAGTTTTTGACGCAATATTTATTAAAGCATCCTTCTAATTAAATACTTAAATTAAATAAATCCTCCTTCAAATTCGTTCTTCTTATACCACGACAACATTTAAACCCAGATCTTCCAGTTTCGTTTTAGTTTCGATGTCGATACCAGAGTCCGTAATCAAAACATCAATTTTTTCTAAATTGCAAATTTTCCCAAATCCTCTGACATTCATTTTAGTCGAATCTGCCAACACGATAACTTTTTCGGCAACATCAATCATCGCTTGATTTAAATGGGCCTCCATCGCATTTGAAGTACTTAACCCAAACTCTAAATGAAGCCCATCCGTGCCTATAAATAATTTATTACAGGAAAATTGACTTAAAATCCCTTCTGCAATAGCACCCACAACTGAAGTTGATGCTTTTCTAATATCTCCACCCAATTGAATGGTGTCAATTTCTGAATGTTTGCAAAGTTCTAAAGAAACTTTCAGCGAAGGAGTTAGCACGGTCAATTTTTGAAACCCTCCCATCATTTTGGATAAATTATGTATAGTAGTCCCGGAGCCCATAATAATATAATCATTGTTGCTAATATAACTTAAAGCCGCTTTTGCAATAAGCATTTTTTGTTCTACCTGAAGCAATTCTTTATCACTTACATTTCTTTCGAACGCATAAATGGGTTGTTTACTTGCACCTCCATGAGTACGATGCAACAGATTTTTGTTTTCTAAAAAACTCAAGTCCTTTCGTATGGTTACGGATGAAACCTTGTGAGTTTCACAAAGTTCCACTACATTGACATACCCCTTTTGATTTAATTCTTGAATTATTAGTCCCTGTCTGATATTAATTATAGCCATATTACTGTTTAAAATTCAAATAAAGATAGGTATTCTTTTAGAAATAAAAAAAAAACTATTTACTTTGAACAGCTTCACTTTGTTTCGAATCATTTCGTTATTTTTGTAAAACGAAATATTGTATTGCGAAATAAAAACAATAAAATGAAAAGATCGGAACAAATAGCCCAACTTACGAACACCAAAAATTGGGATGCAATCATAATTGGCGGCGGCGCTAACGGATTAGGAATAGCGTTAGACGCAGCTAGCAGAGGTTTTAAAACCATGTTGTTAGAATCAATTGATTTTGCAAAAGGAACCTCCAGTCGAAGCACAAAGTTAGTTCATGGCGGGGTTCGGTATTTAGAACAAGGAGATATTGCTTTGGTACGTGAAGCCCTAAAAGAAAGAGGTGTAATTGCTCAAAACGCCAGTCACTTGGTAAAAAACCAATCCTTTGTGATTCCAAATTACAATTGGTGGGGTGGATATTTCTACGCCGTAGGATTAACCATCTACGATATGTTAGCCGGAAGATTAAGTTTAGGCGCCTCTAGATATATTTCCAGAAAAAAAACAATAGAATTGCTTCCAACCATTACACAAAAAGGATTGGTTAGCGGCGTTGTATATCAAGACGGCCAGTTTGATGATTCGCGTTTGGCGATCAACATTGCACAAACAGCCGTTGAAAAAGGAGCCACGCTTTTGAACTATTCGAAAGTGATTAATTTATTAAAAGATGATATAAATCAAGTTACAGGAGTAGCATTTGAAGATAAAGAAACCGGTATTAAATATAAACTGACCGGAACTGCGGTTATTAACGCTACTGGGGTTTTCACGAATTCAATCATGAAGGTGAACGATTTGGAATACAAAAAATATTTTGTTCAAAGCCAAGGAATTCACCTGGTTTTTGACAAATCTTTCTTACTAAGTCAAAACGCTTTAATGATTCCAAAAACAAGTGACGGGCGCGTTTTATTTGCGGTACCGTGGCATAATAAAATTGTGGTAGGAACCACCGATACTTTGGTGAAAAAATCAAGTCTGGAACCAATTGCCTTGGAACATGAAATTGATTTCGTTTTAGAAACTGCCCAAAGATTTTTAGAAAAGAAACCAACCAGAGCGGATGTTTTATCTGTCTTTGCAGGATTAAGACCATTGGCAGCGCCAGAAAAAAAAGGACAACGGACCAAAAAAGTTTCAAGAAGCCATAAAATAATTGTTTCGGATACTGGATTAATCACAATCACTGGAGGAAAATGGACAACGAACCGAAAAATTGCTGAGGACGTTGTTGTCAAAGCGATCAAAGTCCATAATCTACCTAAAAACGGATGTAAAACGGAACATATTGCCATTCATGGAAATATAGCAACCTCAGAAACTGACCGCGAAAATCATTTATACATTTATGGAACTGACATTCCAAAAATATTGAAATTACAGGAAGACGAGCCTTTTTTAAAAGAAAAGCTACATCCCAATTATGAGTACACAATGGCTGAAGTAGCATGGGCTATTCGTTTCGAAATGGCCAGAACAATAGAGGACGTATTAGCCAGACGCGTACGTCTTTTTGTTTTAGACGCCCGAGCAGCCATTGATTCTTCTAAAAAAGTCGCCCAATTATTAGCGACAGAATTAGGATATGATAACACGTGGGCTGAAACTCAAACGGATGAATTTAGAGCTCTAGCCAACGGTTTTCTTTTGACCGAATTTTATGTAAAATAATCTATTAACCTAAAAACGCCAAAAATGAAAAATAAACTAATTCTTGCCCTTGACCAAGGGACTTCTTCATTAAGGGCAATTGTCTTTAACCACGATGGAGAAATTGTCAACGTTTTGCAAAAATCCTTTGAACAAATTTCCCCTAAACCAGGATGGGTAGAACACGATCCAAACGAAATTTGGTCCTCACAAATGAGCGTAACCGCCGAAGTTATTGCTAAAGTGGGAATCTCAGGAAAAGAAATCGCCGCCATTGGCATCACCAATCAAAGAGAAACCACAATTGTTTGGGATAGAGAAACTAGTAAACCAATTTATAATGCCATCGCTTGGCAAGATAGAAGAACTGCAAAATATTGCGACACATTGAAAGCTCAAGGCCACGGGGATATAATTAAAGAAAAAACAGGATTGGTTTTAGACGCCTATTTTTCTGCCACAAAATTAAAATGGATTTTGGACAATGTGGAAGGAGCACGTGAAAAAGCAGAACAAGGAAAATTATGTTTTGGAACGGTCGACACTTGGCTTATTTGGAAACTGACCCGAGGTAAAATGTTTATGACTGATGTTTCTAATGCAAGTCGTACCATGATGTTAAACACTCATACTCTTGAATGGGACCAGGAACTATTAAATTTATTCGATATCCCGCAATCGATATTGCCCGAAATAAAACAAAGTAGCGAGGTGTATGGAGTGACCTCAACTACGCTATTTTCTACAAAAATTCCTATAGCCGGAGTTGCCGGAGAGCAGCAAGCAGCCCTTTTTGGTCAACTATGGATCGAACCTGGAATGGTAAAAAACACGCATGGAACCGGTTGTTTTATGTTGATGAATACTGGCGAAAAGCCCGTTTATTCTAAAAACAATTTATTAACAACGATAGCCTGGAAAATTAACGGAAAAACAACCTATGCCTTAGAAGGTATTGTTTTTGTTGGTGGTGCGGCCGTACAATGGCTGAGAGATGGTGCTATAATGACTGACGCTGCCCATGAAATTGAAGAATTAGCAGCCAGTGTTCCGGACAACGGGGGGTGTCTATTTTGTTCCCGCACTAACAGGTTTGGGAGCTCCTTACTAAGACCAATATGCTCGAGGAGCCATAATTGGGATAACTCGAGGAACCACAAACGCACACATTGCGAGAGCAACTCTCGAAGGAATAGCCTGTCAAGTTTATGATTTAGTAAAAGCCATGGAAGCTGATTTCGAAAAAAAGGGAACAGAATTAAGAGTAGATGGCGGAGCGGTTGCCAATAATTTATTGATGCAATTTCAATCGGATATTTTTGATTTTAAAGTGATACGTCCGAAGACATTAGAAACAACAGCCTTGGGAACCGCTTATTTAGCCGGTTTAGCTATCGGATATTGGGACAGCGTAGATGAATTACAAAAACAATGGACAACAGACCGTGAATTTTTACCCGAAATGCCAAGCGAGACTGTCACTGAATTGGTTAAAAACTGAGATAAAGCTGTAGGCCGAGCTGGAAACTTGACAGAAGATTAATCACTAAAACCAAAAATTATGACTCCATTTACAGCAGAAATTTTAGGGACGATGCTTATGACTTTATTAGGTAACGGTGTCGTTGCGAATGTCGTTCTTAAAGGAACCAAAGGAAATAATTCCGGTTGGATTGTCATTAGTACAGGATGGGGCTTTGCCGTTTTTGTAGGCGTTGCCGTCGCAGGCCCGATTAGTGGCGCACATTTAAATCCAATTATCACTTTAGGTCTGGCGCTCATAGGGAAATTTGCATGGTCTCAAGTTGCTTCTTACATACTGGCTCAAATGATTGGAGGTATGTTAGGTGCGCTTTTGGTATGGCTTTCTCATAGAGATCATTTTTCTGCTACAGAGGGCGAAAGCGATAAACTTTCCTGCTTTTGCACAGTACCCGCGATTCGGAATTACTCTTCCAATTTGATGAGTGAAATCATCGCTACTTTTGTCTTGATTTTTGTAATATTTTATATCGCAGGTCCAGAGCTTGTAATGAGTTCTGATACTAGTGCTACAATTGGACTTGGGACTGTTGGTGCTCTACCAGTAGCTATTTTAGTTTGGGCTATTGGATTGTCATTGGGAGGTACCACAGGATTCGCTATAAATCCTGCAAGAGATTTGGGCCCTCGAATCATGCACGCTATTTTACCAATAAAAGGAAGTAGCGATTGGAGCTATTCCTGGGTCCCTCTTATTGGTCCAATAATAGGATCCTGTTTGGCCGCAGCCCTTTATGTGGTGCTGCTCTAACCTTTTTATTTACAAGTATAATCATGCGAAAATTATTTTTCCCCACTATAATTTCTATTATAGCGCTGGCTAGATACGCCCGAGAAATAAGTATTTCTGACAGTATTCCAACAGCTACAAAAAGCAAAAAACCAAACCTAATAAATTTTGATGTAGTATTAAAAACGAGCCACCTATGGAGGGGACTAGTCATCAATGCAAGCACGACTGCCATGGTTAACATTCATTATGCTTTAGATAAAAAACAAAATCTTACCGTTGATGTTTGGGGCGGAAAGGAGTTTGACAGGGGTACAAAGAAATTAATTACTACATTCAATACCAAAATAATGGTTTTTCAATTGCTTTGTGGGACCTATTGAATGCTACAAATATTGAAAATTCAGCTGTTTTTAATTATGATCGAAAGTCAACCACGCACATTCTTGATTTAAGAACATCCTACCAATTTCCTTTGCGTATAGAAGCTGATTTTCTGTTTTATGGCAATGATCTTGAATTGCTGGACAACCTCGATTATAAAAATAGGTATTCAACCTATGTAGAATTAGGCTATCCACTGTTGAAAAATCAAAAAATCATTTAAGAGGCTTATTTAGGAGCCAGATTTGCCTTAAATGGTACCTCCCATTTGTATACAAATGACCCAAACAGTAATTTTGATATCGTAAATACTGGAATCCGGATTTACAAAAACATTCAGATTCTACATTATAATGTTCCCGTTTCTGCAATAGCAATATGGAATCCAACGCTTAAAATTGCCCGAATTCAATTGGGTGTAGTATTGTTTTGATAACAAATTCAAAAGCATATTGTTTGTTAACGAAAAAGTTCTTTTAAAAATAAAAGAACTTTTTTTTATCCCCAAATAAAAACACAAAACATTGTTAATTCTTAATCTGACATCTTGTCATATTTATTTGAATTCCCTTATCTTTGCACTTTGAAAATATAGGATGGAAAAGATTATTGAAGAAAGCAAACAAGGAGAAAGTCTTGTTTTAGAAAATAAACCCGAGAACACAAAGAAACTTTTTATTGAGAGTTACGGTTGCGCAATGAATTTTTCAGACAGCGAAATTGTAGCTTCTATATTATCCGGAAACGGATACAATACAACGCAAATTCTGGAAGAGGCCGATTTAGTTTTGGTAAATACTTGTTCGATTCGGGATAAAGCGGAACAAACTATTCGCAAACGCTTGGAAAAATACAATGCGGTGAAACGCATCAATCCAAAAATGAAAGTAGGCGTTTTAGGTTGCATGGCCGAGCGTTTAAAAAGTCAATTCCTTGAAGAAGAAAAAATTGTAGACCTAGTTGTGGGTCCTGATGCCTATAAAGATTTACCGAACCTTTTGCAAGAAGTGGAAGAAGGACGCGATGCGATTAACGTGATTTTGTCGAAAGACGAAACTTATGGTGATATTTCGCCCGTTCGATTGATGAGCAACGGAATTACGGCTTTGGTTTCTATCACCCGTGGTTGTGATAATATGTGCACGTTTTGCGTGGTACCTTTTACCCGAGGGAGAGAACGAAGTAGAGAACCGCAGAGTATCATGACCGAAATTCAGGATTTGTGGAATAAAGGGTTTAAAGAAATTACACTTTTGGGACAAAATGTAGATAGTTATTTATGGTACGGCGGCGGATTGAAAAAAGATTTTGAAAATGCAACCGAAATGCAAAGAGTTACTGCAGTTGATTTTGATCAATTACTTGAAATGGTAGCGGTTGGTTTCCCAAAAATGAGAATCCGATTTTCGACTTCAAATCCACAAGATATGCACGAAAGTATTTTGCACGTGATTGCAAAACACCAAAATATTTGCAAACACATTCATTTACCGGTTCAGTCAGGAAGTAATAGAATCCTAAAAGAAATGAACCGATTGCACACGCGTGAAGAATACATGACTTTGATTGACAAAATCAGAACTATTATTCCGAATGGTTCAATTTCACAGGATATGATTTCAGGTTTCCCAACAGAAACCGAAGACGATCATCAAGACACTTTGAGTTTGATGGAGTATGTGAAATATAATTTTGGTTATATGTATTCGTATTCAGAACGTCCGGGAACTTTGGCAGGAAGAAAAATGGAAGATGATGTTACCGACGAAACTAAAGCCAGAAGATTACAGGAAATTGTCGATTTACAACAAAAGCACGCTTGGCTCCGCAGTGAAGAATTCATTGGTCAAACTGTAGAGGTTTTGGTAGAAAAAGTTTCAAAAAAATCAACAGAAGAGTTTTCTGGAAGGAATTCACAAAGTATTACCGTAGTTTTTCCAAAAGAAGATTATAAAATTGGAAATTTTGTAAATGTGAGAATTACTTCTTGCACCAGCGGAACTTTGAAAGGAGAAGCAGTTGGTTTGAGTGAAATGAATTAAAAAATTAGCTACAGATTAAAAAGATTTTCACAGATTTCTTTTTAATTCTTTAATCTTTATAATCTGCTACAAAAAATTAAAACGTTGTGATAGAAGGATACAGAGAGCAAGAAACGTATAAAATTATAGGAATTTGTATGGAAGTACATAGAATTCTTGGCCCAGGATTATTAGAAATTGTTTACAAAGATGCTTTAGAAATAGAATTCAAGCTAAACGATATTTCTTATAAAAGAGAAAAAGAATTTTCGATTAATTATAAAGGTGAGATTTTGCGTAGTAAATTTAACGCCGATTTTATTGTATGTGAAGATATTGTATTAGAAATAAAAGCTGTGAAAGAATTTTGCAATGAACATATTGCACAAATTTTAAATTATTTGAAATTAGCAGATTCAGAAGTTGGATTATTAGTTAATTTTCAAAATAAATCTTTACAATATAAAAGATATGTTTTGTAAATAAAATTAAGTAAATCTGTGAGAATCTTTTTAATCTGTGGCAAAAAAAATAAAATATGGAATCAGTTCAAGCGATAAAACAACGATTTGAGATTATCGGAAATGATCCGAAACTTAATCGTGCGATAGAAAAAGCCATTCAGGTAGCTCCTACTGACATTACGGTATTAGTAGCGGGAGAAAGCGGAGTTGGAAAAGAGAATATTCCCAGAATTATTCATTCGCTTTCGCATAGAAAGCACGGAAAATATATTGCCGTTAACTGTGGTGCGATTCCAGAAGGAACGATTGACAGTGAACTCTTCGGTCATGAAAAAGGTGCTTTTACCGGAGCAACAGGAACCCGTGAAGGATATTTTGAAGTGGCTGACGGCGGAACAATTTTTCTGGATGAAGTTGGTGAATTACCGTTAACCACTCAAGTACGTTTATTACGTGTTCTCGAAAATGGTGAATTCATAAAAGTAGGTTCTTCTCAGGTTCAAAAAACAGACGTACGAATTGTAGCCGCTACGAATGTCAATTTATTTGATGCGATTGAAAAAGGTAAATTCCGTGAAGATTTATATTATCGTTTGAGTACGGTGGATATTACTTTGCCGCCTTTGAGAGACCGAAAAGATGACATTCATTTATTGTTTAGGAAATTCGTTGCGGATTTTGCGCATAAATATAAAATGCCTCCTTTGAAACTTGACGAAAATGCGGTTCAGTTACTGCAAAAATTTCGTTGGAGCGGAAACATCCGACAATTGCGGAATGTAGCGGAACAAATCTCCGTTTTGGAAACCAACAGAGATATATCTGCCGTGACATTACAATCTTATTTGCCCGCGCAGGGAAGCAATTTACCTTCTGTAATTAAAGACAAAAAAAGCGAAAGTGATTTTAGTACCGAAAGGGAAATTTTGTACAAAGTGCTTTTTGATATGAAAAGTGATTTGAATGATTTGAAAAAATTAACGCTGGAACTGATTCAAAATGGAGGTTCAAAAGTACAAGAGACGAATCAAAATTTAATTAAAAAAATATACGGTTCAAAAGAAAGCGATAGTGAAATAGATTTTGAAGAAGAACCGAGAGCATCATTGATAGCGGCTCAAAACAATGAGGATTTATATCAGGAACAGGACGACAATTATCTTTTTGCAGAAACTGTCGAGGAAGAAGAAACCTTGCGTTTAGAACAAAAAGAAATCGAAATGATTATAAAATCATTAGAAAAAAACAAAGGAAAACGAAAAGCTGCCGCGGATGAATTGGGCATTTCTGAAAGAACATTATACAGAAAAATTAAGCAATTTGATTTGTAGTTTTATAACAAAGACACAAGGACGTATATGCGTTGATTGAAAATGAATATATTTGACACGAGTTTTAGCACATTGGCGAAGCAATTTTTAAAATAGAAAATGAAACAAATAAAACTTATTCTTCTTTCGATAATAATAGTGAGTATCAACAGTTGCTCGGTTTATAACTTTACAGGAACCGGTAAAATTGATGCCGAAACATTTCAAGTGGGCTTTTTTCAGAATAATGCGGAACTAATTGAACCCGGAATTGACCGCACCTTTACATTAGAACTTCAAGATTTGATTTTGAACCAAACCAATTTGAACTTGGTCAAAAACGGTGCTGATTTGACGTATGAAGGAGAAATTGTAGATTATAGAATCAGTCCAATGACAGCAACCGCGGATCAGCGAGCTGCTCAAAACCGTCTGACGATTCGAGTGAATGTTCGTTTTACCAATAAGAAAAAAGAAGCAGATGATTTTGAAAAACCATTCACATTTTTCTATGATTATCCCGCAGAACAACAATTAACAGGAGCTACATTAAACTCAGCTTTGAAAGATATTTTCGAAAGAATAACACAAGATATCTTTAATGAGTCATTAGCTAAATGGTAAATTAAAGTTTAATTATTTAACATTAAAAATGAACGTAACCGATTATACTTATTTGATTAACAAACCCGATGCTGTCAATGAAAAGCAAACGGAAGATTTAGAAAAAGTATTGGAACAGTTTCCTTATTTTCAAAGTGCCAGAGCTATTCAATTAAAAGGACTTTACAATCAAAATAGTTTTAAATATAATGCTGCTTTAAAAATAACGGCAGCCTATTCAACGGACAGATTGGTTTTATTTGATTTCATCACATCGGATACGTTTACGTCAATTCATAAAAGTCTGTATGATAGAAAAGCACTCGAAATTCTAGACCTCGAAGTAATAGATAGCGAGATTCTTATTGCTGAAGAAAAACCAGAACTTAAAATAACCACGTTAGAACAATCTATCCTGACTTCAATAAAGGAAGCTTCTCCAATCGCGAAGAAGGATCATTTAACAAAAGTTGAAGAAAAGTTAGCCATTGGTACGCCGTTGGATTTCTCCAAAAAAGAACAACATTCCTTCCAAGAATGGCTTCAGCTTTCGCGCACGGAACCTATCAAAAGAGAAAGTGAGCAACCAACTAATAAACCTGCTCCACTTATAGATGCCGACAAAAGGAAAAAAACAGAACTTATCGACAAATTTATTGAAAAGAGTCCGAAGATTTCTCCAGTAAAACATGGTGTGCCTTCCACGGTCAATTTCGACCTAAATGCAGTGGACAATTCTTCGTTGATGACAGAGACTTTAGCCCGTGTTTATTTGGAACAAAAAAAATATCAAAAAGCGATTCAAGCTTATGAAATATTAATTTTGAAATATCCAGAAAAAAGTAGTTTCTTTGCAGACCGCATATCGGATATTAAGATTTTACAACATAATAATAATTAAACAATGAGCACATTTTCAATTTTTTTAGTTTTAATAACTATCGTTTGTTTTCTATTAATCGTAGTTATCATGGTTCAAAACCCTAAAGGTGGCGGATTATCCTCTACAATAGGTGGTGCTCAAATGTTAGGTGGAGTACAAAAAACCACCGATTTTTTAGACAAAAGCACATGGACATTAGCAACTATACTTATTGCACTTATATTACTTTCAAGCTTGAGCTTTACAGGAACATTAAGTGATACAGATTCGAAAATCATTGAAAACACAGGAAGTTCCGTACCAACAACAAACACGCCAGTTGCTCCTGCACAAAATACACCTGCTGCAACAAATCCAGCGAAATAAATCATTACAACGTATTCTAAATGCCAGCCTGTCAAAGCTGGCATTTTTTATAAGAAATTATGTCAGTGTTACTAGGATGGCATAATTTCTGAAATCTTTACAGCAGTTAAAATAAATAATATAAAATATAAAATTATGGCTTTAAACATCAAACCACTTTCAGACAGAGTTCTTATCGAGCCCGTTGCTGCTGAAACCAAAACTGCTTCAGGGATTTTTATTCCAGATACAGCCAAAGAAAAACCACAAAAAGGAACTGTTGTTGCTGTTGGAAACGGAACAAAAGACCACACCATGACTGTAATAGTTGGTGATTCTGTCCTTTACGGAAAATACGCTGGTACTGAATTAAAACTGGAAGGAAAAGATTATTTGATTATGCGTGAAGACGATATTTTAGCAATTATCTAAATAGTATTCAATCTGAAAAATTAAGTATCGAGACAACTTGACTCGAGAGCTTTGCTGAAAATGGCGAAGGGAACTTAAAAAAAATTAAATTAACAATGAGGATGCGATTGCTTCGTACCTCGCAATGACAACAAAAATGGCAAAAGATATAAAATTTGATATTGAAGCACGTGACGGATTAAAACGTGGTGTTGATGCATTAGCAAATGCAGTAAAAGTAACGCTGGGACCAAAAGGTCGTAACGTAATTATTGGAAAAGCTTTTGGTGGACCAACTGTTACTAAAGATGGTGTTACTGTTGCAAAAGAAATTGAATTGAAAGATCCATTGGAAAACATGGGCGCTCAAATGGTGAAAGAAGTAGCGTCTAAAACTAATGATTTAGCTGGAGACGGAACTACAACTGCAACAGTTTTGGCACAAGCAATTGTAAAAGAAGGTTTGAAAAACGTTGCTGCGGGAGCAAATCCTATGGATTTGAAACGTGGTATTGATAAAGCGGTTGAAGCTATTGTAGCTGACTTAGCAAAACAAGCAAAAGTAGTAGGAAGTGATTCTGAAAAAATAAAACAAATTGCTTCAATTTCAGCCAATAACGACGAAGTAATTGGTGAATTAATCGCTACTGCTTTCGCAAAAGTTGGAAAAGAAGGAGTTATCACGGTCGAAGAAGCCAAAGGAACAGATACGTATGTTGATGTTGTGGAAGGGATGCAATTTGACAGAGGATATCTTTCTCCTTATTTTGTGACTAATTCAGAAAAAATGGAAGTAGAATTGGAAAATCCTTACATCCTTTTGTATGACAAAAAAGTATCTTCTTTAAAAGAATTATTACCCGTTTTGGAGCCAGTTGCTCAATCTGGAAAACCATTATTGATTATTGCTGAAGATGTTGATGGTGAAGCATTATCTACATTGGTGGTAAATAAATTACGTGGAGCTCTGAAAATCGCTGCTGTAAAAGCGCCTGGTTTTGGAGACAGAAGAAAAGCAATGTTGGAAGATATCGCTATCTTAACTGGAGGAACTGTAATTTCAGAAGAAAGAGGATACACTTTAGAGAATACAACTATCGAGATGTTAGGAACTGCTAAAAAAGTGACTATCGACAAAGACAATACAACGATTGTAAGCGGAGCTGGTGAAGCTGATATGATCAAAAATCGTGTAAACCAGATTAAAGGTCAAATGGAAGCTACAACTTCTGATTATGACAAAGAAAAGTTGCAAGAACGTTTGGCTAAATTAGCTGGCGGAGTTGCTGTACTTTATGTTGGTGCTGCTTCTGAAGTAGAAATGAAAGAGAAAAAAGACAGAGTTGACGATGCACTTCACGCAACTCGTGCTGCTGTTGAAGAAGGAATTGTTGCTGGTGGTGGTGTTGCTTTATTGAGAGCTAAAAACGCACTTAGCGCTATTAAAGCTGACAATGCTGATGAAGCAACCGGAATTCAAATTGTATCTCGTGCAGTAGAATCTCCATTAAGAACTATTGTTGAAAATGCAGGACTTGAAGGTTCAGTTGTTGTTGCAAAAGTTGCTGAAGGTTCGGGTGATTTTGGTTACAACGCCAAAACGGATGAATATGTTGACATGCTTAAAGCAGGAATTATTGATCCTAAAAAAGTAACGCGTGTAGCATTAGAAAACGCAGCTTCGGTTGCCGGAATGATATTGACTACTGAATGTGCTTTGATTGATATCAAAGAAGATAATGGTGGCGGAAACCCGATGGGTGGAGGTATGCCAGGGATGATGTAATAGCAATTCAAGTCTAGTCCTAAAAAAACCGTCCTGATATAAATCGGGACGGTTTTTTTTGTGAATTTGTCCGGTCCTGAAATAACGATACACAAAAAGTATCCTAATGGAAAAACATGAAGAAACACGCTATGTGAAGCGAACTCAAAAAGATTACTCGATGTCTTTTAAATTACAAATTGTTA
>NZ_JAFCUP010000017.1:0-39589 GCF_049896585.1 Flavobacterium sp. DSR2-3-3
TTCCCGAACAGAGTAGTTAAGCCCGCCTGCGCAGATGGTACTGCAGTTATGTGGGAGAGTATGTCGTCGCCTTTCTTTGAAAACCCCGTTCTGATGAACGGGGTTTTTTGTTTTATAGGTGTCCTAAGTTTTTTGATAACGATGCGGTTTGGCGCCTTTTTTAAACTGAATAAAATTCGGGGTGTATTAAATCCTCATCATTCAAATGATGAGGATTTTTTTGTGAATGCTAACATTATTGATATTTCAAGTTAATGGAGTTTAAGAATAGGTTAATTTATTGTCCTTTCGTGATCGTGGAGAGTTTGTACAAACTTTATGTCGTATTTTTGTTTAAAATATAAAAATATAATATGAAAAGAATTATTTTGTTTTTGGTACTTATTGTTTCTCTAAACTTGCAAGCTCAACAACGACCTAAATTGGTGGTAGGTATTGTCGTAGACCAAATGAAAATGGAATATCTATATCGTTTCTCGGATGATTTTTCTGCAAATGGTTTTAAAAGATTAATGAATAATGGATATACTTTTCACAATATGCATTATAATTATGTACCAACTTATACAGCTCCTGGCCATGCTAGTATTTATACTGGTACTACGCCATCTACACATGGAATAGTTGGAAATGATTGGTTCAATAAAGCTATAGGAAAAGATATGTATTGTACGGATGATGCATCTGTTTCAATACTAGGTAACGGTACAGAAAAAGAGGGGGCAATGTCTCCTAAAAATTTATTAAGTACCACAATTACTGATGAGTTGCGAATGGCTACAAATTTTAAAGGTAAGGTAATTGGTATGAGTATAAAAGATCGTGGTGCTATATTGCCAGCGGGTCATTTTGCTAATTGGGCATTTTGGTATAGTAAAACAGGAGCTTTTATTTCAAGTACTTTTTATGGTTCAGCACTGCCTAATTGGTTAACTGAATTTAACCAAGATAAGCGATATATGAATTACATTAATAAAGGATGGAATTTATTGAAGCCGATAGACACTTACAATGAAAGTCTTGCTGATGACAATCCGTATGAAGGTAAATTAGATAAAGCTAATGCACCTGTTTTTCCATATGATTTAAGTAAGATGTATAAAGAAAAAGGAGCAGATGTTTTGAGAACTACACCTTTTGGTAATGATATTTTGGCACAGTTAGCGATGAAAGCTATAGAAAAAGAAGAATTAGGGAAAGATGATATCACAGATTTTTTGACGGTTAGTTTTTCTTCAACGGATTATGTAGGACATACTTTTGGACCGCGTTCTATAGAGTTACAAGACACTTATTTGCGTTTAGATCAAACCATTGCTCAGTTTTTAAACTATTTAGACAAAACCGTTGGAAAAGATAATTACTTGCTTTTTCTGACTGCTGATCACGCTGGAGCTGAGAATCCTAATTATTTAAAAGATAACAAATACAATGTAAAAAACATTCCTGCGAAAGACATTGTTGAAGCATTAAAAAAACATTCAAATGAAACCTTTGGTTCAGATTTGATATTAGATTATTCTAACTTTAATCTTTTTTTCAATAAAGAAATTATCAAACAGAAAGGATTAGAACTGGTGAAAGTGAAACAAAGTTTTAAGGACTTTTTGATGACACAAGAACAAGTTAAAAGAGTGTACACTGAAGAGGAAATTTTAGCGTCATCAGGAGATGATTATTTTTTAAGTTTCATTTCTAAGGGTTATGATCCGAAACAAAATGGCGATATTGTTATACTTGATAAAGCAGGTTATATGCAGTATCAAGCTACAGGAACTACACATGGTTCACCTAATAGTTATGATACTCATGTGCCTTTACTTTTTTATGGATGGCAAGTTCCAAAAGGAGAATTGCACGCTAAAAAATACATTACCCAAATTGCACCAACGCTTTCACAAATGTTGAAAATTCCATTTCCAAATGGGACTGAATCCGAAGTGTTAGAAACTCTTTTAGATAAAAAATAAAAATTGGTCTTATTTATTTTTGAACAAAAAAAATCCCGTCTCATTAAAAGTGAGGCGGGATTTGTATTTTAAACTGTGGCCATTGCTGCAGGTAATGGAATTTGATTTTTAAGTAAATCTTCAAAGGTTTCATGTGCTCTGATTAGATGCCCTTCGCCGTTCATCCATAATACTTCGGCTGGTTTGTATCTTGAGTTGTAGTTTGAAGCCATAGAAAAACAATACGCTCCCGCATTTCTAAAAGATAAAATATCACCTTCTTTTATTTCCGCAATTTTTCTGTTATTAGCAAAAGTATCTGTCTCACAAATATATCCTACTACGGAGTAGAAACGTTCTTTCCCTTTTGGGTGTGAAATATTTTCAATATGATGTTGTGAACCGTAAAACATTGGTCTAATCAAATGATTAAAACCACTATCGATTCCTGCAAAAACAGTTGATGTGGTTTGTTTAACGACATTAACTTTAGCCAAAAAGAAGCCCGCTTCACTTACTAGAAATTTACCAGGTTCAAATATCAAGGTTAATTCTTTTCCATATTCGGTACAAAAGGCATTGAATCTTTTTGATAATTTTTTACCTAACTCTTCAATGTCTGTCTCGATATCGTCTTTTTTATAAGGCACTTTAAATCCACTTCCGAAGTCTAAAAATTCTAGATTTTTAAAGTTTTTTGCAGCGTCGAATAATATTTCTGCAGCATATAAAAACACTTCGATGTCAAGAATATCAGAACCAGTATGCATGTGTATCCCTACAATATTCATTTTTGTATTTTCAACAATGCGAACTAAATGCGGTAATTGGTGAACAGAAATCCCAAATTTACTATCAATATGACCAACAGATATATTAGCATTTCCACCTGCCATTACATGTGGATTTATTCTAATGCAAACAGGAACACTTGGATATTTTGTTCCGAACTGTTCTAATATGGATAAGTTGTCAATATTTATTTGAACTCCCATAGCGTTAACTTCTTCAATTTCTTCAAGAGAAACACCATTTGGAGTGTAAAATATTTTTTCTGGCTCATAGCCGGCATGAAGTCCTAATAATACTTCCTGAATGGAAACGGTATCTAAACCAGACCCCATTTCTTTCAACAATTGGAGGATCGCAACATTAGACAATGCCTTCATCGCGTAATTAATGCGCAACTTATTAACCTTAGAAAAAGCTTTTGATAATCTGTTATATTGAGATTGTATTTTCTCGGCATCGTAAACGTATAATGGACTGCCAAATTGTTCTGCTAATTGTACTAAGTCTTTTGATTGCATGATTATTAATTTTGAGCAAATTTATTACTCTTTATTTAGTTCCACAAGCTAATATTGGAATTCTAACAAATTATAACAAAAAGTTATAAATTAAACATATGTTTGAAATTCTATAAAAAAAATAACCCTTGACAAATTTTTCTATCAAGGGTTATAAAATATCATTTAGAACTATAAGTTGGGTAAATCGCCATCTCCTTTGGTCGGTAAATTAGTATAACCCATCAAGTATTGATCGACTTCTCTGGCAGCTTCACGACCTTCAGATATTGCCCAAACAATTAATGATTGTCCTCTTCGCATGTCACCTGCAGTAAATATATGGGGAACATTCGTTTGATAATTGTTCGCTTTATAATTGCTTCTCATATCAATTTCTAATCCTAATTGATTACTTAATGTTTTTTCAGGACCGGTAAATCCCAGTGCTAACAGAGCTAAATCACAAGGCCATATTTTTTCCGAACCTTCTTTTTCTATCAATTCAGGTCTTTGTCCAGGTGTCATTTTCCAAGCCACTTCAACGGTTTTTAAACCTACAAGTTCCCCTTTTTCATTAGAAATGAATTCTTTGGTGTTGATTAACCAGTTTCTACTACAACCCTCTTCATGTGAAGAGGAAGTTTTTAATTGCAATGGCCAAAACGGCCAAGGTGTCGTTTCACTTCTTCCACCTGGTGGTTTTGGTAAAATCTCAAAATTAGTAACTGATTTAGCTCCGTGTCTGTTTGATGTTCCAACGCAATCTGAACCAGTATCTCCACCACCAATAACGATCACATCTTTACCGGCAGCGTTTATTTGATCAGGGATTACCTCACCATATAGTGATTTCGTTTGTTGCGTCAAGAAAGTCATTGCTTGAATAACTCCTTTACTTTCTATTCCTTTAGTAGGTAAACTTCTTCTTTCGGTTGCACCACCGCATAATACGATTGAATCAAAAGAATTTAATTCTTCAACACTATAATTTACGCCAACATTTATATTTGTTTTAAAAGTAATTCCTTCGGCTTCCAGTACTTTAACACGTCTGTCTATAATCCCTTTTTCTAATTTGAAATTTGGAATTCCATAACGTAATAAACCTCCTATTGCATTGTCTCTTTCAAAAACCGTAACGGTATGTCCTGCACTATTCAATTGTTGCGCAGCTGCTAAACCGGCAGGACCGGAGCCTATTACAGCTACTGTTTTTCCTGTTCTAACTTCTGGTGGTTGTGGTTTTATCCAACCTTCAGCGAAGCCTCTTTCAATAATATTTTTTTCGATATTTTCGATAGCTATTGGCTCGCTAATAATTCCTAACACACATGATTTTTCACATGGTGCAGGGCATAAACGACCTGTGAATTCAGGAAAGTTATTGGTTGATTGTAATATTTTTAATGCACTTTCCCATTCTTCCTGATGCACCATATCATTAAAATCAGGTATTAAATTCCCTAATGGACAAGCACTGTGGCAGAATGGAATCCCACAATCCATGCATCTGGATCCTTGTTCTTTGATTTTATCATTGGTTAATGGAATTTTAAACTCCTCATAATTTGATACACGTTCTTCTACAACTATATTGCTTTCGTCGGTTCTAGTATATTCTTTAAATCCTCCTATCTTTCCCATAACTATAGTGCTAGTAGTTCTTCAATTTGTTTTTCTTCGGCTAATCGTTGCAATGCTTTTTTGTAATCAGTAGGCATTACTTTGACAAAATGGTTGCTTTGGTTTTTCCAATCTTCTAAAATCCTCTTTGCCAAAGGACTATTGGTATACATAGAATGATTTTTTATCAAACGTCTCAGTTTAATAAAGTCATCTTCTTCGAATATTTCAAAAGCGACCATTTCCATATTACATAGGGTAGCGTCGAATTTTTTATTTGGATCAAAAACGTAGGCAATACCACCGCTCATTCCTGCAGCAAAATTTCTGCCTGTTTTTCCTAGAACTACAACAGTTCCTCCAGTCATGTATTCGCATCCGTGATCTCCAATTCCTTCTACAACTGCTGTTGCTCCAGAATTTCTAACACAAAAACGTTCTCCTGCCATACCATTTATGTATGCCTCACCAGTAATAGCTCCATAAAGTGCAACGTTACCAATGATAATATTTTCTTCTGGTTTGAAAGTGGCAGATGGTGGGACTTTGATAATTAATTTAGCTCCAGAAAGGCCTTTTCCTAAATAATCATTACAGTTTCCATGAATTTTGAATGATAAACCATTGGTTGCAAAAGCACCAAAACTTTGTCCGGCTGATCCTTCAAAATCAACTAATATTGTGTCTTCAGGCAAACCTTGTGCGCCATATATTTTAGAAATCTCATTACTCAATATAGCTCCAACGGAACGATCCGTATTTTTAATTTTAAAAGTAACTCTGGTTCTTTCTTTTCGATAAATAGAAGGAATAGCGGCTTTTATAATATCAAAATCAAGCACATGTTCTAAAGCATGGTCTTGTTTTGTAGTATTGTGATTTGGTACTACTTTCGCTTTTTCTGGTTTATATAAAATTGCAGATAAGTCTAATCCACTTGCTTTATAATGTTTTATGGCTTTGTTGACATTCAGTTTTTGAGATTGTCCCACCATTTCTTTTAATGTTCTATATCCTAATTGTGCCATGATTTCCCTCAACTCCTCAGCAATAAAATACATGAAGTTAATAATGTGTTCTGGCGTTCCTTTGAAATTTTTTCTCAATTCCGGATCTTGGGTTGCAATACCAACTGGACAGGTGTTCAAGTGACACGCTCTCATCATTATACAGCCGGACGCTACTAAAGGCGCGGTTGCAAAACCAAATTCTTCAGCGCCAAGTAATGCAGCAATGGCTACATCACGTCCTGTTTTCAATTGCCCGTCACATTCTAAAACTACGCGGCTTCTTAAATCATTTAGTATTAATGTTTGTTGCGCTTCGGCTAAACCAAGTTCCCAAGGAATTCCAGTATGTTGTAATGATGTTAGTGGAGCGGCTCCGGTTCCTCCGTCGTATCCAGAAATCAAGATTACATCAGCTTTTGCTTTAGCAACACCAGCAGCGATTGTTCCAACGCCCACTTCAGAAACTAATTTTACATTAATTCTAGCTTCACGATTGGCATTTTTTAAATCAAAAATCAACTGTGATAAATCTTCAATAGAATAAATATCGTGGTGAGGCGGCGGAGAGATTAATCCAACATAAGGCGTTGAATTTCTAACTTCAGCAATCCAAGGCACTACTTTTTCACCTGGTAACTGTCCACCTTCTCCGGGTTTTGCGCCTTGAGCCATTTTTATCTGAATCTCTTTGGCATTTGTTAAGTAGTTAATAGACACTCCAAATCTTCCTGAAGCTACTTGCTTAATAGCACTATTTCTGGAATCTCCATTTAAGTCTTTTTGGAAACGTTTAGGATCTTCTCCACCTTCTCCAGAATTACTTTTTCCGCCAATTCTATTCATGGCAATTGCCAAATTTTCATGAGCTTCCTGACTGATAGATCCGTATGACATTGCGCCAGTTTTGAATTTTTTTACAATTTCTGTCCAAGGTTCCACTTCGTCAATAGAAATTGGATCCAAATTATTGAATTCAAATAAGCCTCTAATTGTCATCAAGTTTTCGCTTTGGTCATTGACCATTTTAGCATATTCCTTGTAGCTTTCAGGACTATTTAAACGTACTGCTTGTTGTAGTTTAGAAATAGTTGTTGGATTAAACATGTGTTTTTCTCCAGATCTTCTCCACCTGTAAATTCCTCCAATTTCTAAAGGCAATAAATTGCTGACTTTTGAATTTGGAAATGCTTTTTGGTATCTTTTTTTGATTTCTTTTTCGACTTCCATCAGGCCTATTCCTTCGATTCTGGAGGGAGTATAAGGGAAATATTTTGAAGTAAATGTTTTATTTAATCCTAAAATTTCAAAAATCTGTGCCGCTCTGTACGAATGTAAAGTAGAGATGCCAATTTTATTCATGATTTTCAGAATCCCTTTTGCAATAGCTTTATTGTAATTTTTAATAGCATAATCCGCTTTTATATTAGTAATAAAACCTTGGTTAACTTGGTCATGAATAATTTCATTCACCATGTAAGGGTTTATTGCACTTGCGCCGTAACCAAATAATAAGGCAAAATGATGTGGTTCACGAGGTTCTGCGGATTCAATTATGATTCCAAATTTAGAACGAACTTTTAAAATATTAAGTGAATGATGAATGTAAGAACAAGCCAATAACATAGGAATTGGAGCCATTTTTTCACTAACTCCTCTATCTGAAAGAATCACAATATTACAGCCTTCTGAAACCGCTTTAAAAGTTGCTTGAACCGCTCTTTCCAAAGCGCGTTCTAATCCGTTTACTCCTTTTTCGATATCGTATAATGTAGAGATTGTTACTGATTTGAAATCAGCATGATCAATGTTTTTTACTTTATCTAAATCCTCGTTCGAAATAACTGGATTTTGAATTTTTAGTTTCTTACAATGTTTTGGAACAATATCAAAAATATTATAATCGCCACCAATCGCTAAACTGATATCAGTAATTATTTCTTCACGAATACCATCCAACGGTGGATTGGTAACCTGAGCAAATAATTGTTTAAAATAGTTGTATAACAGCTGTGGCTGATCTGACAAAACCGCTAACGGAGTATCATTTCCCATAGAACTTAATGCCTCTGCACCTTGACTTCCCATTGGGTTTATGATTGTTTTTAAATCCTCTAACGTGTAGCCAAAAAGTCTTTGTCTTGTTTCAAAATCTATGTTTTCTACTGGAATTGGATTGTCAGTATATGGTATTTGAGCCAATTGTACTAAATTTTCATCCAACCATTGTTTGTAAGGACGTTTGG
Organism: Flavobacterium sp. DSR2-3-3; assembly: GCF_049896585.1. NCBI lineage: Bacteria > Pseudomonadati > Bacteroidota > Flavobacteriia > Flavobacteriales > Flavobacteriaceae > Flavobacterium > Flavobacterium sp. DSR2-3-3. The sequence continues at coordinate 8,118 of NZ_JAFCUP010000017.1, forward strand.
TAACAATAGCATTTTTGATCTCTTCATCTTCAATAATTCGACCTTCGTTCATGTCAACCAAAAACATTTTTCCCGGTTCTAAACGACCGTGTTGAATCACATCTTCTGGCTTGATGTCAAGAACACCAATCTCTGAAGACATAATTACGAAACCACTTTTAGTCAATGTATAACGTGAAGGACGCAATCCATTTCTATCTAATAAAGCGCCAATAACGTTACCATCAGTAAAAGGAATAGAAGCTGGACCATCCCAAGGTTCCATGATGCAAGCGTTGTACTCGTAGAATGCTTTTTTGTCGGCTGACATCGTTTGGTGTTTTTCCCAAGCTTCAGGGACAACCATCATCATCGCTTCCGGCAAAGAACGTCCCGTCATCAATAACAGTTCGATTACCATATCCATAGAAGCCGAATCTGATTTTCCTTCTAAAATAATTGGGAATAATTTTTTGATGTCATCACCAAAAACATCGCTTTTCATTAGTTCTTCACGGGCCCGCATGCGGCTAATGTTACCACGAAGCGTATTTATTTCTCCATTATGACACATATATCGGAAGGGCTGAGCCAATTCCCAAGAAGGAAAGGTATTGGTCGAAAATCGTTGGTGAACTAAAGCTAATCGAGTTACCACATCGTCATCTAATAAATCCGTATAATATCTGCTGATGTCTTCTGGCATCAACAAACCTTTATATATTATGGTAGTGGTTGAAAAACTGGAAAAATAAAACATGTGACTTTCTGAAATTCTTGAATTTCGAATCGCATGTTCCGCTATTTTTCTTGCTGCAAATAACTTAGCATTAAATTGTTGTTCCGTAAGGTCTAATCCATTTTTACCAACAAATACTTGTTTAACGGTTGGTTCTTTCTCGCCCGCAATTCGTCCTAAATTTGATGCGTCAACAGGAACGTCTCTCCATCCTAATATTTCTAGATTTTGATCGCGTATCGAAGTTTCAAAAGTAGTTTTACAAAAAACAACTTGATTTTTGCTTTTGGGCATAAAAACCATTCCCACGGCATATTCCTTAGTTTCCGGGAGATCAAATTTGCAAATTTTCTTAAAAAAATTATGTGGAATATCAAACAATATTCCTGCTCCATCTCCAGTTCTCCCATCTGAACTTACAGCGCCGCGGTGTTCTAATTTGATTAATATATCAAGTGCTTTGTGTATAATATCATTTGACTTAATTCCATTTAAATTACAAATGAATCCAGCACCGCAATTGTCGTGTTCAAATTCGGGCAAATAAAGGCCTTGTTCTTTAACTCTCATGCTTAAATTTTTTTCTACAAAATTAAAGATTTAGTAACATATAAGAGGTGTAAAGGTTAAAAAAGGCTTGTTTTTACAGTTCTAACAGAAAAAGGTTGAATAAATCTCAATAATGATATTTAAACACATCCGATTTGATTTTTCGATAAAATGGAAATAAAAAAATACTGATTAAAGCGATGATTTTGAAAGAAATATTTTGCCAATCATTAATCGTGATTATTTATAACAAATTTGTAGTTAATTTTTATATTTTTTTATTTTAATAGTGGCTTTGTCTTTCTTTCTGTTATCTAGATTTAGAGCTACATTTAATTAAAAAAAAAATAACAGTTAAGTTTAATTTTGCTATTTTTGTGGCACTTTTATTCTGAAAGAAATTCAGAAGCCAGACAAATTCTATATTATGAACATACACGAATATCAAGGAAAAGAGATTTTAGCTAGCTACGGAGTTCGCATTCAACGCGGAATAGTTGCTAATAGCCCTGTAGAAGCGGTTGCTGCTGCAAAACAATTAACTGCCGAAACTGGTACAAGTTGGTATGTTGTAAAAGCCCAAGTTCATGCAGGTGGACGTGGAAAAGGTGGTGGAGTGAAACTTGCCAAAAATTTACAACAAGTTGAAGAGATTTCAGAGCAAATCATCGGAATGCAATTGATTACACCTCAAACTTCTGCTGAAGGTAAAAAAGTACACAAAGTTTTAATCGCTGAAGATGTATATTATCCTGGCGAAAGTGAAACTTCGGAGTTTTACGTTTCTGTTTTATTGAACAGAGCTACAGGTCGAAATATGATTATGTATTCTACTGAAGGTGGAATGGATATTGAAGAAGTTGCGGAACACACTCCTCATTTAATTTTTACTGAAGAAATTGATCCTTCTGTTGGATTGCAAGGTTTTCAAGCAAGAAGAATTGCTTTTAACTTAGGTCTTTCTGGAAACGCTTTCAAAGAAATGGTAAAATTCATCGATTCTTTATACAATGCTTATATTGGATCTGATGCTTCGATGTTTGAAATCAACCCGGTTTTAAAAACATCTGACAATAAAATTATGGCTGTAGATGCTAAAGTAAATATCGATGATAATGCTTTATACAGACAAAAGAAATATGCTGATATGCGTGACATTCGTGAGGAAAATCCAATCGAAGTGGAAGCAAAAGAAGTAGGGTTAAACTATGTAGATCTTGACGGTACAGTAGGATGTATGGTGAACGGAGCTGGTTTAGCAATGGCAACTATGGATTTGATTAAATATGCTGGTTTTGAGCCTGCTAACTTCCTTGACGTAGGTGGAACTGCTGATGCAAAACGTGTTGAAACTGCTTTCCGTATTATCTTAAAAGATCAAAACGTAAAAGCTATTTTGATTAATATTTTTGGTGGAATCGTTCGTTGTGACCGTGTGGCGCAAGGAGTTGTTGATGCTTACAAAAATATGGGTGATGCAATTAAAGTGCCAATCATTGTTCGTTTGCAAGGTACAAATGCAGCGATCGCAAAAGAATTAATTGATAATTCAGGAATGCCAATTTTATCTGCTGTTGAATTCCAAGAAGCAGCTGATCAAGTTAAAGCAGCGCTTTCATAATTAGAAAATAGTTATAAATTTAAAATCCTGTTTGCTTCGGCAAACGGGATTTTTTTTTGGATCATTACAAGTTTTTAAAGAGAACAAATCATAATAATAATTGAAAGTGCAAAGTTTTCTGCTTTACAACAATTATCTTTGTTTTTAATGTTTTTTAGTAATTATGAAACTCCAGATACAAAATAGTTTTACTGCCGAATTACCTGCTGATCCCAATCAAAGCAATGTTCCAAGACAGGTTCATCAAGCTTGTTATTCTTACGTATTACCCAAAAAACCTTCAAATCCTTCACTGATTCATACTTCAATTGAAGTAGCAAATGCTATTGGTCTCTCTCAGGAAGATATACTTGCAGCTGATTTTTTAAATACTTTTTCAGGAAGTACCATTTATCCGGGCACTAAACCGTATGCTTTGAGTTATGCGGGACATCAATTTGGGAATTGGGCAGGACAATTAGGAGATGGTCGTGCCATTAATCTTACTGAAGTAGTTCATGAAAATAATACATACACTCTACAGCTAAAAGGAGCAGGGCCAACACCATATTCCAGAACCGCCGATGGTTTCGCCGTTTTGCGTTCTTCTATACGAGAATATTTGTGTGCCGAAGCGATGCATTATTTGGGTGTTCCCTCAACACGGTCGCTTTCGCTAATGCTTTCTGGCGATCAGGTATTGCGTGATGTTTTATATAATGGAAATCCTGCCTACGAAAAAGGTGCTATCGTTTGTAGAGTGGCTCCATCATTTATTCGTTTTGGTAGTTTTGAATTATTTGCTTCCAGAGAAGACCATGTAAATCTCAAATTATTGACAGATTTCACCATCAAACATCATTTTCCTCATATTAAAAAAGAGGGTGTCGAAAAATATCTTGCTTTTTTTAAAGAAGTTACTCAAACTACGCTGAGCATGATTGTACACTGGCAACGCGTTGGTTTTGTTCATGGAGTTATGAATACTGATAATATGTCAATTCACGGCATCACCATTGATTACGGACCTTACGGTTGGTTGGAAGACTACAATTCCATTTGGACGCCTAATACAACGGATAGCCAACATAAAAGATACCGTTTTATTAATCAACCAGAAATTGCGCTGTGGAATTTGTATCAATTAGCGAATGCGTTGTATCCCTTAATTCTGGAAGCGAAACCGCTGGAAGCTATTTTAGATACTTTTAGTACCGATTACGAAAAGGAGTATTTGAATATGATGCAAAATAAACTCGGTTTCCAAATCAAAAAAGAACAAGATGCTGTTTTGATTCAGAGTTTGACTCAATTGTTGGAAAGAGTAGAAACGGATATGACGATTTTCTTTAGAAATCTAAGTAATGTTACTAAAGCTGATACTGCAATCACAGCTTTCAATACCATAAAAGACGCCTTTTACAATGAAAAAGCTTTAGATGAAACAATCTTGAAAGATTGGCACGATTGGTTTGAGATGTACAGCATTCGAATCAATGAAGAAGCTATTTCGGATTTTGTCAGGAAAGAGCAAATGAATCAAGTGAATCCAAAATATGTACTGCGAAATTATATGGCACAATTGTGTATTGATGACGCAGATAAGGGTGACTATGCTTTGCTAAACGCATTATTTGAAATGCTTAAAAATCCGTACGATGAACAACCAAATTCCCAGAAATGGTTTGCTAAACGACCGGATTGGGCCAGAGATAAAGTAGGATGTTCTATGTTAAGTTGTAGTTCTTAAAAGGGGATATAAAGAATATTAAATTACATTAAAAATAAAATCTATTTAACACCTATTGCTTCATAACCTTTTATTAAAATCTTATTTTTATTTTCTAAATTTTCTTTGGTTTTTCCCAAGATATTAATGATGTCAAATTTGGTGTCACTTTTTCTAAAATTGTAAAATGCTTCTGAATTAGTGACTTCCACTTTTAAAATATAGTTTCGGTCAAATTTGAAAGTTTTGATATTGTCTTTTATAAATGCTCCATTTACCATATAAATGACATCGTTACTTTTGATTTTGGTAAATTCAGATTTAATTTGTTCCAAACTTATGAAATCATATTTCTTAGAAATTTTGGAAGTAATATAAATTTGACCACGATACATAACACCATTTATCGTGGTGTCTTTTTTAATAACATTTACAGACTCAATTTCATTTGGGTCAACATATTCCATTGTTGTTGACGTAACTAAAGTTGAGTCCAGAAACTGTGCTGGTTCTTCTGTTTTATTGTTTTGTCCAAAAAATAAGGAAGTGAAAAAGAATAATGAGAAGGTTAGAATGCATTTCATATTTGAAGTTGTAAATTCACTTAGATGAACTAAATATACAAAAAAAAAATCCTGAACGCTAATTCAGGATTTTGATATTGTATTAGTTTCCAATTTCTTGAATCGCATCTGATTCATATATTTTAAAACCTATATTGTTTGTTTGAGCTATTTTCAAAAGTGCTTTGGCTACCGTTTCGCTTTCGATAGGTTTGTACTTTTTTAAATTTCCAACGAATAAGAATGAAAGTGTTTTCATAAAAAAGGCACCTACTTTTTCTCCTAATCTAAATTCAGTTCGGTTTCCCAAAAGAAGGGAAGGTTGCAGTACAGCAACGCTTTCAAAATTACAATCCTTGAGAAAATCTTGAATTTCTCCTTTTGTTTTCAAATAGAAATTTCCGGATTTCGCATTAGCGCCAAGAGATGAAATAATCAAGAATTGTTTGACTTTATTCTGCAAAGCAAAAGAGGCAAACTGTTTTGGATATCCAAAATCTACTTTTCTAAAAGCTTTTTTACTTCCTGCTTTTTTGATTGTTGTGCCAATGGTACAAAAGAAATCATCTCCAACCACTAATTCTTTATAGGTTTCCGGCGTGTCAAAATCGATGATGTGTTGCGTTAATTTTGGATGCTTTATTCCTGTATCTCTTTTTACAAAAGTAATCACTTTTAAATAATTATTGCTATCTAAAAGTAAATTCAATAGTTCTAAACCTATTAAACCAGTGCTTCCAATAATCAAAGCTGTTTTCACTGTTATGATTTTTTATTCTTACCGAAGTTGAATTTAACTTTTTCTACCACCTGAACTTTTGGAGCTCCTTTTGAGAATTGTTTTTTAAATGGTTTTTTAGCAGCAGGTTTCGATTTTGAAGGACTTTCGTCACCTCTAGATCTCTCCTCGTCTCTCGGCTTTGCTTTAAATTCAGCTCTTTCAGAAGTTCCTTCCTTTACAGGAATTTGAGCTTTATGTTTGGCCAAAACATCATTTGGATTTTTTGGATTTTCTTTTGTACCCCGCAAGTGAATTACCAAGGCATTTAGGAAGTTACGCAACACTTGGTCACCACATTCCATATAATTTTCATGTTTTTCATCACGGAAAAAAGCACCCAATTCTGATTTAGTGATTCTAAAATCTACTAATTCTAATATTTCAACTATTTGATCATCGCGTAACATTAAAGCTACGCGAAGTTTTTTAAAGATATCGTTATTTGTCATCATATTCTAATTTTTTACAAAGGTACGGTTTAAAAGCAATTAGAGCACAATTTTAGATTTAGAATTGGAGCACTTTCAAAGGACCTTAATTAAAGTTACACCGGTTCCATTGATTTCAGAATAGCTTATTTTTCCAAAATCTATTGTTATACCAGTTGCTATGTCTTCAGCTAAAAGCAATGCACCGTCCATATCGACATAATCCAATTGTGGCAATAAATGTGCAATTGCAGATATTCCAACGGTCGATTCAGTCATACAACCCACCATTGTTTTCAAACCTAATTTCTTGGCTTCTTCAATCATTCGTCTTCCGGGAGTTAATCCGCCACATTTCATTAATTTGACATTCACTCCATGAAAATGATGGTGACATTTGGCCACGTCTTGCTCAATTATACAACTTTCGTCAGCAATTATTGGTAAAACAGAATGTTTGAAAACTTCCTTGTGTCCTTCCCAATTGTCGGCATTCATTGGTTGTTCTAAGAATTCAACACCTAATTTTTTCAGCTCAACAGCATTATTTATGGTTTCTTCCACACCCCAACCACAATTGGCGTCAATTCTAAAAGTGGCATTCGTATGTTTCCGAAGTTCGGTAACAATAGCAATATCTTCGTTGGTTCCCAATTTGATTTTATAAATTGGCCAAGGAAGTTCCTTCATTTTTGTTACCATTTTCTCTACAGATGCAATTCCAATCGTGTAATCTGTCAGTGGATTTTTGTCAATGTTATAATTCCACAATTCGTACAATTTCTTTCCTTTTTTTCTCGCGTACCAATCATTGTATGCCATATCCAAAGCGCATAATGCAAACATATTTTCTTTTAAATACGGGTGAATTTTTGACCAAAATTCTTCGGGTGTTTCATCTGTAGTGTTTCCGATTACCGTGCGAATTTTTTCTAAATCTTGCATCATCATCGGAACTGTTGTCTTGTAATATGGATTAGAAGTTGCTTCGCCAAAACCTGAAAAACCGTCACTTTGGAGTTCCACAATCAAGCAAGGCTGGAAGTCTATAGATTGTCTTGAAATCGTAAAGATATGTTTCAATTTGAGGTTGTATTCTCTCAGGAGTAATTCCATTTAAATCTGATTTTTACATTTACAATTATTGATTTTCTGTAAAGATTTCGTTTAATAGCCAAGCCATAAAATTGCTGCTACAAAACCATCGCGCCATAATTTTTCGTTGTGTTGTCCGGCTTTTATGATTTTTTTTTCATTCAAGTTAAGACAGTAACATCTATTTGAATTTAATAAAAATTCCATTTTGTTTACATCTGAAACCATATCATCACTCTCATTATCGCCACATAAGAAATAAATTTTAGATTTTATTTTTTTAGATTTTTCCGTTAAATTATAAATGTTTTCGCTGTACCAAAACGAAGGAGAAAATACACCTGCTTTTCCAAAAATATTTGGATATTTTAAGACAGCATAATAAGAAGCAAGTCCGCCAAGGGAGCTTCCCATGATGATAGTATTTTTACTTGTACTTTTAGTTCGGTAAGTTTTGTCAATTTGTGGTTTTAGTGTTTTTACAATAAATTCTAAATAGCTATCCGCTTTTCCTCCACCGTATTTTTCGTTTTTAAAAGGCGTTAATTCATCGATTCGTTTGTCATTTCCGTGTTCAATTCCTACTACAATAACTTGTGCTTTTAAGCTGTCCAGTTTTTCATCGACATTCCATTCACCCGAATAGGAAGTTTTTTCATCAAATAAATTTTGAGCGTCGTGCATGTAAATTACAGAGAATTTCTTTTTGGACGTTAAATAATTTTCGGGTAAATACACCCAAATTTTCTTTGTGGTTTGAAGTTGTGGTGCTTCAATAGTGAAGGTAGAAACTTGTTTTGAAACGGTACTTCGTTTCGACTCTTTAGCGTCCTGAGCGGCAATATTTGCTACAGTAAAAAAGAAGAGCAGGAGTAGGAACTGTGGTCGAATCATTTTTAGTTTTTGTGTTTTGATTTAAAAACAATATTTTAGCTAAAAATAATAATTTGATGAATACATTCGAAGAAAAGAGGAGTTTAGTTTTGGAGATGATTGCTTTTTCTACTGTCGACGGACATTTGCATAAAAGAGAATATGAATTTTTGGCAATTGTTGCTAGTGAGTTGGGATTTGGAATTGATGTTTTTAAAGATTTGTTTCATCAAGAACTGCCGCAAATCCCTATTAAATCGGAGTTTTTACGTATTCAGCAATTTTACAGATTGGCTTTGTTGATGTATAGTGACGGAATTTTACACCAAAAAGAATCGGTTGCAATCAAACAAATTGCACTTGAAATGGGACTTAATCCTCTCGCTACAAAACGTATTCTTAAGTTGATGAGTGAAGCACCAAACGCTATAATTGATGGCGAAGTTTTATTGAATGTTTTTCAGGAGCAACATAATTAAGTTAATTGTCCTTGTAACGCTTTAATTTCATCACGTAATTTTGCAGCTTGCATGAAGTCTAAATCTTTGGCTGCTTTTTCCATTGATTTCCGTTTTTCGCGTATGCGTTTTTCAATCTCTACTTTGGATAGATACAAGTTTTCGGGTTCGGCGGCCGTATTTATTGTGTAGCCTAATTCATAATCAGCTAATGGGTTTTTAGTAAAGGCGCTTTCAATTTTTTTGTTTAACGCCATCGGTACAAGATTATTTTCAGTATTGTGATTAATTTGCTTGGTTCTACGATAATTCGTTTCGTCAATGGTTTTTTGCATGCTATTGGTAATTTTATCAGCATACATAATCGCTTTTCCATTCAAGTTTCTCGCCGCACGACCAATTGTTTGCGTAAGCGAACGATGACTTCGCAAAAAACCTTCTTTGTCTGCATCTAAAATTGCCACCAAAGAAACTTCAGGTAAATCCAACCCTTCACGGAGTAAATTTACACCTATTAGAACATCAAAAATTCCTTTTCGCAAATCTTGCATAATTTCTATTCGTTCCAAAGTGTCTACTTCAGAGTGAATGTAACGGCAACGAATATTGACCTTGGTTAAATATTTGGCCAATTCTTCCGCCATTCTTTTGGTTAAAGTAGTCACCAAAACGCGTTCATCAATTTCGGCACGAAGCTGAATTTCTTCAATTAAATCATCAATTTGGTTTAAACTTGGTCGGATTTCGATAACTGGATCTAATAATCCTGTAGGACGAATCACTTGTTCCACAACGACGCCCTCCGTTTTTTGCAATTCATAGTCAGCCGGCGTTGCCGAAACGTAAATTACTTGATTTTGCATCGCTTCAAACTCTTCAAATTTTAAAGGACGATTGTCCATTGCTGCGGGAAGTCTAAAACCATATTCCACTAAATTTTCTTTTCGGCTTCTGTCTCCGCCATACATTGCGCTGACCTGTGAAAGTGTGACATGGCTTTCATCGACGACCATTAAGTAATCTTTTGGAAAATAATCCAATAAACAGAAAGGTCTGGTTCCTGGTAAACGTCCATCGAGATAACGGGAATAATTTTCGATTCCGGAACAATAGCCAAGTTCCCGAATCATTTCCAGATCAAAATTAGTGCGTTCTTCCAGTCGTTTTGCTTCGAGATGTTTTCCTATTTCTTTAAAATAATCGACCTGTTTTACCAAATCCTGTTGAATTTCCCAAATTGCATTTTGCAAAACATCTGGAGACGTCACAAACATGTTAGCAGGATAAATAGTCAATTTTTCAAATTTTTCGATTACTTGGGAATTCTTAGTGTCGAAACTTTCAATTTCCTCGATTTCATCACCAAAGAAATGAATTCGATATGCCTCATCTGCATAACTGGGATAAACATCTACGGTATCTCCTTTTATTCTGAAACTTCCTGGATTAAAATCGGCTTCAGTTCTGGAATATAAACTTTGCACCAGTTGATGCAATAATTTGGTTCTAGAAATAATTTGTCCTTTCTCAATTGGAATCAAGTTTTTCTGAAATTCGATAGGATTTCCAATACCGTACAAACACGAAACCGATGCGACGACCAAAATATCTCTTCGTCCGGATAGCAACGAAGCAGTAGTTGACATTCGCATTTTTTCCAGTTCTTCATTGATGGATAAGTCCTTCTCAATAAAAACGCCTGTTACAGGCATAAAAGCTTCGGGCTGGTAATAATCGTAATAAGAAACGAAATATTCCACAGCATTATTCGGGAAAAATTGCTTAAATTCCGAATATAATTGTGCTGCCAACGTTTTATTGTGTGCTAAAACTAATGTTGGTCTTTGTACCTCCTGAATGACATTAGCAACGGTAAATGTTTTTCCGGATCCGGTAACTCCCAAAAGTGTTTGGAATTTATCACCATCAATAATCCCCTGAGTCAATTTTTCAATCGCTTGAGGTTGGTCGCCCTTCGGCTGGTAATCAGATACTACTTGGAAATTCATTTACAACAAAAACAAAGGTTAAGAGGAACAAAGGTACAACGTTTGGATTCTTCTTTTACCTAAGATTAAGCCAAAAAAAAGCCATCAACTGTTTGTTGATGGCTTTCCTTTGTATAAAAGATGTTTTTCTAAAAACTGAAGCTTAATCTGGCGAAAACAAAACGACCGTTTTGACCAAATTGAGAGGTGTTTCTTGAATATATAAATTGATTTGCATTGGATAAATCTATTGTCGATGGCGCCGCTGTGTAATTGATAGCTCCTGATAGTAATCTTGGTCTAATTGCAGTTTGCGTTCCAAGATTCATATCTGGATATATATCAAAAATATTATTTGCTCCAATAACTATTTTTGCAGCATCAGTAATTTTGAAACCAACAGATAAATCCGTAATTATTTTAGCGCCCCAGATCGGGTGCTCAATCTCTACCGCTTGACCGTTTATTATAATACCTTCAACTCTTCCATCTCCGTTTACGTCTGCTGTATTTGGATCAGTAACTTTACCAAAATAAACATTTCTCAAGAAAAAACCGAATTTTTTGTAGCTAATCGAATTAGTCAAATTAGCTTTAACTCTTGGAATTGCTTCTTGTAAGTACACTCTACTTGCTTCAGAATAGTATCTGTTTATCTGACCGGCAGCTGCTAAAACTGGAGAAGCGTGAATATCTCCCACTCTGTAAGTATTTGAAAAAGTTCCTGACAGATCTGTTTTCAGCGAAACATTATTTCCAAAACTTGTTTTATGACTTATTACAATATCAATTCCTTTTGATTCCGTGTCAATCGCATTAGCAAAGAAAGTTGCAGCAGTTGCTCCGGCTGTATCAAATAATGCATTCAAAATTGCATTTGGAGACTTTCTCGTAAAGAGGCATTCACTGTATTCTCAACTCCGTAATCAAAAGCATTTCTTCCAAAAGTGTTACTTAAGTCAAAAGTCCAACTTTCAAATATCATAGCTTTAAGACCTGCGGCAATGGAGACGTCGTTGATTGTTGAATATATTTCCGGTAAAAATCCGTTTGGATACAATCCTATTTATGATCGGGCGTGATTTGGTCTTCTGTAAAAACCTGCAGCTTCACCATCTCTATAACTAGTTCCTCCAAAAGCATACGCTTCTAATTTGTCATTGATTGGATAAGCGGCATTCAAAAAGAATTGAGCGCTTTTTTAAGGAAGATTGTCCCACTCTCATATTGAAATTTCTTCTTCCAAGACCTATATACGCTAATTATCAGGCAGTTGAATCAAAATTTAATGCCGTTTGCATTTGAGAAATTGTAGCTGCATCAGTGATAGCAGTTTGTTGAGCTGCTGTAAAATAACTTACCCGAGGAGCGTATAATTTTATTGTAGTAAGTATTTGTGCCGTATTTTGAGTATTATTTATGTTCCCCTAACAGTATAAAAAATGTTGCTTAAAATTTCCACGCTTTTTGTTGTGCTTCACTCAAAAATGTCCATGCTACAATTCGGCTAGTTTTTTGGCCTTGAGCCATGTCAATTGTTTTAATTTGAACCGCACTTACTTTATTTAATGTTTTGTACAGACTGGAAAGATTCTCTTTTTTAGACACTAAAGTTGTGAACCATAAACATTGCATCGGATATTTTGCACTTTCGTATATCATTTGGGTAACGAAACCTAATTCGCCGCCATCACACCATAATTCAGCATTATGGCCACCAAAATTTAAAACAGGCTTAGTTACTTTGTTGCCGGCGCTGTGAGATTCTAAATTATTGATTTTTCGAACCGTACTTTTCGTGGCTTCATCCTGCGAGGCATGAAAAGGAGGATTGCAAATAGTGAATGTAAACTTGTCTTCGAGCGTAATTATATTTTTAAAAATAAAACGTGATTCCGTTTGTTGTTGTAAACTTATCGCATCAATTAGTTTTGGATTATCTTCAATGATGGCACTGCAATTTTCAATTGCTTTTAAATCGATATCAGTTCCTACAAAACTCCATCCGTACGCTGAATTACCTATGATAGGATAAATGCAATTGGCACCGACACCAATATCTAAACCTTGAACAGTTTCCCCTTCAGGAATGATTCCGTTATTGCTTGAAGCTAATAAATCCGCTAAGTAATGAATATAATCTGCTCTTCCCGGAATGGACGGGCAAAGATAATTTTTAGGAATATCCCAGTTTTGAATGTCATAATGGAATAATAATAATGCTTTGTTAAGTGATTTTACCGCATCAGGATTACTAAAATCAATGGTCTCAATTTTATATTCATTGACAGAAACAAAAGTTTTTAATTCAGGAGATTTTTCTATTAACTGCTCAAAATCATATCCAAATCTGTCAAGATTTCTAGGATGTAAATTAGTCTTTTCGGTAATCGTTTTCGGTTTCATTTTCTATATTTCGGTGCAAAGATAGCGATTCCTATTTTGTAAATTGCTAAAGGCCACTAAGACCCATTAAACAGGTGAAAAAATAATCATAAAATTATACTGTTGCAGTTTTTTCGAAAACAAAAAACGGTTACTTTTATAAAAAATACAAATAGCATGACTTTTATGCCCGCTTCATTTCATTTTAAAAAGAGATACATAGCTTACTGTTTAATTTTTTTATATTTCTTACTATGTCAGTCCTGTATGACGATGCGATTTTCTAATAAAGAAACAACAAAATTTTTCGCTGCATCTAAAACAGAATTTCAGGATAAAACAATGGATTTTGATGGTTATAAAATTCATTATGTAGAAACGGGAACTATTCAAAATCCAACTTTGTTTTTTGTGCACGGTTCGCCAGGAAGTTGGAATGCTTTCAAAGAATATCTTAAAGACAGTTTGTTACTGAAAAAATACCGAATGATTGCCATAGACCGTCCGGGTTTTGGTTACAGTGATTTTGGTGATGCTCAAAATTTAAAAGTACAGTCTCAAAGAATATCTGAGTTTATTAAAAAAATAGATAATAAAAAGCCGTTAATTTTGGTGGGACATTCCGTTGGCGGGCCAGTTGTAGCTCAGTTAGCTGTGGATAATCCGTCTTGGTATAAACGATTGGTGATAGTTTCAGGCTCATTGGACCCGAAAGCTGAAAATTCTGAGAAATGGAGAACAGTTATCAAAGCATCACCTTTGCGGTATTTGATTCCCGGAGCATTACGACCTTCCAATGATGAGTTGTGGTGGCTGAAACAGGATTTGGTGGCTTTAGAACCAGAGTTGAAAAAGATTACTTGCGATGTTACCATTATTCACGGAACAAAAGACGCTTTGGTGCCGTACAGTAATGTTGGTTTTATGAAAAAAATGTTTGTCAATGCAAAATCAATTGATACCATAACGATCGAAAAAGCGAATCATTTTATCCCTTGGAGCCATTATGAAATTGTGAGAAACGCATTGTTGGATATTCAATAAACGCTAATCCAGGCATTCCATCATCAATAAATCGCCTTCGTTATGTTCGATTGTCACAATGCCGTCGTTGATGACATGATTACTGCTTCCAGTTCTGTAACCAATGGTCAAACTATCATCTTTCAATGGGTAATATAAATTATTCGAATGTATTCCAGTCACATGACCGATGGGAATTAATGAAATGGGGGTGTCTGCCGTGTACCATTTTTCGAATTTCTTAGGCAATAAAAACACTTTTGAATGATCGTCCAGAATGACAATTTTCAATAGATTTCTGTATCGTGTAATGTTGGTCAGATTGGTAATCGTATGATCGGCTCTACGTCCCGTGGCCCAAACAACATTGACTGCAGGAATTTTTCTTTCGATTAAATAGTCAAAAGCCTTCTCTAAATCGGTTTTATTTTGATCTGGCGTATGAATGATTTCGATCGGGTACTGCGAGGTTTTATAAATTTCAGGATCAAATCCTTTGTCGAAATCCCCTAAAAGCACATCGACTTTGATGTCTAATTCCATGACACGAACCATAGCCGAATCTAATACGACCACAAGCGGCGACCATTCCAGTAACTGACCCAACAGTTCCGGATTACAGGAAGCACCATTGGCAATGATTAAAGCAGGTTCTTGGTCGTCCCGAACGATATGGTGTGAAGACATACTTAATGATGAATTATAAATTATGATGCAAAAGTAAATAAAAGTTCTCGTTTTATCTCTCACGACTAGCCCAGATGGCAATGAAAACAAAAACAGGTTGTAAACTTTAGTTTTCCGGCAGTAGAAGAGCGACCGAAGGAAGCTCCTTATACGGACTGGAAAACTGTTTAGAACCTGTTTTTTGGTTGTAATGAACAGCTGGATTAGCTCCTAATTATTCAATAGTGTAATTTTTAATATCGACTTCACTGAGGGAGAAATAGCCCAAAGGATAATTCGACGCATCCGTGGTGTTAATAATGTTTCCTCTCACAGTTGCAGGTGGAGATTGAAACGGTCCACCGCCATTATTTCCTGCAATACTCACCAAAACACTCATGTAATTGTAATAGGCTTTAGAAATTCCGTAGTGGCTTATTTCAATTTTATCGCCTTTTTTCAACTCGTCATTTTGCGAGATACTAAAGAATTCGTTTCCGTTAAAAAACTCATCCAGGTCCACATAAAAGTTTAATTTCACTTGGTTCGAGTATAAATATTTGTAGAGGTAATAATTGCTTTCACCCGTTGGATCTTGATAAAATGTTTTAATTTCTATATCTGTTCCTGTGAAACCGCCTTTATTGTTTTGAACAATTTTAGTTATTGGCGCAACTGTTTTCAATGTTTCAACAGCGGTGTAGGTATTGCCATTTCTGATAACGGTTAACGTGTAGGTTTCGTTAATGACCGGAATAAAAGTAGCGCAACTGTATTCGCCTGTTTTTAGGATTTCTATAAAATTGAAAACAACATTGGTACTGTTTTTTATGGAAACTGTTGCTCCGGAAACTTTTGGAATTTCAGTACTATAAAAACTGGTTGTAGTGGTGAGTTTTATTTTTTGTTGATTTCCTGAAGTTCCTTTTTTCCAATTAATTGCTGCTTCAATAACCAGTTTTGGTGGTGCATTGTCTAAATCTACTTCGACTACATCTTCGCAACTTGCCGAAAAAACGGCGATGATAAATATTAGGGAGACTATTATTTTTTTCATGTTTTCATTGTTTTATTTTGTGCTCTTACTGATTGCTACCATTAAAATTTAAAGTTATAACTCACTGCAGGAACAATACCGAAAATTGAAGTTTTTACAGCTTCATTACTCCCGGTATCAATATTTTGTCTGAAATTGATGGAAGCGGCATTTTTCCGATTGTACAAATTGTAAATGCTGAAAACCCATTCCCCTTTCCATTGGCGGTCTTTGTCGCTTTTGGGAGTCAATGTCGCGGCAATGTCCAGGTGGTGGTAAGCCGGAAGTCGATTTTCATTTCTTAATCCATAGCTGGGTACATTGATTCCTAAGTAGTCATATTGCCCAACGGGATACGTTACCGGTTGCCCGGTTTGCAGCGCAAAATTAGCTCCAAAAGACCATTTTTCATTCAAATTATAAGAAGACGTTATCGCAATATTGTGCAATTTGTCATATACTGAATTGTACCATTGCCCGTTGTTTATTCCAGTTTCTATCGGGGTTCTTCCCGGAGTTTGTTGCTCGGATTTGGATAATGTATATGAAATCCAGCCGTTAAATTTTCCTTCGTTTTTTCGGAACATAATTTCTAAACCGTAGGATCTTAATTGCCCGTTCAGGATAATTTGTTCAATGGCTTTGTTGGCAATCAAATTGGCGCCGTCAATGTAATCCAATCGGTTTTGCACTTCTTTATAATACGTTTCTACCTCGAGGGAATACATTCCTTCTTCGAAGTTTTTGAAATATCCCAAAGCTACCTGGTCAGCAATTTGAGGTTTTATAAAACGGTCACTTGGCGTCCATACATCGAGTGGAGTAGGCGATGAGGTGTTCGAAATGAGTTGTAAATACTGCACCATTCTGTTGTAGCTCGCTTTGAAGGATTGGTCATCGTTGATTTGGTAGGCTAATGAAAAACGTGGTTCCAAGTAATTATAGCTTTGCATGACTTTATTTCTGTCATAAAACTTTGTGCCAATTGGAGTTGCTTTTTCATAAATCTGTAGTTCCGAATTGAACGTTACAGGATTGTCATCTTTATAAATATTCACGGTAGATTGTCCTAAACGGTAAAACATACTGTAACGAAGCCCGTATGAAAGTGCTATTTTATCGGATATTTCCTGATCAGCATTGATGTAAAGTGCGGGTTCAAAAGCATATTTTTTGTCCAATTGATCAAAATTTATTCCGGAATTAACATCAGATGGCTTGATAGTTCCAGGATTGAACTCGTAATAAATTCCGTTTACACCGTAATTTAATTTGAATTTATCCGAAATATAATTCTTGAAATCGTATTTGATATTATAGTTTCTAATGCCGGAATCCCATTTGAAACCTATAAAATCCAAATCTAAACCGTAATAATAATCACTGTAAATAAGCGATAAATTCGAAAATAATTTTTCAGAAAACAAGTGATTCCAACGCAGGTTTACGGTCGCATTTCCATAAATATTGGTAAAGCTTTTGTTCAGGCTGAAAACATCTCGCCCAAAATAACCGGATAAATAAAGGCTGTTGTTTGAATCTAATTTGTAGCTTAATTTGGTGTTTAAATCATAAAAATAAGCGGTATTGTTTTTTTGTTCTTTGGATAGTTTCAGGAATAAATGCGCGTAGGAACTTCTGCCGCCAATAAGGAAGGAACCTTTGTCTTTTACTAGTGGTCCTTCGGCCAAAATTCTGCTGGAAATTAATCCGATTCCTCCATTAATATGAAAACCTTTGCTGTTACCGTCTTTTTGATAAATATCCAAAACAGAAGAAGCTCTTCCTCCGTAACGAGCTGGAATTCCCCCTTTATACAGCTTTAGATCTTTGATGGCATCCGGATTAAAAACAGAGAAAAAACCAAAAACATGTGAGGAATTAAAGATCGTTGCCTCGTCCAAAAGAATCAAATTTTGGTCGGCACCACCACCACGAACATTAAAGCCTGATGCACCTTCACCAGCATTAGTAACTCCAGGCAGTAATAAAATAGATTTTAGAACATCGACTTCACCCAAAACAACGGGCATTTTTTTAATAGCAGAAATAGAGAGTTTATTGACGCTCATTTCGGGTTTTTTGATGTCAGTTTTTGTTTTATTGTCAGTAATGACTACTTCTTTCAAAGCGGTTTCATTACTATGTAAATTGAAATTATTTTTTATGTTTTGGTTCAGGTTTATTGATTCTTCAATGGTTTGATAGCCCAGATAACTTATTTCTACACTGTATGTCCCTTGTGGTACAGTAATGGAATAAAACCCATATTCATTGGTGGTTACCCCAGTTTTAAGTTGTGGAATTACAACATTGACACCTATTAAAGTTTCATTACTGTTAACGTCAATAATAGTTCCGCTTAACGTAAATTTCTCTTGGGAGTAAGAGGAAAACGAGGATAATAATACAACTAAAAAGGTAATAATTTTCTTTGGAGTCATTGTTTAGATTTTATCGAAATGAAAAGGTGCAAATTACATTAAATAGAATTTAAATTGGTATATAACAGATGTTAAGGAATTGCTAATA
The DNA here is from genome assembly GCF_049896585.1 of Flavobacterium sp. DSR2-3-3. Lineage (NCBI taxonomy): Bacteria > Pseudomonadati > Bacteroidota > Flavobacteriia > Flavobacteriales > Flavobacteriaceae > Flavobacterium > Flavobacterium sp. DSR2-3-3. The sequence continues at coordinate 26,542 of NZ_JAFCUP010000017.1, forward strand.
TAAAAAAAGACAACTGTTTCCAGTTGTCTTTTCGATAGTATTATTAAAATTGTAAAGCAGTTAATTAAGCGATTTTTGCCAATATAGCATTGAAAGTCTCGCTTGGACGCATTGCTTTGTCTGTTAATTTAGGATTTGGTTGGTAATGGCCGCCGATATCTTGTGGTTTTCCTTGCGCTGCAATTAACTCGGTATTGATTTTGGCTTCGTTTGCTGCAAATTCGGCTGCAATAGGAGTGAAGATAGCTTTCAAAGCAGGTTCTTTGTCTTGCGTTGCCAAGGCTTCTGCCCAATACATAGCTAAGTAAAAATGAGAACCACGGTTGTCAATTCCCCCAAGTTTACGTGCGGGTGATTTGTCATTTGCCAAGAATTTCTCTGTAGCAACATCAAGAGTTTCAGCTAAAACAATTGCTTTAGAATTGTGTAATGTTTGTCCTAAATGCTCTAATGAAGCACCTAATGCCAAGAATTCGCCAAGAGAATCCCAACGTAAATAACCTTCTGCCGTAAATTGCTCTACGTGTTTTGGAGCTGATCCGCCGGCACCAGTTTCAAACAAACCACCACCATTCATCAATGGAACGATAGATAGCATTTTTGCAGATGTTCCCACTTCTAAAATTGGGAATAAATCCGTCAAATAATCACGTAAAACGTTTCCTGTTACTGAAATAGTGTCCAATCCTTTGACAATTCTTTCTAATGTGAAGTTTGTCGCTTCAATAGGATTTAAGATTTGAATGTCTAAACCGGTAGTATCGTGGTCTTTTAAATATCTTGTAACTTTTTCAATAAGTGCTCTGTCGTGTGCTCTATTATTATCCAACCAGAAAATGGCCGGAGTATTAGACAGACGTGCTCTGTTTACAGCTAATTTGATCCAGTCTTGAATCGGGGCATCTTTTGCCTGACACATTCTGAAAATATCTTTAGCTTCAACAGCTTGTTCCATCAAAACGTTTCCGTTAGTATCTACAACGCGCACCATTCCGTCAGCTGTCATTTGGAATGTTTTGTCATGTGAACCGTACTCTTCTGCTTTTTGTGCCATCAAACCTACGTTTGGTACACTTCCCATTGTTGTGGGGTCAAAAGCACCATTTTTTTTACAAAAATCAATTGTCGCAGTATAGACGCCGGCATAACATCTGTCAGGTATAAGAGCGATGATATCTTGAAGTTTACCATCTTTATTGTGCATCTTTCCCGAAGTACGAATCATAGCTGGCATGGATGCATCCACAATCACATCCGAAGGAACATGCAGATTGGTAATTCCTTTCTCAGAATTTACCATTGCTAATGCTGGTCCGTTATCGATTGCTTGGTTTAATGCAGCTTCTATTTCAGCTTGCATCGGATGTCCTGCAATTTTTGAATATACATCACCCAATCCGTTTCTGGTATCAATGTTCAATTCGTCAAATAAGGCCGCGTATTTTTCGAAAACAGTTGCAAAATAAACTTCTACGACAGCTCCAAAAATAATTGGATCAGAAACTTTCATCATTGTCGCTTTCAAGTGAACTGAAAGTAGAACGTTTAATTTTTTTGCTTCTGCAATTGTTTTGGCAATAAAAATTTTTAGCGCTTTCAAGTTCATTACTGAACTGTCAATTATTTCTCCTGATTTAAGTGGAGTACTCGCTTTCAAAACAGTAGTGGAACCATCTTTAGCAACGAATTCGATTTTTACATCAGTAGCGTTAGCGACTGTTATTGATTTTTCACTTCCGTAAAAATCGCCGCTTTCCATAGAAGCAACGTGTGTTTTTGAGTCAGCAGACCAAGCACCCATCGAATGTGGATTTGCTTTAGCGTAGTTTTTTACTGCCTTAGGAGCTCTGCGATCAGAGTTTCCTTCACGTAAAACAGGATTAACGGCAGAACCTAATATTTTAGAATATTTAGCTTTAATATTAGTCTCAGTCTCGTTTCGCGGTTCTTCTGGGAAGTCAGGTAAATTATATCCATGAGATTGTAATTCAGCAATAGCCGCTTTCAGTTGAGGAAAAGACGCTGAAACATTTGGTAATTTTATTATGTTAGCTTCTGGTGTTGTGGCTAATTGCCCTAATTCTAACAAAGCATCACCTGTTTTTTGGTCTTCCGTCAAAAACTCCGGGAAATTGGACAAAATTCTTGCTGCTAAAGAAATATCTCTAGTTTCAATCTCAATGTCAGATGTTGCTGTAAATGCTTTAACAATAGGTAAAAATGAATGAGTTGCTAATAAAGGCGCTTCATCAGTAAGCGTGTAAAAAATTTTTGATTTCTGTGTCATTTTTTTATTTTTATAATCGAATCACGTTAAAAGTAGCTTATATAAGGTGTTTCACTTAAAATAAGGCGGACAAATATATGAAAATCAGATGTAATAGAAGGTGGATTTGGCTTAGAAAAACATGAATTTTAAGATTATGAACTTGTTATTCTTATATTGTTAGTTTTAGAGGTTTATTAATCCTAAATTAGGAATTTATAAGGAAAATAGTAGACAAAAAAAAAGTCCCAACAGTGTTGGGACTTTTATAGTAAAAAGATAGTTGACTATCTTCTTTTGTCTTTAATCTTAGCTTTTTTACCAGTAAGTTCTCTAAAGTAGAAAATTCTCGCTCTACGTACAGCACCTTTCTTATTGATTTCAATTTTTTGTAAAGCTGGTAAGTTTACTGGGAAGATACGCTCAACTCCAATAGCACCAGACATTTTACGAATTGTGAAAGTTTCTGTATTAGCAGAACCTCTTCTTTGAATAACAACTCCTTTAAAAAACTGTGTTCTCGTTTTTTCACCCTCTCTAATTTCGTAGTAAACAGTGATAGTGTCTCCAGCTGCAAAAACTGGGAATTCTTTTCTTGTTACGAATTCGTCTTGAACGAATTTCATTAAATCTGCCATGATATTTTTTAATTATGGTTTGCATCAAATCAACATTCACGGATCTCGCCAGAGGTTAAACTAATGTGGGCGCAAAAGTATGTAATTATTTTGAATTATAAATTATAAATTATCAATTATTTGAATCCTTATAATGAGTCATTTAGAATTTAAAATATAACATTTACAAAAGTTTTACTCCTCCAGTAAATCGGGTCTTCTGCTCTTAGTGTGTTCGTACGCCATATCGTCACGCCATTTGTCAATTTTGGCAAAATTCCCGCTGGTTAAAACCTCCGGAACTTTCCAGCCGTTGTAATCTGCTGGACGGGTATATATAGGTCCTGATAATAAACCATCCTGAAAACTATCCGTCAACGCTGAGGTTTCGTCACTCAAAACGCCAGGAATCAATCGGATTAATGCATCCGATAACACCAAAGCTCCTAATTCGCCGCCAGACAACACATAATCACCAATAGAGATTTCTTTAGTAATAAAATGGTCGCGTACCCGCTGATCGACACCTTTATAATGACCGCAAAGGATAATAATATTTTCGTACATCGACATCGTATTTGCCATTTTCTGGTTCAGGGTTTCCCCGTCCGGCGACATATAAATGATTTCGTCATAGGCTCTTTCGCTTTTCAAATGGGTGATGCAAGCATCAATAGGCTGCACCGTCATTACCATTCCGGCACCACCGCCATATGGATAATCATCCACGCTTTTCTGCCTGTTGGTCGTGTAATCCCGCAGATTATGAAAATGAACTTCCACTAATCCTTTGTCAATAGCACGTTTCATAATCGAAGCCTCAAACGGACTTCGCAATAATTCTGGGAGAACGGTCACAATATCGATGCGCATAATTTTTATTAAAAAGGTTCTGAGCCGCAAAGGTACAAAGTTGCTTAGGTTTTCAGATAACCAAATAACCAAATCAACGATTAAATTTTTCTTTTGGAGCTATTTCCAGCTGTTCGCTTCAATCTTTTTATCCGCCGAAAAGGCGCATAAAAAGGATTTTCACTTCCATCTGGGCTAGGATTTTTGTGGAATTAGGTAGGTTTAAGAACACCAATAATTTCATTAAAATACACATCAAACAATGATTCTGACAAAGGAAACCATCTTTTATTAGAAATGCCCTGAGTGGTAAGCTCTAATAATCCGTTATCCAAAATAAGTAAGCAATTATACACTAGCAACTTAGGTCTCATCCCACTTTCTCTAATAATAGATTTGAGTTTTTGTAACAAAGAATTTACTCAATTAGAAGTTAGTTTTGTGTTTGGTTCGTTTTAGCAAATCCCAAAGTATTCTAAATTGTATTGATTTACAATTTTTTATTTCAGAATTTTGATATTCAATGAAAGATTATGAAAAATAAAATTCTAGTTTTAGGGAGTCTAACTTTGCTCTCGGCAAGTCTGTTAGTAATGAACTCCTGCAACTCTTTGCCTAAAGGATTAAGGACAGTTCAAGATTTTGATAAAGATAAATACCTAGGCAACTGGTACGAAATTGCACGGTTGGATTTTGTTTTTGAAAAAAACTTAAACAATACAACCGCTGAATATTCACTAAACGAGGATGAAAGTATCAAAGTGGTAAACCGAGGCTATAATTACATAAAAAACAAGTATGTGTCATCTACAGGTAAAGTGAAGTTTGCAGGTAATTCAAATGAAGGAAAATTAAAAGTCTCCTTTTTTGGGCCATTTTATTCAGGATATAACATTATTGCGCTCGATTCTGATTATAAGTACGCTTTAGTTGCAGGTGAAAGTCTTAAATACCTGTGGCTGCTCTCGCGGGAAAAAACAATGCCTAATGATATAAAAGAAGCGTATCTAAAAACGGCAAAAGATCTTGGCTACAATACTTCTAAACTAATTTGGGTAAAACACAATTAGTTTCTATAATTAGAAAAGGGAATCATTTACAGCGCTTTTTTGCCAAAATAGCGCACCATAATCATTAAAAAATGGACTTCAATTAACTGAATCCATTTAGGGAGAATTTTCAAATTGTCTAATTTAATTCGTAAATTTGCGCTTTAACAAAAATTAAATAAAAATGGAAAACGGAATATATGCTAAATTCAACACTACTAAAGGTGCTATTTTAGTAAAACTAGCACACGATTTGACTCCAGGAACAGTTGGAAACTTCGTAGGATTGGCTGAAGGAAACTTAGAAAATAAAGTAAAACCGCCAGGAGTTAAATTTTATGACGGATTAAAATTCCACAGAGTAATTCCTAACTTCATGATTCAAGGAGGTTGTCCACAAGGAACAGGAACTGGAGATCCAGGATATAAATTTGATGATGAATTTCACCCGAGTTTGAAACACGACCGTCCGGGAGTTTTGGCAATGGCTAATTCTGGACCTGGAACAAACGGTTCTCAATTTTACATTACGCACATTCCAACAGATTGGTTGGATAATAAACATACTGTTTTTGGTCATGTTGTTGAAGGTCAGGAAGTGGTAGATGCTGTAGAGCAAGGAGATGTTTTAGAATCTTTGGAAATCATCAGAGAAGGAGAAGAAGCTAAAAACTGGAATGCAATTGAAGCTTTCATCACTTTCAAAGGATCTCGTAACAAACGTGATGCATCTTTGAAAGCAGAAGTTGAAGCCGCGATGGAAAAATTAGCAGCTGGTTTTGAAAAAACAGAAAGCGGTTTGCGTTACCAATTCATCCAAAGAGGTGAAGGTAAAAAAGCAGAAAGCGGAAAAACAGTGTCTGTTCATTATGAAGGTTCATTAGAGAATGGAAAAGTTTTTGATTCTTCTTATCCAAGAAAAAAACCAATCGAATTCAAATTGGGTCAAGGTCAGGTTATCGAAGGTTGGGATGAAGGAATTGCGTTGTTGCGTGTAGGTGACAAAGCACGTTTTGTGATTCCATCTGATTTAGGATATGGATCTCGTGGTGCTGGAGGAGCAATTCCACCAAATGCCACTTTGATTTTTGACGTAGAATTAATGGATGTCAAATAGTCTAAAAAAATTATAGGTCTTATAAAATTTAAAAATCCCAAAATGTATGGACCGCCTCTAACTGTTTGGACAAATTTATAAGTAATTTTGATAATTGTGAGCTCGATATTTTATCGGGCTCATTTTGTTTATATTTGACTTAATTCTTACGCTATTGAAATAGTCTGTATTTTTTTAATTTCCCGTTTTAGTTCATCTAAACTTGCAAATTTTCGTAGGTAAAACAATTCTGATTTTAGTATTTGAAAGCAGTTTTCAATAACAGCTTGGTTTGATTTAAAAGTAAATTCAAATCAAATTTATGTCTTAACTCTATTATGGCTTGCGCTTTCTGACTTTCTCTTCTGCTTGAATTAAGGCTAAGAAATTTTTTAGCAATTCGTTCTCACAACGCAGTGCTTTAATCTCTAAAAGAATTTCTTCTGCTCTCGTAACTGTTTTGTCCGATTTTCGCTTTTTTCGTTTTTTGTCATAAATAGTTTCTAGTCTTCTCCTAGTTTTTGGTTGTAAGGCTACTAAACCAAAATTGGCAAAATATTTCTTCCCTTTAGCAATTATACCTGCATCAGGGATATTAAACTTAACACTTGCGGTTCTCAGAGACATTGAGTTTTTGTCAACGGCTTTTCGTACTTCTAATTTAAAATCTAACCAATAACTTTGATTTTTTCTAGGGAACAAAACAATGGTTCATAATTCTTTATAAAACCCAGTCCATTTATGAAGGTTTGATCTTTCTAAACCCTTTTCAATAGAAACATGTTTGCAAGAACAATGCTTTTCTGGCACTAATTTTACACATTCAAGCTTAAACGCATTAGCATACTTAATTTTTCTTTCCATAAAAATGCCCCCAAATAGTGTTTGACTTTTTGAGGGCAGTTCAATTAGATTGTGACTTTTTTAATTCTTGAAAGCGAGAATTATTTTTTATTCAAAACGGCACTCATTTCCATAGAGATAGCAGAGCGTTCCATTTTTAATTTTCCTGACATCGTTTCAACAATAACAGTTGTGTCCGCAAGCTCAGAAACTTTTCCGTGAAGACCACTTTTAGTTATGATTTTATCACCTACTTTTAAGGTGCTTTCAAATTCTTTTTCGTTTTTTGCTCTTTTTTGCTGTGGTCTGATCATAAAGAAATAGATCACCACAAACATTAATATAAACGGTGCAAATTGAGTTAATTGTTCCATAATTTTAATTCTCTTTTTATTTGTTAATTATTACATTAAACCACGACCGGCTTTTATAATTCTTTTGCTGGTTTGAAGCTCTTTTACTAAATTGTCTAAAATTCCGTTGATAAAAATACTACTTTTTGGAGTAGAATATTCTTTAGCAACCTCTAAATATTCGTTAAGAGTTACTTTCACAGGAATCGATGGGAATTTCAAGAACTCACAAATAGCCATTTTAAGTATGATGGTATCTATTTCAGCAATTCTATCGCTGTCCCAATTTGGCGTTTTATCAACATATTCCTTCGCTAATTCCTTCTCATTTAACACTGTTTTTCGAAATAAATCTTTAACAAAGTCTTTGTCCTCATTGTCTTTGTACAATTTTGGAACTCTGAAATTATCATCTTCACCAGATTTAATCGCTTTCAATTGTTTGATGATATGCGTATTTACTAACGGAATATCATCTACCCAAGTCAACTTATCATCTTCCAGATAGTCATACAATTTTTCATTAGGAACAATTACATCCATGAACAAATCAACAATAAACTGTCGGTCTTCCTCAAAAGTATTTAGTGGATTACTCATGTATTCCAAATACAATTTACTGGCTTTTATATCATTGAGAAGCAATAAAATATAATCGTCATTTAAAGTCCAATTATTGATTTTACGATTTTCCAGCGCGATACTTAATGAATTATTTTCGGAAAGAATTTGAAAAATCCTGTTTTTTACAAATTTTTCATTGGGTTTACGTTCCTCGGGAGTCGCAAGATGCTTCAAACTTGACTTATGTAAAAAGACAGTTTCTGTTTTACAAATCTCAATCAGCGAGGAAAGCATTATCAGGTATAAATCTTGAATATTGTCGATACTGTAAAAAAGGAATTTTTCTTCTTTTTCCAGATTATCTGAACCGCTTTGATGCATCGCATAAATGGATTGCATAACTTTAACGCGAATGTGTCTTCTGTTTACCACCTTGTAAGAACTTTTATTAATTAGCGTGCAAAAATAAGTATTTCATTTTTTAAAATAAAATATATAATCGCTTATTTTAAAGTATTCAGCAATCAGTATTTAGTGACGGGAAATAATTTATCACTGAATACTGACAGCTGAGGACTGAAAACTACTTTTTACTATTTTCTAACTTTCTTTGATTGATGCGATTTTGAGCAATAGTTAAAGCAGCATGATGCGGTGTAATATTGTTCGCAATGGCAAAATCAAATATCTCCAATGTTGTGTTGTAAATGTTTTCCGTTTTACGCATGATTTCTGCTTTATCATAATGCGCTAATTCAGCGTACACGTTGATAATTCCACCTGCATTAATCAAAAAGTCCGGAGCATACAAAATGCCTCTTTCTTGCAAAATTGCACCATGTACATTCTCATCAGCCAACTGATTATTAGCGGCACCAGCAATCACTTTTGCTTTTATTTTATAAACGGTGTTGTCATTTAAAGTCGCTCCCATCGCACATGGTGCGTAAATATCAACATCTGCACTGTACAAATCTTCTCCTCTAAAAATTTGTGCGTTATACTTGGTTCCTACTTCGTTCAGTTTTTGTTCATTGATATCAGCAATCGTTACTATTGCTCCTTCTTTGGTTAAATAATCAACTAAAGTTTCCCCAACATGACCAATTCCTTGAACCAATACTTTTTTTCCACTCAAAACATCTGATCCAAATTGTTGTTTTGCAGCCGCTTTCATTCCTAAATAAACACCATACGCCGTGACTGGCGAAGGATTTCCAGCACCACCTCGTGATTCAGAAATTCCAGTAACATACGGCGTTACATCTCTTACGATATCCATATCTGCGGTTTCCATTCCTACATCTTCAGCAGTGATATATCTTCCGCTTAAAGAATGTACGAATTCACCAAATTTACGCATGAGTTCTGGTGTTTTCTGTGTTTTGGCGTCACCAATAATCACTGCTTTACCTCCACCAATATTCAATCCTGTAATCGCCGCTTTGAAAGTCATTCCACGAGAAAGACGCAAAACATCGTTTAATGCTTCCCATTCATTCGCGTAATTATACATTCTTGTACCGCCCAAAGCTGGACCCATTACCGAATTATGAATACCAATAATTGCTTTTAAACCTGTATCTTTGTCGTTGCAAAATACAATTTGTTCGTGATCATCAAATGATAATTGACCAAAAACGGGATCCATTTTTTGAAGTTCCTTTCCAGTTGTGAAAGCTGCATTCATAGTGTAAATTTTTATAGTGATGAAATTATGAATTTGTCAAAAAGACAATTCAAATTTACATAAAATATAAATATGCATCAGCTTTTTATCAAAAAATCGTTAATTCATCAATTTAATGAGTTGAGAATTTACTATTAAAATGATTAAAAAAATACTTTTATTCTAAAAATAAAAGGAGTTCAACACAGAATATCTTAAAAAATGAAAGAATTACGTTATTTAAATAAATACTTCGTCAAATACAAATACAGTTTTTTACTTGGAATTGTTTTTACGATTATTGCTCAGATATTTATGCTTTTCACACCAAAGTTGATTAGCAAATCATTCAAATTAATTGAGGCTTTTGCCAAAGATAAAACCGTATCCAAATCCGTTATTCATGAAGAATTAATTTCGAATATTTTATTGATTATCGCCACTACAATAATTGCCGGTTTTCTTACTTTTTTGATGAGACAAACCTTAATTGTGATGTCGCGCCACATCGAATTTGATTTAAAAAACGAAGTATTCCGTCAATACGAGCATCTTTCGCAAAACTTCTATAAACAAAACCGTACCGGAGATTTAATGAACCGCATCAGCGAAGACGTTTCAAAAGTAAGAATGTATGTAGGCCCAGCGGTGATGTACTCCATCAATACCTTCATTCGTTTCGCAATAGTCATTGTGTACATGTATAATGTATCGCCAATATTAACTTTATACACTTTACTTCCTTTGCCAATTCTTTCGTTTGCTATTTTTAAACTGAGTTCAGAAATCAATATAAGAAGTACTATTTTTCAACAATATTTATCTAAAGTTTCCAGTTTTTCACAAGAAATATTTTCAGGAATCCGAGTGATAAAAGCCTACTCTCTGGAAGATCAACACCAAAATAACATGGTAAGTTTAGCCAATGAAAGCAAAAGCAAAAGCTTGAATTTAGCCAAAGTACAATCCTTATTTGGTCCGTTAATGTTGGCGCTAATAGGAATCAGTAACCTTGTGGTGATTTATTTTGGAGGGTTAATGTACATCAGCGGGACCATAAAGAGTATCGGGACCATTGCTGAATTTATTTTGTACGTGAATATGCTGACTTGGCCGGTAGCGTCCTTGGGTTGGGTTTCTTCGATGGTTCAGGAGGCCGAAGCTTCACAAAAAAGGCTGAACGAATTCCTAAAAATTGAACCGGAGATAAAAAATAAAAATTTGAATAAATCAGTCATTAAAGGTTCTATTTCTTTCGAGAATGTAAGTTATACGTACGAAGACACTAATATCAAAGCGTTGCAAAACATTTCATTCACGGTTAAAAAAGGAGAAACTTTAGCCATTTTAGGAAAAACGGGATCCGGAAAATCGACCATTTTATCTTTAATTTCCAGAATGTACGATGTAACTGAAGGGAAAATAACCATTGATGGACATGAAATAAGTACTATAAACCTATTTGATTTGCGAAACAGCATTGGAATTGTGCCACAAGATGCGTTCTTATTTTCGGACAGCATCAAAAATAATATTATGTTTGGTAAAGAGAATGCTACCGATGACGAAGTGTTTTCTGCAGCCAAAAGCGCGGTGGTTCATGACAATATCATGGGCTTTAATAAACAATATGAAACCGTTCTGGGAGAGAGAGGAATTACGCTTTCCGGTGGACAAAAACAACGCGTTTCCATTGCCAGAGCCATTATTAAAAATCCTCCGATTTTACTTTTTGACGATTGTTTATCCGCAGTAGATACAGAAACTGAAGAAGCAATATTGAACAACTTATATGAAATTTGCAAGGACAAAACAACAATAATAGTAAGCCACCGTATATCGTCAGCTAAAAATGCCGACAGAGTTATTATTATCGACAAAGGGCAAATTATACAACAAGGTTCTCATAATCAATTGATAAATCAAGAAGGTTATTACGCAGCTCTGTATTTGAAACAACTTTCAGAAAAAGAAATGCCATAATTGTTGTATAATACATATTTTTTATAGATTTTTGGATACTAGTTAACAACCATAAATTGATAGAAAGGATTATGAGAGAAAATGACATGTTAGAAAAAGAAGAAATATTTTCTAAAGTTTTAAGAGCTGGAAGAAGAACCTATTTCTTTGATGTGAGAGCTACAAAAGCTGACGATTACTACATTACTATTACCGAGAGCAAGAAATTTACCGAAGAAGATGGATCTTTTCATTTCAAAAAACATAAAATCTACTTATACAAAGAAGATTTCGCTGCTTTTGCAGAGATTCTAGGCGAAATGACATCGTACGTTTTGAACCACAAAGGCGAAGAAGTTATTTCAGAAAGACACCAAAAAGATTTCAAAAAAGAATATGCTTCTGAAAAATCAGATGACGATATTATACCGCAAACATCAACTTTTACCAACATAGAATTTGATGATATTTAATTTTTAGTTTCATACTTACCAATTAAAAAGTCTAAAAGTCATTTGATTTTTGGACTTTTTTTGTATATTCAGCTAAATAATAGAAACAAACGGAATGACAAAACCTACAGTAAGTGTAGCATGGCTCTTCAGCAATCTTGAAGACCCTAATTTAATAATTTTGGATGCCAGTTTCAAAGAGAATCAATCCAATGTAAAAACTGAACTGGTAAATATTCAAATTAAAGGCGCCCGATTTTTTGACATAAAAAATATTTTTAGCGATACTTCAAATCCTTTACCGAATACGATTCCGAGTCCTGAACAATTTGAACTCGAAGCCAGAAAACTAGGTATAAACAAAAATAGTTGTCTTGTGATTTATGACAACTTGGGTATTTATTCCAGTCCAAGAGCGTGGTGGCTTTTTAAATTAATGGGACATCAAAAGGTAGCTGTTCTCAATGGCGGACTGCCTGAATGGATTAGTCAAAAGTATCCAGTTGAAGCAATACCGGAAAATCCAAACTATTCTATTGGTGATTTTAAAGCCGAATTTATGCCGGAATTGGTAAAAAGCAAAGAACAAATTTTAGAAAATGTAAACACAAAAGATGCCTTTTTGATTGACGCTCGTGCAGAGAGCCGATTCAAAGGAATTGGCGATGAGCACAGACCCGGACTTCGAAGCGGTCATATTCCCGGTTCTGTAAATGTGCCGTATACGCAGCTTTTGCAAAATGGCAAATTTTTGCCAAAAGAGGAATTAATTAAATTCATGAAAACCGACAGTAGGCCTTTAATATTCACTTGTGGTTCGGGAGTTACTGCCTGTATTGATTTAATTGCCTACGAATTGATCGGTGAAAATCCAAAATCCGTGTACGATGGTTCTTGGACAGATTGGGGACAATTGAAAAATCTTCCAATAGAAAAGTAGAATGTATTTTATTTAAAAAATATTGATGCTAATTTTTTAGATAAAAACTGATTTTACATTGTAAATTAGATTTAGAAAATTAATTCCGAGAGTGATTTAAAACATTGAGCGGAATGAACACTTAACAAAGAAATTTGTATTTTGTAGTGTGCGCTGCTAGCCCGTTTTATATCTTTAAATGAACTAAGAAACGCCAATCCTTTTTACTGGAACATTAGCCAGAACTTCGGAGTAATAAACTTCTTTATTTCATCTAATAATAGTTAAACTAGATTCAACTAATTAATGCAACTTTTAGGGGGGAGATAAAGACATTTTTTCAAAAGAAAGGACTTTTAAAAAGCCCTCTCTCTCGAATGGAATAAATGTTCTTTATTTGCTCCTG
>NZ_JAFCUP010000018.1:0-32609 GCF_049896585.1 Flavobacterium sp. DSR2-3-3
TCCAGAGAGAATTATAGAAATACAAGAGAAATTAAACAATAGACCAAGAAAAAGATTTAATTTTGAAACACCTAATTTTATGTTTAATCAAAAAGTTGCATTTATAACTTGAATCCTGCTTTTTAAATTAGCTCATTAACCTTGTTATGCATAAATTTTAAATATTTTCCTCTAAGAATTGTTCTGGTATATGGAACTTTATATTTCTAAACTATTCCAATCCAACAGCTTAATTTATTGTAATTTTGTATTAAATTTTGCCAAATGAGTGAGCCAATAATGCTTTTCAAAAAACCATCATATCCTATAAATGATTCCCTTTTGGAGTACTTAGAACGATTTGATCGATTATCTAAAGTTTCTGTTTTTTACGATGATTTATTACGCTTTGCAGGCTCTGTAACGGTGTATGATAAAAACGATGAGGACACCTTGTGGATTAGAGTCTATTATAATGAGTATGAAAGGGAAGAGATAGATTTAAATCTAAAAAAAATCTACTCGCTGTTGCATTCTGATGGAAATTTGGGAATTATTAAATTCCTAAATGTAGATGCTATTGATTACTGCACTTTTGGAAATTCCAAGCCTTTCCGAATAAAAGTCAGAAATATTCTTAATGACAATTACACCCATTTTTACATCAAGAAAGCGGATGCTTCCCGCGTTTATGGGTTAGAGCTGGAACACATACTTTCACCCGATAAAATAAATTTTTTAGTGTACCAAGACACTTTGATAGAAGAACATATCATGGGAATTCCGGGAGACGTTTTCATAAAAACCTTGCTGGCGGATTGTACCGAAACGGAAAAATCGCAAATAGCCAAAGAATTTGTAAAGTTCAATGAGCGCTGTATGATTCGATTATTGGGCGATATGCGTTCCTATAATTATGTGATCGTTCCTACACATGATTTTGATCATGTCGTTTATAAAATACGCGCCATCGATTTTGATCAACAGTGTTACGAAGGGAATTTCAAAGTGTATCGTCCTCAGTTTTTTAAAGAAAATTATCCGATGGTTAAATTGGTCAAAGATAAACTTCAAAACAGTTCTATCGAACAATACAAAGATGAGGAACGATCAGTGCTGGCCAAAAGAATTCTGTCGGCTGAAAACAGAATCAATAGATTATTGGAAATTATGGGTGAAGATGAACTTTCGCCAGAATCTCATTTGAAACAATTACAGATGGAACTTTACCGTTATACTAATGATTTGAATTTTAAAAAGGCAAAATCAATGGGAAATATCATGAGTGCAGCCTTTGAATTTATTACCCGAAATTTTAAAAGCAGTACCTTATTCAAAAGAAAAATTTAAAAGACCTTACATTTGAATGATACCTCTTCAGAAATAAATTGTACTATAAATAACATGAGTAAATATTCCTCCTTTTTAGTTGTTTTTATACTTTTTGCTTGTCAGCAAGAATCAGATTCTTTAACAACACTTTATGCGCTGCCCAATAAACTAAAGGAAGTTTCCGGAATAGTATATACTCCAAATACTAATTTACTTTGGACTTTGGAAGACCATGGGAATACCAATGCAATTTATGGGATAGATTCGAATGGCCAAATCGAGAAAACGATTACCATTGAAAACACGGCGAATATCGATTGGGAGGACATTACAAAAGACGTCGAAGGAAATCTGTATATTGGAGATTTTGGCAACAATGATAATGAACGAACGGATTTGACTATTTATAAAATCGATAAAAACGCATTAACTGCTGAAAGTACAAATCCGGTTTACAAAGTCTCATTTGTCTATCCGGAGCAAAAAAATTTTCCTCCCAAAAAAACCAAAATGTTTTATGACGTGGAAGGTTTTTTTGAGTTTAAAAACAATTTTTATCTTTTTACTAAAAACCGTAGTAAAGGGTTTGACGGAACCGCATTTTTGTATAAAATTCCCAATACGCCCGGTTTTCATCAAGCCGTTTTAATGGAGGAATTCAAAACCTGTAGCGCGTACAATCATTGCGCTATTACAAGTGCAACGATAAGCCCCAATGAAACAAAAGTTGCTTTGTTAACGCATGATAATCTCATTTTATTTGAAAACTTTCAAAAAGATCAATTTTTAAATGGAACAAAAACAGTGTTAGAATTGAATCATTTTTCCCAAAAAGAAGCGGCTTGCTTCATCGATAATGAGCGTTTGTTGATTGCCGATGAAAGAACCAAAAGTGTCGGAGGAAATGTCTATGAAGTCACTATAAAAATGTTAAAATCCAAATCCTAAACCAAAAGCAATTCTCGCGTCTTCACCGGCACTTTTAAAATAAGTCAGTCGTGCCGTTAGCGCATTTAGTCCGTTGAGCCATACTCCTCCACCAATAGACTGATGCCATTTTTCGGAATTTTCGCCTTTTAACCAAACCCTACCGTAATCAAAACCACCTAAGATTCCGTATGACATGGGTATGATGCTTCGCTTAATTTTGCCCAAATTCCAGCGTACATCACTACTCTGGTAAAAAGATTGATTCCCTAAAAAGCGTTCATTTCTAAAACCTCTCAAATCATAGTCACCACCTAAGTTGGCACCTTGGTAAAAATCAAAATTGTTGTTCAATACCATTTTTCCTCTCAGGATAGTGGCTAAAACTAGTTTTCCGTTGGCATCAATTTTATGGTTGAAATTAATTTTACTTTCTATTGCCGGAAAATTTCTTCTAGTATCTTCTAAATTCATTTTCCACGTACCAGCAATAGAAAAACCCATACCCATAGTCGGGAAGGAGGGAACATCGTAATTTTCAAAACTGTATTTTAAGGTTGCTCCTGCAAATTGTTGGTTTTCAAAAACAGCAGGATTTATATTGGCAGAAATGTCTACAAATCGATTCATCGTTTCTTCGACGGTGATTCTTTCAAAACTAGTTTGAAAATGAATTGCACTTCCGTACTTTCCAACTTTTTTTATGGATGGCATAACTTTCAGCATTTTGATGCGAACGCGATTGAAATCCATTCCAAAAGTATCATCATGATTTATAGTCTCATTTCCGTATCCAAAATAATTAATGGTAAAATTCGGACTCGTGAATCGGCTTTCAAAATCTAAATCCCATTTGCCAAATAATTTAGGAAAATTACCAGTGTAAATAAGTTCATACCCTTTTGTGGCAAAAAAATAATTGGCTTTCAAACTGTGTTTTTGGGTGTAAGGATTTTGTTTAAAGTCATTAACAACATAACCACTGACAATTCCTAATTTGATACCGTCATCAGGATTAAAACCAATATTAGGCAGCGCTGAAAAGGAATTGTATTTTGGTTTTTTATAATCGTACAAATTCGTTTCATAATCATCAGATAATAAAAGTTTGGTTTTAGAATCTAATGTGTACGTGTTGTTTTTTGATTTAAAATCATGGATTTTTATTTTTCTGCCATTTTCAACAACATACGAATCTTCATTTTGACCTCCAATTAATCGCACTTTAATTCCTGATTTTGTAGCTCCTATTACTTCAAAAATATCATCATCATCCAGGCCGTAAATCCATATTTTTTTTGTTTTTTTCGCGGTGAAATTCTTAATGTATTGCAATTCTTCACCACTGCTTTTTATACGATACACTTGAATTTTAAGCTTATTTTTTTCGTTGTTTTGAATGACAAATTTGTCTTTTTTATCCGTTCCAACAAGCAAAACAGTGTGTTGCAACACGGAATAATACGTTGCGGCAGAACGATGCAATTCATTTCGTCTTAGTTTCAGTTTGCGTTTGATATCACTGATTGTCTCGTCCTGAACTTCTTTTGGCAAATTAGTAAACGCACCATCAATAGCTGCATCCGATAAGTTTTCCTGAATATATTTTGCTTGTTTAATCCACTCGTTTTCATCGGCAATTTTTATAAAAGCGAGATCTAGGGGATAAGGTTCCCGGTTCATCAATTTGACATTTGACATTTTTTCTTTAAAAGGTTGCATGTGACGCAATTGTGCCTTTTTCATTAAAACAAACAGCAACGCACCGTCATACTTCGGAAACGCCTGATCTCGGTCTTGCGGAATAGGTTTGTAAATTACTTTTTCACCTACCTTATATTCGCCCCAGCTCCATTGATCTTCATGTCTGTCCCAATCTCCTACAAGCATGTCGAACAGTCGAGCTTTGATATAGGCACTTTCATCAACCGAATATTTTTCGTCTTTGTGAAGATTTTTGATAACGTCTTCCGTGCTGATAATGGCAATTGGATTTCCAAAACTTTTCACGCTAATTTGGCTGTCCGTTGGTCGTTCTTCAACAAGGTACAATTCATCTCCAAAATTTGCATTAAAATTTTTTAGTGCTCTATGTTTTGGAATATAATACAGTGCTGGGTTAGTATGCGCTACGCCAATTTTTGCTGCTAAATTCCCAACAGCAAACGGAGTGTAAGGGTGTGCAGTGGTGTAAAAATCAGATAAAAGATCTTCAGCGTAGGTATCTTCAAATTCGTCTTGGATAAACTGATTTTTGAAAGCTACTGTTTGCAGGAAACGCGTAGTGCTTTTTTTCATGGCATGCATCACATATTCCTTCCCTTTTTTGTCAATAAGTTGTAATGAATTTGACTGATTACCGCCTCCAGAACGTTTGGGTTGCAGTCCTCCAAAAAGGGTATCTATGGTAGTTGTTTTTGCCGCTATCGGGAGGCTGTAATATTTTCGAAAATGATTTCCAAAAAAGAATTTATAAAATACCGATTTTTGGGTTTGTTTCGTTGTATAAATGCTGGCAGTGGTCGTTTTAGGAAATGTGGTTGGGAATACTTTGGTTATGTAATCGTCTTTTTGATCCAATACCAATTGCTCATAAATCAGTTTTTCTTTGTCATTTTCCTTGCCGTAAAAAGAAACTTTTGCAGAACCATTTTCATAAACAGCTAATGTGGCATATCCATTGCGGCCATAAGAAAAATCATTAGGGTAAATTGCTTTTGCAGCCTCTGATTTAGAACCAGCACCACTGATAATTTGTTTGATATTATCTTTTTCAATGTATTGTAAATTGTGGTCATGACCTGAAACAACAATAACATTATCTTGATTTTGCAATATGGTTTTTACTCTTTTAATAAAAATGGTGTATTGTTTATTTTGAATATCTTGAGGACTTGCTCCAGTTGTTTTTCGGAAAAAATTAGCTAACGAACCTAAAACTGGAAGTGGAATTTTTTGTTCTAAAGGGAAAAGTTGTTTCTCCACTGAAAATTGTCCTCCGTGAGAGCCATTGCTCATTAATGGATGATGCAGTGCTAAAACGACTATTTTTTCTTGGTTTTTAATCAAAAGATTTTCCAGCTCGACAAAAAAAGCTGCACGAGTTTTGATGGTGCAATCATCGTTAATAGTGGGACTGTCATCCCAATCTTCCAGAAACCATTGGCTGTCAATGGTGATTAGCACTACATTTTTATTTATTTCTAAATCATCAATACCACAACTTTTTCTGGGAAGGAACGACTTTTTATCGTTGAGGTATTCGGATACAAATTTAGCCTGACGTCCCAATCCTTCAATTCCGCTGTACCAGTCATGATTTCCAGGAATGAAAATAGTTTGCCCTTTGAAATTTTTAGACAATTTCAGTTGGTTTGTCAGTTTACTTTCGGCAATAATTCGTTCGTTCGTAAGTTCAGTATTGGGCAATCCTTTCGGATAAATATTATCACCCAGGAATAAAAGAGTAGCATTTTTTGAAGCCTTTTTTAATCGGTCTCCCAAAGAACCAAGCATCTGCTGTGCCGTTTTTTCATTGGTATTTCCAGCATCGCCAATTAAATAAAAGGTGTGTGCAATTTGCGAACTGTCTGTTGCTTTTAGAGCAGTTGGTTTTTTGATGTTTTGTCCAAATTGTGCATGATGAGTGGCGCATGACTGCAACATTAATCCCGACAAGAGTACTATTAAACCTGCTTTATTGAAAGTAATAAAACAATTATCCGAAAATAATTTCATAATTTAGTTGTATAAAATAGGTCCATAAATTTAGTAGAACAGGCCAAAAACTTTTTTGAAAAATTGTTCAAAGATAAACTTTCTTTCTTGCATAGTTATTATAATTTTAATCTCAAAAGACACTACTTGTCTTCCTTTGAAACAATACAATATCTTTATGATATAAATATTTCATAAACAGTAGATTACATCTTTGTTGATGAGTAAATGGGACTACACGATAACTGTAATTCAAAAAAAATCTCCAGCTACTTTCGTAATTGGAGATTAAAATATTTATAGATGTATAACCTGCGCCTGAACACTGATATTTAACTTTTTTCCTCTTTATTAAAATAAACTAAGTAATAGTACATTTGTTTTTCCTCATCCCAACCTTTTTCCACATATTTTTCAGCGCTTTCAGGATTGATGAAATCCATTTTAATTTGGATGTGTGTGTCTAAATTTATGACGTTTTTGATTGATTTTCTGGCATCAGAAACTGCTGCATTTGCAATAGGAAAAGAAGTTACATCTTCAATGCTGTATTTTTCGCCTTTGTCAATTTTGTAATTTTTGAACTCAGGAATTAAGTCTGGGTTGTCTAAAACTTCATTTAGGAAATTAGTTTCTTCAAATTGATCATTTTTGGCAAAATAGTTTACCGAACGGTTCATGAACATCACTTCCTCTTTCTTGTCTTCTGCAGGAAAAACGACATCTTTAGCGAAATTCTGACAAAATTTCAAATATTTCTTTGTAATGAAGTTTTCATCTTCAAAAGCATCTACTGATAAGAAATGTTCCAGCCAATATCTGGCATCGTAGCGGTTGCTGTCAACAGTCAGGATCTTATATCCTTCCTCTTTTTTATAATTAAAGATGATACAACCTTTGTCCAGCTTAGTCAGACTAACACCTTGCTGCAAAATCATTTCCAAGTGCGTTGCTTTTTCTTCAAACTGCAAAAAGTCAGCTTGAATTTCACTTTTGAAAATTCCAATCGCGTCCACTACATTATTATCAATACTGACGTTTGTCAAATAAGTAACATAAACTTCACCATTCTTGATATGCGGGTGATTGGACTGCTCAAATAAGTGCGTCGTGATTTTTTTAGAAACGTCATGAATAGCACCCGGATTATCAAAAACTTCTGTTGCAAACTTGAACATGTCGTTGTAATCCAAATCAATTTCATGAGCAAATTGAAAATAATTTTCTTCTTTTTCTCTAAAAGGTTTAAAGAAAAATTCTTTCATCAAAGGCACAATCTCATCGTTCAAACTAAAAGGTTGTTCCGATAGAAAAATAGCTTCATTTCTACTTTTATTACCCACTCTGTGTATGGATAAGTTCTCGATGTGCGTATTATATAAGTTGATCATGTTTTATATTTTTTAAGATAAAAGAACCAAGATGAAAGATAGAAAAAAGATCTTTTATCGTGACTTTTGATTCTTTATCGTCTCGTTTTTTAATTCCAATTCTCCTCAAATCCGTAGTCCTCAAAACTGTCATCGCCTTCAAACATATCCAAATCATCTTGGTCTAAATCATCTTCAAAACCACTGTGGTAATCATCGGCATTATCCGCTTCAAAGTTTTTTTCCATCGCTTCGTCCGGCATTTCTCCGTGAGAAAAAATAGTTTCAGGATATAAATTTCCAATCACCTGATCTTCAATAGCAGCAAGTTCTACAAGGAAAGTCCACATATTGATGAAATCATAAACGTATAAGATTTTAGTGTTTTCCTTATCTAAAATATCTGATAATTGATAATCGCTCATGATTTTTTGCTCGCCTGGAACATCTCCGGCATCAAAAAGTGAAATTTCCTCTTCTTGGTTCCAAGTTTCATCACAAGTATAAAAAGACGCCACTTCCATTCCGTCAAAACCAAAGGAATTGAAAATAGCATTGTGTAAATCTTCTAAAGTATCGTCTTCAAGTATTGTGATGTCTCTAAAAACATCTTCTTCCGCGTCTAGAATCACTCTAAATTTATATACCATAATCTTTGTTTTTATTGAAAGCTCAAAGGTAAAATATAATTTTAGATTTAGATTTCAGATTTTCGATTTGTTGATAAGATTTTTGCGTATCTATTAATAGTCAATAGGACAATAGGAAAGTTTTTTAAGAATCATATTTCGAAGAATGACATGCGTCAGCAAACTGTCAAAATAAGGTTTCGTTTTGAAAAAATAGTCATAAGTTGACAATCAATCTACAAACAAGAATCGTTTAGGTAGTATTAAATATATGCTATTACGGCCGAAGAAAGAAGGAAAGATTGGAAATTAAAATTTACCAGAAATGACTCCTCGCTAAAAAAGCGGAAGATTACAGTCTGCTATATTGTATTAAATAGAAAAGTGCTGTCAGATTTTAGAAGAAATTCTCACAATCATAAAAAAACTACTTCGTTTACAAAAAAGTGAATATTTCAAGGCAAAGCAGTACACAAATGATGTTTAATGATTTTAGAGATTAGCATCGAGTTATTTATCATGCAAATAGGCTACGCAACGAAAAAAGAAATAAAACTAATGATTTGCTTTTCAGCAAAAGAAATAGAAGGCTTAGAATTACAAATAAAACAGTCAGAAGGTGAAACCCAAAATTGAAAATCCATTTTAAATGTTTACTTAAAATGGTGTAAATACCAAATTTCTAGGTTGCTTGGGCGTAAATTTCAACTATTTGAAAGAAAACCCGGCGTAACAACTTTTGGATTGTTCGTCAACAATTTTACACAATTATTCAAGGCGGTATGTTCTTTTGAGATGTGCACAGAGAATAGGCTTTTATCCTATTTTTTTATAAAATAATTTCTCCTTTTATGATTACGGTATCAATCAGATTACTGCCAAAAGCATAAGGTAATTGATAATAAGAATCAATGGGTTTCGTAATAATTAGATTTGCTTTTTTACCTAAGGTGATACTTCCGTGGGTTTCAGAAATTCCCATGGCGTAAGCTCCATTTATCGTGGCAGCATTTATGGCTTCTTCGGGAGTCATTTTCATTTTGATACATGCAGTTGCCACTACAAAATTCATGTTTCCGGATGGAGTAGAACCAGGATTATAATCGCTTGCGAGCGCAATTGGAAGTCCAGCCGTGATCATTTCTCGTGCTGGAGTGTAAGGAATACTCAAAAAATAAGAACAAGAAGGTAATGCAACAGGCATTGTTTCAGTATTTTTCAACGCTTCAATATCTTTCGGCTTCATAATTTCAAGATGATCTACGGAAAGCGCATTGTATTTTACTCCAGCTTGAATTCCGCCAATGGAGTTGAACTGATTGACATGAATCTTTGGCTTTAAGCCAAATTTAATTCCGGCTTCCATAATTTCTCGGGTTTCTTCAACAGTAAAATAACCCGTTTCACAAAATACGTCTATAAAATCCGCCAGTTTATTTTCAGCAATTTCAGGAAGCATTTTGTTGATGATTAAATCGATATAACCTTGATGGTTTTTTGCGTATTCCGATGGGAAAGCGTGAGCACCCAGAAAAGTTGCTTTTATGGTGATTGGATAATTTTGAGCTAATCGCTGAATCACTCGAAGCATTTTCAATTCACCGTCAACGGTTAATCCGTATCCCGATTTGATTTCAACTGCTCCAGTTCCCAAACGCATGACTTCCTCTAGTCGCACTTTGGATTGTTGGTAAATTTCTTCTTCAGAAGTTTCGTTCAGTTTTTTAGCTGAATTTAGAATTCCACCGCCACGATTGGCGATTTCTTCATAAGTAAAACCAGTGATTCGATCTACAAATTCCTGTTCCCGATTGCCGGCATAAACAATATGAGTATGACTGTCACACCAAGACGGTAAAACCATTTTTCCGTCTGCGTCAATGCACTTTTCTGGATTTACGTTGGGCAAATCCTCCATAGAACCAAAATCAGAAACAACTCCATTTTTAAGTATCAAATAGGCGTTTTTGATTGTTGGTAGAACCGCCATTTCAGCACCTGATACTTTCAAAATTGAAGAATCCCGGACCTGAAGCAACTCTTTAATATTGATGATTAGTGTAGTCATGTTACCTGATAATTATTCAGAAACTTTGATTTCAAACATTTTGTCCCAATTTTTCCCGGTGACAAAAATGGTTTTTGTTTTTGGGTTGTAGGCAATTCCGTTTAAAACGTCAGTATCCTCTAATTTTACAATTTTAGTAGTCAAATCAGCAAGATTGATTATTCCTTCTACAGCTCCATTTTTCGGATTGATGACAGCGATAGCATCTTTTTGGTACACATTTCCATAAATTTTCCCGTCAATCCATTCGAGCTCATTGACTGCTTTTATTTTTGTTTCAAAAGAATATACGTTTAAGTAACCTACTTCTTTAAATGTGGTCGGGTCAATAATCCAAATTTTTTCGGTTCCATCGGATTGGTATAAATATTTTCCGTCATTAGTCAATCCCCAACCTTCAATAGGCTTGAAATAGCTAAACGTTTTTTCTTTTTTGAAAGTATCTGCGTTGTAAACGTACCCTTCATTATTTTGCCAAGTCAGTTGGTATACTTTGTTGTTTAAAATCGTAATTCCTTCACCAAAATATTTGTCAGCTAGTTCGACTTTCTTATAAACTTCTCCCGTTTTATAATTTGTTTTTCTTAAGCTGGAGATTCCTCTGTTTCCTGATGGACCTGAACCGTTCCCTGTTCCTTCATACAGTGTATCTCTGTAAAATTCTAATCCTTGCGTGTACGCTTGAATATCGTGCGGATACGTATTTACGATGGTGTAATTTAATAATTTTGGCTGAATATTAGAAACTAATTCTACTCTTGTAGTAGCTTCTGCGTTTTGCCCTTCATAAAAAACTAAAGCTTTTAGGTTTTGATAGCCCAATTTTTGCTCTTTCAATTCAAAAGTTAATTTGTCAACTCCTTTTTTTGAACCAATTTTTTTGTCATTTACATAATAGACAACGCTATCTATAGTTTTGCTATTAGAATTCAGAATTTCCAAAGAAAGAGCTTCCTGTGGTTTATATTGTTCTTTAAATTTGGAATTATCAAAGGAGAATAAAGTATTAGCACCTTTTTTTGTTTCGTTGCAACTTGCTAAAGTGATTCCTAATAAAATGATAGATAGGAAGTTATAATTTTTCATAGTTTTAATTTTGGATACCCCAATATACAACGTTATTTTTAATGATTAAAGCTCTTGTAAAAATATAAAAAGATTGTATATTTGCACCGGCAAGTCCTACACGACCAGCTCCTGCAGACTCCCCCAGGATGGGAACATAGCAAGGGTACGTGGTTGAGCGGTGCGATGTAGGTCGCTTGCCATTTTTTTTATTTATTACAAAAGTAGTCTTCCTTCGGGAGGATTTTTTTATTTTTGGACCTTTCGTACCGCAAACATCAACAATCATGAAAAAAGTAGTTTTAATTACAGGAGGTTCTTCGGGAATAGGAAAATCTATTGGCGAATTTTTGCATCATAAAGGTTTTGTTGTGTATGGAACCAGCAGAAATCCGGAACGAATTTTAAATTCGGTTTTTCCTTTAGTGGCTTTGGATGTTCGGGATGC
Source organism: Flavobacterium sp. DSR2-3-3 (assembly GCF_049896585.1). NCBI lineage: Bacteria > Pseudomonadati > Bacteroidota > Flavobacteriia > Flavobacteriales > Flavobacteriaceae > Flavobacterium > Flavobacterium sp. DSR2-3-3. The sequence continues at coordinate 11,536 of NZ_JAFCUP010000018.1, forward strand.
GGATTCGATTCATGCGGCTGTTGCCAAAGTGATTGCGACTTCCGGAAAACTTGATGTTGTTATTAATAATGCTGGAGTTGGGATTACGGGACCATTGGAAGAAATTCCGATGCATGAAATAAAGAATAATTTTGAGACTAATCTTTTTGGCCCAATTGAAGTGATGAGAGCAGTGTTGCCACAAATGCGAGTGCAAAAATCAGGATTAATTATCAATGTGACTTCCATTGCGGGCTATATGGGTTTGCCGTATCGAAGTGTTTATTCCGCTTCAAAAGGCGCATTAGAACTCATAACAGAAGCGATGCGTATGGAAGTGAAGTCTTTTGGTGTTCGTATTACCAATGTGGCTCCGGGTGATTTTGCGACAAATATTGCGTCGGGACGTTTTCATGCTCCGGTTCTAAAAGGATCGGCTTACGAAACTCCGTACGGAAATACATTGAAAACAATGGATGAACATGTGGACAGTGGCAGTAATCCGAATAAAATGGCCGAAGCGGTGTATCAAATAATCCAAACTCCGGAACCTAAAATTCATTATAAAGTGGGCGTTTTTATGCAAAAGTTTTCGATTGTTTTGAAACGAATACTTCCTGATAAAGTATATGAAAAAATGCTGATGAACCATTATAAGTTGTAATTTTGCACGAAATTTGTGAGCGTGAGGGATTGCAGTGAAAATCCTTTTATTTTTTCTTTAAAAATAAAAGATTGAAGCGGAAAGCCCGACCCTTGGGTCACGCCCAAAGAATTAGAAACACACAATTAAATTAGATAATATGAAATTTTTTATTGACACGGCTAATTTAGCTCAGATTAAGGAAGCACAGGCGTTGGGCGTTTTGGATGGTGTTACAACTAATCCAACATTAATGGCAAAAGAAGGAATCACAGGAAAAAACAACATTTTGAAACATTATGTTGACATTTGTAATCTTGTTGATGGTGATGTTAGTGCCGAAGTAAATGCTTTGGATTACGACGGAATGATAAAAGAAGGTGAAGAGTTGGCGGATTTACACGAGCAAATCGTGGTAAAATTGCCGATGACTAAAGAGGGAGTGATGGCTGCTAAATACTTTTCGGAGAAAGGTATAAAAACAAATGTAACTTTAGTATTCTCGGCTGGTCAGGCTTTATTGGCTGCTAAAGCGGGAGCTACTTATGTTTCTCCGTTTATTGGTCGTTTAGATGATATTTCTACAGACGGTTTGGCTTTGATTGAAGAAATAAGATTAATTTATGATAACTACGGTTACGAAACTCAGATTCTTGCTGCTTCAGTGCGTCACACGATGCACATTGTAAACTGTGCGAAAATTGGTGCTGATGTGATCACCGGACCACTTTCCGCAATATATGGTTTGTTGAAACACCCATTGACTGATATCGGATTGGCGCAATTTGTGGCCGATTTTGAGAAAGGAAATAAATAGATTTAAGATTGAGATCACCGATTGTTGATTTCGGTATAAATAAAAACTCCCATTATGCTTAGCAAAATGGGAGTTTTTTTGTTAGTTTGGTTTTGATTAGTTTATGTTGAAATTAGTGTGCTCCACCAACTTCTATTTCTTTTCCGATTCCTTGTTTTTCTAGAATTCCAATTACTTTCCATCCGTAGAATGCTATGAATGCAAAACATAAAACTGGAATAAAGTAAGAAGCATGAATTCCGATGATATCCGCTAGTTTTCCTTGTAACGGTGGGATAATTCCACCACCCAGAATCATCATTACCAAGAAGGCAGAACCTTGAGACGTGTATTTTCCTAATCCGGCGATTGCCAATGAGAATATAGAAGGCCACATAATACTTAAGAATAATCCACCGCTCATAAAAGCAAAAATAGCTATTGTTCCAGTAGTGAATAAACCAATAAGCATGGCTGTCATTCCCATTAAACCAAAAATCATTAAGGTTCTAGACGGTTGGTCTTTTCCTAAAAAGAAACCAGCGATTTGAAATAAAATTACAAATGCATAAGCATATAAAGGCGTTACATCTTGTCCGGAAATAGCATTAGCAGCTAATACCACTCCAAAAGCTACATAAGGAACTACAATAAGTAAAATTTTCTTTAGTTGTGATGATGGGTTGAAAACTGTAATGGCTCCCGCCCAACGTCCGATCATCAAACTTCCCCAGTACATAGACATGTAAGGCGCTAAAGCAGGTCCAGAAATAGAACCAAAATCAGCGGTGACCAATAATTCACCAAGGTTACTTCCTATAGTTACTTCGACACCTACGTAAGCGAAAAGGGCTAACATTCCCAAAACTAATTGTGGGTATTTCATGGCTCCCCATCCTTCAGGATTTTTTTGAGCCGTGGTATTTGCAAAGAATAATCCAATAACAACCACTACAAGTGTGGAAACTGTTAAGGCTAATCCTAAGTAATCCTTTTCTTTATTCTCAATAAAACGAGTGATAAATTCAGGTTCCTCGTAACGGGAAAAGATATAGGCAAAAATAGCGACCAAAATTACAGTGATGGCAATTAGGGTTTTCATTGCTTTATTCGCGGTTTCAAAAGTAGAATCACTTTTTCCAGCCGGTAACTTTTTAGAAAAATGGAATAAAGCCGCTGCCAATAAAAACAGCCCTCCAACAAATACATACAGGATTCTCATTGAATCCAATGAATCTGGTTTTTTAGCATATTCTTCAATATTTACACCAGCAATAACGCCAAATAAGGCGATAGAAACCACTATCGGTCCTATTGTGGTGCCCAATGAATTAATTCCTCCGGCAAGATTCAGCCTGCTTGATGCTGAATGTGGTTCACCCAGTGAAGCGGCAAACGGCTGTGCCGATGTTTGTTGTAATGAAAAACCAAGTGCTACAATGAATAATGCACCAAGAATAAACAAATAACTTCCTTGTGTTACCGCTAAAATCATAAGCAGAGCCCCAAAAGTACTTATCAATAATCCGTAAATAATTCCTTTTTTGAATCCCCAACCGTTTAGGATATCTTTTTTGGCTATGCTGCTAAAAATAAAAAGCAATAAAGCACCGATGTAATAAGCACCATAAAAAGCAAAATCGATAAGTTGACTTTGAAATTGATCTAAGCCAAATTTAGCTTTGCAAAATGGAATGAAAATCCCGTTTGATGCTCCAATAAAACCCCAAAAGAAAAATACGGTTATGAGCGTGTAAAGCGCGGAATTGTTAGACTTTGTTTGTTCTGAATTCATAAGTATAAATTGGTTAGTGATGATTGTAAAATACTTTTATAACTGTAAGACCGTAAATATATTTGTTAAGTAAATTAAAAAAAAATAATTTAGACTAAATATTGTTATAATTATTGAATAACCATTTTTTGTTGAATTTGCCTGCTTTTTTTTCAAACATTTTGCTATTTCTAAAACAAGTAGAAATAAGAAATGCGGTTTGATATTTTCTAAATTGGTAAAAATGGGCTATGATTTCCGTGATTCAATAAATTTTGGGATCCAAAAGTAATTATTTAATTGTAGGGTGTTGATTTTTCTCTGCTCTTTTAAAAAAACCTATCTTTATAAATCAGTATAAAAAACGCAATATGAAAAGTGATCTAGAAAGAAAAACGGATATCAGTTATGAAAGTGCCGGAAAATTTGAGGAAACACGATTTGAAAAAATTCATAATAAAATTTTCAAAAACGCTTCGGAAGCATCTTTAATAGTTGCTCACGAAATTGCTCAATTGATTAAATCCAAACAAACCGAAAACAAAGCTTGTATTCTTGGTTTGGCAACTGGTTCTTCTCCGATTAAGGTATATGAAGAATTGGTTCGAATGCATCAAGAAGACGGCCTTAGTTTTAGCAATGTAGTCGCTTTTAATTTGGATGAGTATTATCCCATGAAGAAAGAGAACCACCATAGTTATCATCACTTCATGCACGAGCATTTGTTCAATCACATTGATATTAAACCGGAAAATATAAATATTCCTGATGGAACAGTGCAAGCTGATGCGCTCAAACAATATTGTATCGATTATGAAAATAAAATAAAAATTGCTGGTGGCCTTGATTTTCAATTGCTGGGAATTGGTCGTACAGGTCACGTAGGTTTTAATGAACCGGGTTCTCACATCAATTCCGGAACCCGAATAATTACTTTGGATTACATTACAAGAGTCGATGCTTCTTCTGATTTTAATGGAATCGAAAGTGTACCAAAAAGAGCACTTACCATGGGTGTTTCAACAATTCTTAAATCCAAAAGAATTGTTTTGATGGCTTGGGGCCAAAATAAAGCTGACATAATAAAGAGAACTATTCAGGGCGATAGCAGTCCTGATATTCCGGCAACCTTCTTGCAAAATCATGACAATACCACTTTTGTTTTAGATCAATCGGCAGCTTCGGAACTAACGCGGTTCAAAACACCATGGCTCGTTCAAGATTGCAATTGGACATTGGAACTAAAATGTAAAGCAATTGTTTGGCTGTGTTTAAAAACAAATCGCTCCATACTAAAATTGACCGACAGGGATTATAACAATAACGGCATGTCTGATTTGCTGGCTTTAGAAGGTTCTGCATACGATTTGAATATTAATATGTTCAATGTATTGCAACACACCATAACGGGATGGCCGGGAGGAAAGCCCAATACGGATGATACCAATAGACCTGAAAGAGCAAATCCCGCAAAGAAGCGAATTATCCTTTTTAGTCCGCATCCGGATGATGATGTGATTTCGATGGGAGGAACTTTTTCTAAATTGATACGACAAGGACATGATATTCATGTCGTGTATCAAACCTCAGGTAATATCGCTGTTACAGATGAAGAAGCTCTGAAATTTGCGGAAGTTTGTAATGATTTTGTTGACACTGAAGCGACAAAAATTGATTTTCAATCGGTTATTAATTTTTTGAATAATAAATCAGAAAATCAAATGGATTCCCCAGAAGTTAGAAAGCTAAAAGGACTTATCAGACGCAGAGAATCGTACGCAGCAGTGCGGTACATTGGATTGAATGAATCGAATATCCATTTTCTGGATATGCCTTTTTATGAGACGGGGCTAATAAAGAAAAACCCAATCCATGCGGAAGATATCGCTATTATAAAAGCGATTATAGAAAAAATAAAACCGCATCAGGTTTTTGCGGCCGGTGATCTTGCGGATCCGCACGGAACGCATGAAGTTTGCCTTAACGCTATTTTTGCGGCAATGGCCGATTTAAAACCACAACCGTTTATGAATGATTGTTGGCTATGGTTATACCGCGGCGCATGGCATGAGTGGGGAATACATGAAATAGACATGGCCGTTCCGTTAAGTCCGGAGGAAGTAATGTTAAAACGACACGCTATTTTGTACCATCAATCGCAAAAAGACCGCGTGATGTTTCAAGGTAATGATTCCAGAGAATTTTGGGTGCGTGCCGAAGACCGCAATAAACATACTGCAAAATTGTATGATGATTTAGGATTGGCAGAGTATGAAGCCATCGAAGCTTTTAAACGTTTTGACTATTAAGAATATATTGAAGACCTGTAAACTATGAAATACTTTTTAATCCTATTATTTGTAACTTTTGTTTCGAATGCTCAAATCGCCACCGAGCAATTAAACCTAGTGCCTTGGCCACAAAATATAAAGTTGGCCGCTGGCACTTTTGCTTTAAGCAAAAATTTTAAAGTGAATATTACCGGGAATCCTAATCCCAGAATTTTTATAGGCGCAACCAATTTCCTGCGACGATTGGATGGCAGAACGGGATTGTTTCTGGAGCAAAGTTTTTTGACAAAAGTTAACGAAAGTCCGGAAGCGGAATTGCAAATAAATTGTGTTCGCAACGGAAAAATAGAAATAAATGAAGATGAAAGTTACGAATTGAAAATTTCTTCTAATCAAATAACCATTAATGCCACAAGCGATTTAGGGGCTTTGCATGGTTTGGAGACGTTGTTACAATTGCTTCAAAATAATAGTACATCATATTACTTTCCGGTTGTTGAAATCTCGGATTCGCCACGTTTTACCTGGAGAGGCTTGATGATTGATGCGGCCCGACATTTTCAACCGGTAGATGTTATCAAAAGAAATCTGGACGCTATGGCTTCGATGAAAATGAATGTTTTTCATTGGCATTTAGCCGATGATCAAGGTTGGAGAATTGAATTGAAAAATCATCCTAAATTGACAGAATTAGCTTCAGATGGAAATTTTTACACTCAGGAAGAAATTAAAAGTATTGTAAAATATGCTGATGAAAGGGGGATTCTGGTTATTCCTGAAATAGATGTTCCGGGACACGCATCGGCGTTGCTGACTGCTTATCCGGAAATAGGAAGTAAAGTAGGCGAGGGGGAAATTACGTATGAAGTGCAAAGAAATTCAGGAATTTTCAATGCGACTTTAGACCCTACAAATCCAAAAACATACGAAGTTTTAAGTTCGATTTTTGACGAAGTGTGTCCGTTATTTCCGGGTAGTTATTTTCATATTGGCGGTGACGAAAATAATGGAAAAGAATGGAATGCAAATCCTGCTATTCAGCAATTTAAGAAAGATAATAATTTTGTCAACAACCATGATTTGCAAACTTATTTTAATATGAAGTTGATTCCAATCTTGAAAAAATACAACAAAAAATTAATGGGTTGGGAAGAAATAATGACTGAAAACATGTCAAAAGATGCTATAATTCATGCTTGGCGAGGAACTAATGAAGGTCAAGAAGCCGCTGGAGCATTGATCAAAGCCGCAAAGAGCGGTTACAATACTGTTTTGTCCAATGGGTATTATATTGATTTGATGCTTAGTTTAGAAAGTCATTATTTGAATGATCCCTTACCCAAAAAGATTATTCTTAGTCCAGAGGAAAAAGCAAAGGTTTTAGGAGGAGAAGCCGCGATGTGGAGCGAACTCGTAACGCCATTAAATATAGATTCCAGAATTTGGCCACGAACCGCCGCGATAGCCGAGCGATTATGGTCTGATGAATCCGTTACGGATATGAAAAGCTTACGTATAAGGTTGAAAACAATTTCTTTTAGATTAGAAGAACTCGGAATTACGCACATTAGAAACAAAGAAGTGATTTTAAGAAACATCAGCAACAATCAAGATACGCGTGCATTGAATGATTTTTCGAATCTTTGTGAACCACTGAAAAATTACAAACGCAATGGTGGCGGAAAGAAATACCGCATGCATTCTCCGTTGACACTGTTTGCGGATGCTTGTAATACCGATGCTTCGGAAGCAATAGATTTTAATGTTGCAGTCAATGCCTATTTATCGGATAAGAGCAAGGAGAATAAAGGGATTTTAACTAACTTTTTTAAGAAATGGATTGTCTTAAATTCCGATTTAATTGCTTTAGGTGCAAATGCACCGCTTGTGCAACCGCTATTGCCTTTGTCTAAAAGTTTGAGTGATGTATCGGAACAGTTGTTGCTTTTAATAGATAAAAAACAGAAAGTACGTCAAACGGTATTGGAAGATTTATTAGAAAAATGCAATACCAGAAGTCTTGCTGATGTAGAATTAGCAGTTTACGGCAGTTTGAAAAAGTTGTTGTAAACAAGAAAATGTAATATTGTTTTTACGAAGTAAGAATTTTGAAATCCTGACAACTGTGTCAGGATTTTTTTTAAACTATTATCCTAATAAACAAATTAAAACCGTTAAAAATCGATTTTTTGGGAATTCAGTAAATCAGTATTTTTTTTGTATTTTTGCAAAAATTTTATAAAATAAATATTCATGTTAACAGTAAATAATTTATCAGTTCAGTTTGGCAAACGAATTTTGTTTGACGAAGTAAATACTACCTTCACTCACGGTAATATCTACGGAGTTATCGGAGCCAATGGTGCTGGAAAATCTACTTTTCTTAAAATAATTGCCGGTGAAATGGATCCCACTTCGGGACATATTCATTTGGAACCAGGAAAACGTATGTCGGTTTTAAACCAAAACCACAATATGTTTGACGAAAGCACAGTATTGGAGACCGTTATGATGGGAAACAAAACCCTTTACGCGATCAAAAAAGAAATGGATGCTTTGTATTTAGATTACAATGATTCAAATGCGGACAGGATAGGCGAGTTACAAGTGCAATTTGAAGAAATGAATGGATGGAATGCTGATTCCGACGCGGCATCGATGTTATCAAATCTTGGAATTTCAGAGGAATATCATTATACTTTAATGGGAGATCTTGAGGGAAAAATTAAAGTTCGTGTCCTTTTGGCACAAGCGCTTTTTGGAAATCCGGATTTACTTATTATGGATGAACCTACCAATGATCTGGATTTTGAAACGATTGCTTGGTTAGAGAATTTCTTAGCTAACTATGAAAATACCGTAATTGTCGTTTCTCACGACAGACACTTTTTGGATTCCGTTTGTACGCATATTTCTGATATCGATTTCAGTAAAATAAATCATTATTCCGGAAACTATACATTCTGGTATGAATCAAGTCAATTAGCAGCAAAACAACGCGCGCAACAAAACAAAAAAGCAGAAGAAAAGAAGCAGGAATTAGAAGAATTTATTCGTCGTTTTAGTGCGAATGTAGCCAAATCAAAACAAGCTACTTCGCGTAAAAAAATGATTAGTAAATTGAATATTTCCGAGATAAAACCATCAAGTCGTCGTTATCCGGCTATTATTTTTGACCAAGAGCGTGAAGCAGGAGATCAAATTTTGAATGTGCAGAATTTAAGCGCTTCTATTGAAGGAGATGTTTTGTTTAAAGGCGTAGATTTGAATATGGCCAAAGGTGATAAAATCGTTCTTTTCTCCAAAGATTCACGTGCTACGACAGCTTTCTATGAAATTTTGAACGGAAATAAAAAAGCGGATTCCGGAACTTATGACTGGGGAGTTACAACAAACCAAGCGTATTTGCCAGTAGAAAACCATTCATTTTTTGAGAGCGATTACACGCTTGTAGACTGGTTGCGTCAATGGGTAAAAACGGAAGAAGAACGTGATGAGGTAAATATTCGTAGTTTCCTTGGGAAAATGATTTTCTCAGGTGAAGAGGCGTTGAAAACCTGTAGAGTATTATCCGGAGGAGAAAAAGTGCGTTGCATGTTGTCTCGAATGATGATGGAAAGAGCGAATGTTTTAATGCTTGACGAACCTACCAATCATTTGGACCTAGAGTCGATTACGGCTTTTAATAATTCCTTGAAAAATTTTAAGGGCTCTGTAATTTTTACCACTCATGATCATGAGTTTTCTCAAACAGTTGCAAATAGAGTAATTGAATTAACACCTAATGGAGCGATTGACCGTTACATGACTTTTGATGATTACCTTGATGATGAAAAAGTTCAGGAATTGAGAGCTAAAATGTATATTGTATAAATAGTAATTTATATTGGAGTTAAAAAATATCCCGCAATTGCGGGATATTTTTACTAAAAGAAGTTTTTGATTTTCGAGTTTAATTAAACGATCATTATTTCTTACCGAAAATTTTAGTGATGATAAAAATGATAATAGCGATAACGACAACAACTATAAATATACCAACACCTACTCCAGCTTTGAATATCCCCTCTATTATTGAACAACTTGAAAATGATATTAATACTATAAAAAGCATCAATAATTTAGTGATTCTTTTTTGCATGATTTTATGTTTTTTATGTTAAATTTTAAAAAGTAAAATTAGGGTATCACTCCAGGTCTCTATTACATAATTTTTATTGATTGTTGTAAAATTAAGTAATGTAAATATACTGTTTTTATAGAATTATTTGAATTAGCATTTTCTCTCTTTTTAATTATAAAATCATAAATTGGAATTTGTATATTTGTCCAACCAAACCATAAAATTACTATGAGTCAAAAAGTATTACTTACTGCAAAAGAAGTTACTATCATATTACATCGTTTGGCCTGTCAATTAATCGAAAAACACTTAGATTTTTCAGATACAATATTAGTTGGAATTCAACCAAGAGGTGTTTTTTTGGCGGAGCGTTTAAAAAAAATTTTAGAAAAAGAATACCAAACTCCTGAAATTCAGTTGGGTTATCTGGACATCACTTTTTTTAGGGATGATTTTAGAAGAACCGAAAAGCCATTAGAAGCCAATAAAACCAAAATTAATTTTATCGTCGAAAATAAAAAAGTCATTTTCATAGATGATGTTTTGTTTACTGGACGAAGCATTCGATCTGCATTGACTGCTATTCAATCTTTTGGCCGACCATCGGAAATTGAACTTTTGGTTTTGATAGACAGACGTTTCAGTCGCAATTTACCCATTCAACCGGATTACAGAGGTAGACAGGTTGATGCGATAAATAATGAAAAAGTAAAAGTGAGCTGGAAAGAAAATGAAGGTGAAGATGGGGTGTATTTAATTACAAGTTAGATTGAAAACAAACGCTAACTATTAAAAACTATAATCGTAAATAAAAATGAAAGAATTAAGCGTAAATCATTTATTAGGCATAAAATACATCAACAAGAATGATATTGACCTGATTTTTGAAACTGCCGATCATTTTAAAGAAGTCATCAATCGACCCATTAAGAAAGTGCCTTCGTTACGAGATATCACTATCGCCAATATTTTCTTCGAAAACAGTACCAGAACAAAACTCTCTTTTGAATTAGCACAAAAACGTTTATCAGCAGATGTGATTAGCTTTTCGGCAGCGCAATCATCTGTCAAAAAAGGAGAAACATTAATAGATACCGTAAATAATATCCTTTCGATGAAAGTAGATATGGTTGTGATGCGACATTCCAATCCCGGCGCTGCTTATTTTTTGTCCAAAAACGTAAAAGCCAGTATCGTAAATGCTGGAGATGGCGCACATGAACATCCTACACAAGCTTTATTAGACAGTTATTCCATTCGGGAAAAACTAGGTGAAGTAGCCGGAAAAAAAGTCGTTATTGTAGGAGATGTTTTGCATTCCAGGGTCGCCTTGTCCAATATTTATGCTTTGCAAATGCAAGGCGCTGAGGTCAAAGTATGCGGTCCTAAAACACTTATTCCAAGATATATTGAATCACTAGGCGTTACCGTGGAACCTAATTTACGAAAAGCATTAGAATGGTGTGATGTTGCTAATATGTTGCGCGTCCAAAATGAGCGTATGGATGTCAATTATTTCCCGTCTACAAGAGAATATGCGCAGCAATATGGAGTTGATAAACCGCTTTTGGATTCTCTTAATAAAGAAATTATAATCATGCATCCCGGACCTATTAATCGCGGTGTCGAAATTACAAGTGAAGTAGCAGATTCCAATCAATCCGTGATTTTAAACCAAGTAGAAAATGGTGTGGCAATCAGAATGGCAGTTATTTATCTTTTGGCTTCAAAAATTCAATAAATCAACATAAAACTTTGTAAATTAGCTACGTATAAACTACGCTGCCTTTAAGCAGTCTCTGAAATTTAATATAATGAAAGTAGATCAAAAAGGACATACAATATCAATTAGAGATACGCAGGGCGATTTTACTTCTTTTTTAATGAAGGTTACCCACCAATATAAAACATTCGAAAAACATAACATAATAATTGATCTTTTGCTGCATAACGATTTGTCAACGAATGATATTAAGTTATTTATGCCGTTATCAAAACAACATAAAAAAGCTAAAAAGTCATTTGTTATCGTCACTCCAGATTTTGACTACAATGCTGTACCTTCTAAATTAACAGTTGTACCTTCACTATTAGAAGCGCATGACATTATAGAAATGGAAGAGATTGAAAGAGATTTAGGTTTTTAAATTGGTTTATTCGGTTATGTTTAACCGTTTAATTGATTTAAGAAAAATAAGAAATAACCGAATAAGCAAAAACTTGAAACTAACAATCCTTGGTTGCTATGCCGCAACACCCCGAACGTTTACCAATCCTACTTCTCAGATTTTGGAAATAAAAAACAGACTTTTTCTGATTGATTGCGGGGAAGGAACGCAAGTACAATTGCGGAAGAATAAAATCCGATTTTCTAAAATAAACCATATTTTTATTTCCCATTTGCATGGGGACCACTTTTTTGGATTAGTGGGTTTAGTATCAACATTTACTTTGCTGAACCGAACTACGGATTTGCATATTTATGGTCCAAAGGGCATCAAAGAAATTATCAAGCTGCAATTGCGATTGTCTAATTCCTGGACCAATTACGGTTTATTTTTTCATGAATTGGAATCTCTTGAAAGCGAGATTATTTTTGAAGACGACAAGGTTTTGGTGAAAACCATTCCATTGAAACATCGCGTGTACACCAACGGTTTTTTGTTCCAAGAAAAAATAGGTGATCGAAAACTAAATTTGGATGCCGTTCAAAATTATGAAATAGAAAGCTGTTATTACCAAAAAATAAAAAACGGAAAAGACATCACGTTAGAAGACGGAAGAATTATAGCAAACGACAACTTAACATTTGATCCTATTCCGGCAAAGAATTACGCTTTTTGTTCGGATACGGTTTATAATGAATCAATAATTCCAATTATAGCAAATATAGATGTACTGTACCATGAATCTACTTTCCTACAATCTGAGGAAAATCTGGCCAAAAAAACATTACATTCTACAGCAAAGGAAGCAGCAACCATTGCTTTGAAAGCAAATGCCAAACAATTAATTTTAGGACATTATTCTACTCGATATGAAAGTATTCAATTGTTTAAAGAAGAAGCCGAAACTATTTTTCCTGAAGTGCTCTTAGGCGATGATGGAAAAAGCTTCGAGTTTTAAATACAGAAATTAATTTAGATTGTAAAAATTGCCAATAGGATTTTTTATTTTAATTGAATCATCAAATGATCTAACATTTTTAAAAAACAAAATTATGAATGACTTAAGTAATTACAGAAAATCATACGAGAAGAGTGAATTGTTAGAATCCAATATTCCGGAGGATCCAATTAACTTGTTTAATCGCTGGTTTCATGAAGTAGAAGATCTTGGTGGCGACAGCGAAGTAAATGCGATGACAGTGGCAACAATTGGATTAGATGGCTTTCCGAAGTCCCGAGTTGTCTTATTGAAAAAGTTTAATGAAGAAGGTTTTATTTTTTATACCAATTATAATTCAGAAAAGGGTAAGGCTATTGCTGAAAATCCTAACGTTTGCCTGTCTTTTTTTTGGCATACCATGGAGCGTCAGGTTATCATAAAAGGAATAGCAAAAAGGACATCGGAAATAAATTCTGACAGTTATTTTGAATCCAGACCAAACGGAAGTAAATTGGGAGCAATTGTATCTACTCAAAGTGAAGTAGTTCCGTCCAGAGAATATTTAGAGGAAAACCTGAAGCAGTTAGAAAAAGATTTTGAGAGTGTCGTAATTCCGAGACCCAAACACTGGGGCGGATTTTTAGTAACTCCTTTAGAAGTAGAGTTTTGGCAAGGGAGACCCAATCGATTACATGACAGAATTCGTTATACAAGTCAACAAGATTATTCTTGGAAAATTGACCGTTTGGCTCCATAGTGTAAGAAATATATATATTTAATTATTTTTATAATGTAGTTCATCGATTTTTTTTGGTATTTAAACGGTAAAATGCTTATGTTTGAGTAAGAAAAAAAAACATAGTATTATATATTAAAGTTGTTTGCCCCACAATCTACTTTAAACCTAACCTGCTAAAATTATGAAGTTAAAATTACTTCGTGCATTATTGCTCGCTACTGTAATATGTACTATGAGTTCCTGTTCTTCAGAAGATTCCGAAGTTGAAGCTACTACTGTAAGTCTCCAAAAAGTAGCTAATTACTCTTACAACTCTATTGAATTGAAGACAATGGAATTGATCAATTCACACAGAGTTAGTAAAGGTTTAAATCCTTTGCAAAATATTAATCACATGTCGTACAAATCTGAAGAACATAGTAATTATATGATTGCTAATAATGTTGTAAACCACAATGGTTTTTCAGCCCGTTCAGAGAATATAATGCAAACCTTGGGTGCTACGTCTGTGAGTGAAAATATAGCTTACAATTACAACACGCCGGAAGCCGTTTTAAACGCATGGTTAGCCAGTCCTGGTCACAAAGAAAATATTGAAGGTAATTTTACACATTTTGGAATCGCTATTAAGGAGAATCCCGCAACTGGTAAAAAGTATTACACAAATATTTTTGCAAAAATATAAGTTGAGTTTTTTATAATTAAAAGGCTGTCTTATCCCCAAAAGACAGTCTTTTATATTTTAAAATATCTCACATATTTAACCGTATTTCAAATATTTAAAAAATTGTATTTGTATTTTTTTTTAAGTCCAATGAATTCTTTTTCATTGGACTTTTTTAATATTGTTATTTAAGTCAAAGATTGATCAAACATGCTCCTATACAGTTGTTAATCCTTTTAAAGCTTTAGATTTTGCATTACTTGATTAACATGACCGTCAACTTAAATCAAATCCTAATTTATGAAATAAGTAAAAAAGTAGGCTGCCTTTATCAGGCAGCCTACTAGGTTTAACCATGATCGTTTTTTACAAAGCAGTAATAATAAATTCACTTCTTCGGTTCAATTGGTGTTCGTCCTCAGTACATTTTACATCATCAGCACATTTATTTACCAGTTGTGTTTCACCATATCCTTTTCCAGTCAATCGGTTTGCATTTACGCCATTTTTGATTAACCAATTAATAGTAGATACAGCTCTTCTATCAGATAATGCTTCATTATATTTAAATGTTTGCCTGCTATCCGTATGGGAACGAATATCAAGTTTCATTGTTGGATTTTGGTTTAAAACATCTAATATTTTTTCTAAATCAAACGCTGCTTCTTGTCGGATGTTTGATTTATCTAAATCAAAATAAATCATTTTTATATTAAAACATTTACCTAAATCATCACCAATTGTTACTTTGCATTTCGCGTTTTCTAATGCTATTGGCAAGTATGTTTTTCCATTTTCATTCGCTATTACAATCATCTGTTCCTTAGTTGTATATTCAGGTTTTTGAGCTCTTACATAATATGTTTTGCCGCATTCAACAGTAAAAGAATAATTACCCTTATCATCAGAAATAGTTGTGTTAAGGATATTAAATTGATTGTCAAATAAAGTTACTTTAGCATCAGGAAGTAATTCTGCTGTAGCAAGATCAGTAATCTCACCATATAATAATTGTTGACATGTGATTTTTTTTTGCTCTAAAAATTTATAAATATCATCGTATCCCAGACCACCATCCCTGTTTGAGGTGAAAAAACCTCTTCTTGATTTTGTATCTATTAAATAAGCGAAATCATCTTTTGGAGAATTAATATCAGCACCTACATTTTGTACCTCTTCAAAAGTTCCATTGGGATTAATAGTCGAAACAAAAACATCTAAACCTCCTAAGCCGGGATGTCCGTCTGATGCAAAGTAAATTTCGTTTTCATCATTTACAAATGGAAAAGTTTCTCTTCCTTCAGTGTTGATTGTATTTCCTAAATTCACCGGAATACCGAAGGTTCCATTATCGTTTATTTGTACTTTATATAAATCGGATAGACCAACTGTTCCCGGCATGTCAGATGCAAAATATAATGTTTTACCATCGGGACTTAACGCAGGATGTGCAACACTGTAATTATCGCTATTAAAAGGAAGTTCAGTTATATTTGACCAAGAATCATTTTCTAAAATGGCTTTATATATTTTTATTAAAGTAATTTTATTAGCATCTTTTCCTTTTTTGCCATCGAGATAATTGTTTCGGGTAAAGTACATTGTTTTCCCGTCTTTTGTAAAAGCAGGGGTAGACTCATGAAATTTAGAATTTATTTTTTTGTCAAACTTTTGTGGTTTTTCAGGGATCATATTTTCCCCTAAATTGGCGGCATATAAATTAGTGAAATATTGATTTGTCCATTTGTGTTTTCTTTGTCCTAAACTTCCCGTGTCCCTTGCTGATGCGAACACGATTTCATTTGAAAAGAATGCCGTCCCATAATCGGAATAAATAGAGTTTATTCCGGCATCCTCAATTTTATATCTTCCAGAGTTGGCTTTTATAGCGTCAAGATAATTCACATTTTTCATGAAAAGACGTCCGCGGCTATCGTTTCCCGATTTTTGATTAAACAATTCCAATAGTTCGTTAGCTTTATCATTTTGACCAATGGATCTTAACGATTGCGCATAACGGAAATAATATTCAGGTTCCAAGTCGGTAGTATATACAGCAAATAATTCACCATACCACTTGGCCGCTTGTTCTAACTCAGCATTGAAGTAATAGGAATTGCCTAATTTTTTAAACATATCTGCCGATTTATATCCTTTTTCGGCTACTTTTTCGTAGGTTTTTATAGCGTCAATGTAGGCATAGTTGTCGTATTTTTTGTCTGCAATTTTTACCTTTTCTTTTTGCGGGTATACATTAAATGAAAACGCAATAATTAATGTTATACAAAAGAGTATATTATTTTTCATATTAATTGTTTTAGAAGAATCTTGGAGTTGTAATTTTACCATTATTTTTAAATATTTCATAGCGCAAGAATATTTCATGAGAACCAGAATTATAATTTCTTAATCGGGTTGTCTCCCTGTCATATCCATACCCTATGTACATTCCATCAGAAACTTGAAAACCAACCATGGCACTGAGCGCTGCACTCCATCTGTAAGCAACTCCCACTACAAATTTTTCATTAAACATAAAGTTACCAGAAACATCAACTTGTAGTGGCGCCCCTAAAACCATTTTAGTTAGTAATGCAGGTTTAAATTTTAATGAACTATTGATATCGAAAACATAACCGCCTATTAAATAATAATGTATTTTTTCTCTAAAGATTGCAATTTCATTATCATCATAACGGTCTGATTCAATAAAATTTGGAATGGAAATACCAACGTATGCTTTATCAGAATGAAGATATAAACCTGCTCCAATATTAGGCGAAAATTTATTCTCGATATTTTGCATCGTGGGATCAAGTGGATAGGAATCAACAGGATTTAATTTTGAAATATCTAAATTGAATAAATTTGCAGTTGCCTTTAAACCAAATGATAGTTTATAATCTTCCGATATAGGAATGGTGTAGGAGAAATCAGCAGAAATTGTACTTTCATTTGTGGGTCCAATTTTATCACTAATAAAAGAAACTCCTAAACCAAGATTAGTATCATTTAGCGGGGTGTTGATTGAGGCAACATTTGTAACAGGGGCACCGTCCAACCCTACCCATTGTGTACGATGCATGGCGAAAATACTCATTGCTCCTCTAGATCCTGCATAAGCGGGATTGATGTTAATGGTATTGTACATGTACTGAGTATATTGTGCATCTTGTTGTGCAAAACCAGTAAATGATGTAAACATTAACAATATTAAAAATATTTTTGTTCTCATAGTAGATTTTTTTGTTGTGATTGAACTACTTCTTTTTTTAGATTCAAAAGATCTGTTTCGAAAAATTTCAACACTATTTATATTAAAGAATAGGGCTAATTCATTTTTTTACCTGAAGACTTTTAACTGTCCTCAGGATTTACATTAATTCAAAATTATTTAGTAAGGTATAAATACCCGTCTAATTTTTTCATTTCTACTTTACCATTCGCATCAATAGTACTGTAATTTAAGATGTAAAAATAGGTTCCTGTCGGTAAACCAGAAGACTGATTAACAGTTGATCTTCCACGAGAGATACCTTCAAAATTATTAGTTTGATTATTGTAATTTTTAGTTTCAAAAACTAATACACCCCAACGGTTATATATTTCAACAGTGTTTTCCGGATAACAAGCAGTATCATCAATATTATCGATAACGAACACTTCGTTTATACCATCTCCATTTGGTGAAAAAGCATTGTGTACCTTTATGTCACCACATCCTAAAACAATACAATCATCGTTAATATTTATAGTCAGTACTATTTTTCTTGGACAATTATCGTTGTTGATTCGATATTCAAAAACTTTGTTGCCCAAACTTAATCCAAAAGGGTATAGGATGTTTCCTTGTAATGCTCGTGTGTTATCAACATCTACCCAAGTTCCGTTTGTTGGTGTTCCGGCAGGTAATAAATTAAAGATATTGATTGTTGAAGAGTCTCCACTACATGCAGAGCTTGCAATGGATATTTCGCTATTTGCCACAGATACATTAACCGTTTGAGTAAATATAGAAATGTTTCCACAAGAATCTGAAACAGACCATTTTCTTACAATTGAATAAGAGTTCTGAGAACTATTAGTGATTGTCTCGGTATATATTGCCGGAGAAGCTGTTGAACAATTATCTGCAAAAATAAGTTCTGGTTTTAAAGGGATAGCATCGCAATTCACATTGACAGTAGCAGCAAACTCTGTTGCAGTTGTTGGACCATTAGTATCTTGTACTCTGATGATTTGAGAGGCAGTAGTCGAATTTCCTGCTGAATCTGTAGCTGTCCAAGTTCTTGTTACAGTGTAAGAACCAACACAACTTCCTTGAACAGTTGTGTCAATGAATTTTAACGTCACAGAACTACATGTATCGGTTGCTGTTGCTTGAGCAAAATTTGGAGTAGCACTACAATTTATCGTTGATGGCACTGGCAATGATGTAAAGACGGGTCCAGTACTATCTTTAATAATTATTGTTATTGTAGCGGTACCACAGTTTTTAGGGTTTAATTTTTCACATATTTGGTATATTAAAACGTAAGTTCCGGGAATTGTTCCGTTTAATGTTTTGATATCTCCAAGGTTATCCAATTGAATGTTTGGATTTTGTTCAGAAACCAAAGTGATATTTACCGCTGAAGCTACTACGAGGTTTCCATTACTTAAATCGTTTACTAATACATTTCCTAACAATCCAGACGATGTACAATTTTCGATTGAAAAAACATCATCATTAGCGACAATAGCAGGAGCAGAAACGGTAACACTAACCGTAGCAGTATCACAATTGGTTGGATTGCGTATTTCACAGATTTGGTATACTAATGTATAATTTCCAGCAGGCGTACCCGGAGCAACAATAACATTAGTACCAGAAAGCGTGATTCCAGCATTTGAAGAAGAAACAAAAGTTGTATTCACTTGCGAAGCCAAAACAGGAATTCCGTTTAGGGTATCATTAATCAAGACATTAGTGAAAGCCGTTCCGCCGTTTGAACCATTTACAGCAGTTCCGGTATCATCATTAGCGACAATAGCAGGAGCTGAAACTGTAATAGTAACTGTAGCAGTATCACAATTGGTTGGATTGCGTATTTCACAGATTTGGTATACCAACGTATAGTTTCCAGCAGGCGTACCCGGAGCAACAATAACATTAGTACCAGAAAGCGTGATTCCAGCATTCGAAGAAGAAACAAAAGTTGTATTCACTTGCGAAGCCAAAACAGGAATTCCGTTTAGGGTATCATTAATCAAGACATTAGTGAAAGCCGTTCCGCCGTTTGAACCATTTACAGCAGTTCCCGTATCATCATTAGCAACAATAGCAGGCGCTGAAACGGTAACACTGACCGTAGCAGTATCACAATTGGTTGGATTGCGTATTTCACAGATTTGATATACTAATGTATAGTTACCGGCAGGCGTACCCGGAGCAACAAGAACATTAGTACCAGAAAGCGTGATTCCAGCATTCGAAGAAGAAACAAAAGTTGTGTTCACTTGCGAAGCCAAAACAGGAAGTCCGTTTAGGGTATCATTAATCAAGACATTTGTGAAAGCCGTTCCGCCGTTTGAGCCATTTATAGCAGTTCCGGTATCATCATTAGCGACAATAGCAGGAGCTGAAACTGTAACAGTAACCGTAGCAGTATCACAATTGGTTGGATTAAGTATTTCACAGATTTGATATACTAATGTATAGGTACCAGCAGGCGTACCCGGAGCAACAAGAACATTAGTACCAGAAAGCGTGATTCCAGCATTCGAAGAAGAAACAAAAGTTGTATTCACTTGCGAAGCCAAAACAGGAATTCCGTTTAGGGTATCATTAACTAGGACATTAGTAAAAGCCGTTCCGCCGTTTGAGCCATTTATAGCAGTTCCGGTATCATCATTAGCGACAATAGCAGCAGCTGAAACTGTAACAGTAACCGTAGCAGTATCACAATTGGTTGGATTAAGTATTTCACAGATTTGATATACTAATGTATAGGTACCGGCAGGCGTACCCGGAGCAACAAGAACATTAGTACCAGAAAGCGTGATTCCAGCATTCGAAGAAGAAACAAAAGTTGTTATTAGATCCTCTGTTTTAGCTTCTTTACAATTTAGTAAATCATTTATTAAAACATTACTTACTGATATTCCACCTGCTACTCCATTTATTTGTATTCCTGTGTCATCATTAGCTATAATTTCTCCGACCACCGTTACAATTTGAGTACAAGTAGCGGTATTCCCTGCATGGTCTGTTAGAGTCCAAGTTACGGTTGTGTTTCCGATAGGGAAAACGGTAGGCGCATCGTTGGTTACAGATTTCACCTCACAATTATCAGTAGTAGTTGGATTTCCAAGAGTTACATTGGCTTTAGCCGCAGTACAGGAAGCCACGTCCACAGGCACCGTTACCGGCGCTGCACAGGTTATAGTTGGATTGATATTGTCTACCACCGTTACAATTTGAGTACAAGTAGCAGTGTTTCCTGCATTGTCTGTTACAGTCCAAGTTACGGTTGTGTTTCCGATAGGGAAAACGGTAGGCGCATCGTTGGTTACAGATTTCACCCCACAATTATCAGTAGAAGTTGGAGTTCCAAGAGTTACATTGGCTTTAGCCGCAGTACAGGAAGCCACGTCCACAGGCACCGTTACCGGCGCTGCACAGGTTATAGTTGGATTGATATTGTCTACCACCGTTACAATTTGAGTACAAGTAGCGGTATTCCCTGCATGGTCTGTTACAGTCCAAGTTACGGTTGTGTTTCCGATAGGGAAAACGGTAGGCGCATCGTTGGTTACAGATTTTACCTCACAGTTATCAGCAGTAGTTGGATTTCCGAGAGTTACATTGGCTTTAGCCGCAGTACAGGAAGCCACGTCCACAGGCACCGTTACCGGCGCTGCACAGGTTATAGTTGGATTTATATTGTCTACCACCGTTACGATTTGAGTACAAGT
>NZ_JAFCUP010000019.1:0-18472 GCF_049896585.1 Flavobacterium sp. DSR2-3-3
TTAACAATTTGTAATTTAAAAGACATCGAGTAATCTTTTTGAGTTCGCTTCACATAGCGTGTTTCTTCATGTTTTTCCATTAGGATACTTTTTGTGTATCGTTATTTCAGGACCGGACATTTTGAAAACAAAAAAAGCTTTTTGAATCTTTTTATATCTTCAAAAATTGAGCAATATTTTATATCTTTCAACACGTTTTAAAAACAGTAAAAACTACTGTAAATCAACGATATAGCCTAATTAAATCTCTTGAATTAAAAAGCAAAAATAAATTTCATGTCGAAAAATAAAATCTTAATCCTATTTTCCCATCCGCTATTCGAAAAATCACATGCGAATAAAGCTTTGGTGAAAAATATTCCAAAATCGGAAAACATTACTTTTCATGATTTATATGAGGAATATCCTGATTTTGATATTGATGTAAAAAAGGAACAAGTATTGTTAAGTCAACATGACATTATTATTTGGCATCATCCTTTTTATTGGTACAGTTGCCCGCCTTTGATGAAACAATGGATTGATATGGTCTTAGAACACAATTGGGCGTATGGAAAAAAAGGGAATGCATTGCAGGATAAGATTATTTTTCAGGTGATTACAACCGGTGGAAATAAAGAAAACTACAGTGAAACCGGAATTGACCGCTATACTGTTCTTGATTTGTTAGAACCCTTTAACCAAACTGCAAAAGTGTGTAATATGATTTACTTGCCCCCATTTGTAGTGCATGGAACCCACAATATGACTAATGAAGATTATGAAAAAAATGGGATCATTTACGGTTATTTTCTAGATTATTTAGAAAATAATAATTTGGATAACGACGAAATTTTGCAGTACCATTATTTGAATGAATGGTTTGCTACAATAAAAATATAAGATGGATACCAATTTTTTATTACAAGCAATTATTTATTTGTCAGCAGCTGTAATCTGCGTTCCTATTGCTAAAAAATTAGGGCTAAGTTCAATTTTAGGCTATTTACTAGCGGGAATTGTAATTGGTCCTTACGTACTTGGTTTTATTGGTAAGGAAGGCCAAGATATTATGCATTTTGCTGAATTTGGTGTAGTGATGATGCTTTTTCTAATTGGATTAGAATTGGAGCCCAGCAAGTTTTGGAAAATGCGAAAATTCATTCTCGGGATGGGTTCTGCACAATTAATAGGGACTACTCTACTTCTATTTGTGGGATGTTTTTTCTTTATGGACTGGAAATGGGAAACCACGTTGGCCATTTCACTGGCACTGGCATTATCTTCCACAGCTATTGTATTGCAAACCTTAAAAGAAAAGGGATTGTCAAATACCTCTGTGGGACGTTCCTCATTTGCAGTTTTACTTTTTCAGGATATTGCGGTTATCCCAATTTTAGCTTTTCTGCCGCTTCTATCAACAGTAAATCTTGAGGCAGCAAATGATGCACCACAATCCCTGATTAATGGTTTTTCTAGTTGGTTACAAACGTTAATTGTACTAGGAAGTATTTCGACAATTTATTTTGCAGGACGTTTTCTATTTGTTCCCCTATTACACATCATTGCAAAAACCCGATTGCAGGAATTGTTTACTGCTTCAGCATTGTTACTGGTTGTTGGTGTTTCTTATTCGATGCAATTAGTAGGTTTAAGTCCTGCTCTTGGCGCTTTTATGGCGGGAGTCGTATTGGCAAACTCTGAGTTTCGTCATGAATTAGAAGGCGATATCGCACCTTTCAAAGGATTGCTGTTAGGCCTGTTTTTTCTTGGGGTTGGCGCTTCAATAAACTTCAAATTAATTATCGAAAATCCACTTTTCATTTTTGCTTTTGGAGCCATCCTGACCTTTGTAAAATTTGTTGTTTTATTTGTAATCAGTAGGTTTCATAAAAAAAATACCGATCAAAATTTGTTATTCGCTTTTGGCTTAAGTCAGGCAGGAGAATTTGGTTTTGTGATTATGAGTTTTTGCATGCAACTGTATATTATTCCAAATGTTTTGGCGAACCAAATCATGGCTGTCATTGCGATGAGTATGGTTGCAACTCCTTTTTTGTTATTAATAAATGAGCGATTAATTTATCCCAATTCAAGATCTAAAGAAAAAGCAAATGAAATTAAGAAAGATAACGATTTTATTGACGAAGACAATCCCGTAATTATTGCTGGTTTTGGTCATTTTGGAAGTACAGTTGGGCGTTTATTAAAAGCGAATAAGGTAAAATCAACTATTCTGGATTATGATTCCGATCGAATTGATGTTCTGCGAAAATTGGGATTCAAAGTGTATTATGGAGATGCTACACGATTAGAATTATTGAAAGCCGCCGGTTGTGAGAACGCAAAGTTATTTATTGCTGCCATCGATAATCCTTCGGTAAATTTAAAAGTGATTGAAACCTTAAAAAAACATTTTCCACATTTAAAAATCTTAACCCGTGCCCGAAACCGGAATGATGCTTATGAATTAATTGATCATAAAGTCGAAAATATTTATCGAGAAACGTTATATAGCGCGGTAAATATGGGGGTTGATGCGTTAGTAGAATTGGGCCATCGAAAATATACCGCGACCAGACAAGGACAGCAATTTATAAAATATGATGAAATTACCACCCGAAAATTAGCTGAAAAACGTCATGATAAAATGGCCTACATGATAACCGTAAAAGAAGAAATCGAACTGCAGGAACAACTGCTAAAGAGCGATATTTATTCCCAAGTGGCTGCAACTAATCACAGTTGGGACAGCGAGCATCTGAAGAAAAACTTATCTGAATCTGCAGATTAAAAGTTTTAAATAAAGAGAAAAGGCATATTTAAAACCGTTAGCGGAATTAAAAATGCCTTTTTTTATTGTTTTAAAAAACTAAATATTATCTTGAATAATTTGGAGCTTCTTTCGTAATCGTAACGTTATGCGGATGACTTTCGTTAATTCCGCTGGCAGTTATGCGAACAAAACGTCCTGTTTCCTGTAAAGTTGGAACATCTTTTGAACCACAATATCCCATTCCGGCACGAAGACCACCGATGAATTGTTGCATGCTTTCGTTCAATTCTCCTTTGTAAGGAACACGTCCGACAATTCCTTCCGGAACCAGTTTTTTTACATCATCTTCAACATCTTGAAAATAACGGTCTTTTGAACCTTCCTGCATCGCTTCAACAGAACCCATTCCACGGTAAGACTTGAATTTTCTTCCTTCAAAAATAATAGTTTCACCCGGAGATTCCATAGTTCCGGCTAATAATGAACCTAACATCACACAATCAGCACCTGCAGCGATCGCTTTAGGAATATCACCCGTATAGCGAATTCCACCATCAGCAATTACGGGAACTCCACTTCCTTTGATAGCAGCAGCCACTTCAAGGACAGCAGAAAACTGAGGAAAACCAACACCGGCAACAATACGAGTAGTGCAAATAGAACCTGGACCTATACCTACTTTCACACCATCAGCTCCATTTTCAACTAAAAATTTAGCTGCTTCAGGAGTCGCAATATTTCCTACAATAACATCAATTTGAGGGAATTTACTTTTTACTTCTTTCAATACATTGACAACACCTTGCGTATGACCGTGAGCAGTATCAATAATAATTGCATCAACACCAGCGTTCACCAATGCCTCGGCTCTTTGAACCGCGTCACCTGTTACACCAATCGCCGCAGCAACTCGCAAACGACCGTAAACATCTTTGTTGGCAATCGGTTTTTGGGTTAATTTAGTGATATCTCTAAAGGTAATTAATCCAACCAACTCATATTTCTCGTTTACAACAGGTAATTTTTCTATTTTATGCCCTTGCAAAACTACTTCTGCTTGTTCCAGAGAAGTTCCTTCCGCAACGGTAACTAAGTTTTCAGTAGTCATGACCTCAACGATAGGTCTGGCACTATTTTTTTCGAAACGCAAATCACGGTTGGTAACAATTCCTTTTAGAATTTTATTTTCATCCACAATTGGAATACCGCCAATACCATATTCTTTCATTGCATTTTTGGCATCGGCAACTGTCGAAGTTAATGGCAAAGTAACCGGATCGATAATCATTCCGGATTCTGCACGTTTTACTTTTCTAACTTTCGCAGCTTGTTGCTCGATAGTCATATTTTTATGCAAAACGCCTATTCCTCCTTCTTGAGCCATAGCAATTGCCATAGCACTTTCGGTAACGGTATCCATAGCAGCGGATACA
The DNA here is from genome assembly GCF_049896585.1 of Flavobacterium sp. DSR2-3-3. NCBI lineage: Bacteria > Pseudomonadati > Bacteroidota > Flavobacteriia > Flavobacteriales > Flavobacteriaceae > Flavobacterium > Flavobacterium sp. DSR2-3-3. The sequence goes on from NZ_JAFCUP010000019.1 coordinate 4,189, forward strand.
ATAGGAACATTTAGCGTTATATTTCTTGAAAATTTGGACTGAATACTCACTTCGCGAGGAAGCACATTTGAGTAATTGGGAACTAATAGAACATCATCGTAAGTTAATCCTTCACCGATAATCTTAGAGTTGTGTGCGATCATTGCAATTGTAGTTGGAGTTTAATTGCGTGCAAATATAGATAATCTTAAGCAAAAAATCGCTATAATTTTACAATAATTAATTAAATTGCAGTATGAAGTCAATTCTTTTATTCCAAAATACGCCTTAGTTTCCAATCCAGAAAATCCAATTAATTTATTTTGCTATGACAAAAACTCAACAAGAATTAAAAGGACTTTCAAATGAGGCCGTTTTGCTTTCGAGAACGAAATTTGGTCCGAATTCAATAGTGAATCAGGAAAAAAATCAGTTTTTAAAATCCCTATCCGAAATGGTATTGGAACCTATGTTCCTATTATTGCTAACTGCAACTGGTATTTATTTTATTACCGGCGATTATGGAAACGGAATTTTCATGATTGTAGCAATTGTTTTGGTTTCTACTATTTCACTCTATCAAGAATCCAAAAGCAGAACAGCAATTGAAGCGTTAAAAAAACTATCGCAACCCAAAAGTAAAGTCATTCGCAATGGAGAAATTATTGAAATTTTAAGCGAGGAAATTGTTGTTGGTGACCTCATTCAAACAGAAGAAGGCACCTTTATTCCTGCCGATGGTATCATTCTTCAATCCAATGATTTTTCCGTAAATGAGTCTATTCTTACAGGGGAATCGATGGCAGTTTTTAAAAATGAGACTGCCGAAAACAATACTGTTTTTCTTGGGACTATTGTAACTGGTGGTTTGGCAATTTGCGAAGTAACCGCTATTGGAAACGAAACAAAATTGGGAAAAATAGGCAAAAGCCTGGAGACAATTGTTGAAGAAAAAACACCGTTGCAAATCCAAATGGGGAATTTTGTCAAAAAAATGTCGCTTGTTGGTTTAGTGATTTTTGTTTTTGTATGGGTTATCAATTATTACAATTCAAATAATGTTTTAGACAGTCTGCTGAAAGCGCTGACCTTGGCCATGAGCATCATTCCTGAGGAAATTCCGGTGGCTTTTACCACGTTCATGGCGTTGGGTTCTTGGCGATTAATGAAAATGGGAATTATCGTAAAACAGACAAAAACGGTCGAAACCTTAGGAAGCGCAAACGTAATTTGTACGGACAAAACGGGAACAATCACGGAGAACAAAATGAGTCTGGCGCAATGGTACACGTTGTCTGATGATAGTACTAAAGGAAGTAACACTGATGAAACCAATAATAATAATAATAATAATAATAATAATAATAATAATGAGCACGATCTCGAATTACTGAGTCTTGCCATGTGGGCCAGCGAGCCAATACCGTTTGACGCAATGGAAATTGCATTGCACGAAGCGTATGCGAAGTTAGAAATAGCTGATGAACGCCCTAATTTCAAATTGGTTCACGAATATCCATTGGATGGAAAACCTCCAATGATGACCCATGTTTTTGAAAATCAAAATGGATCGAGAATTATTGCTGCCAAAGGGGCTCCAGAAGCATTGATTTCGACTTCAAAAGTATCCGAAAACGAAAAACAACAAATTTTATCCGCGATGACCAAAATGGCTTTGCAAGGATATCGGGTATTGGGTGTAGGTCTTGCTGAATTTTCAGGCACTGATTATCCTAAAAAACAACAGGATTTTTCTTTTGCGTTTAAAGGATTAGTTGCGTTTTATGATCCCCCAAAAGCAAATATAAAAGCAGTATTCGAAGCCTTTTACAAAGCCGGTATTCAAGTCAAGATAGTAACGGGCGACAATGCTGAAACAACCGCAACAATTGCCAAACAAATTGGTTTCAAAAATGCAGATAAAACGCTAAATGGAGACGACTTAATGGCTATGGACGATGCGACACTTCGAAAAAAAGTAATGGAGACGTCTATTTTTACGAGGATGTTTCCGGAAGCCAAACTTAAGATTATAGCAGCATTAAAAGACAACAATCAAATCGTAGCTATGACGGGCGACGGAGTCAATGACGGACCCGCGTTAAAATCAGCCCACATTGGAATTGCCATGGGAAAAAAGGGGACCGAAATTGCCAAAGATGCTGCTAATCTAATTCTCATTGACGATGATTTTGCTAAAATGATTGACGCTATTGCCATGGGCAGAAAAATATATAATAATCTGAAAAAAGCCATACAATACATTATTTCCATCCACATTCCAATCATTATGATTGTCTTTATTCCTTTGGCATTGGGCTGGATTTACCCCAATATTTTTTCCCCGGTTCATGTCATCTTTTTGGAGATTATCATGGGACCAACCTGTTCCATAATTTATGAAAATGAACCTATGGAACGCAACCTAATGCTATTACAACCCAGACCTTTTACCAATACTTTTTTCAAACTTAAAGAAATCACCATCAGTATCGTTCAGGGACTTGTAATCACATTGGGACTCTTGTTTGTCTACCAATATTGTGTGGCTACAAATTGTTCGGAAAGCGCAACGAGAACAGTAGTTTTTCTGACGTTAATTTCATCTAATATTTTTCTGACGCTAATCAATCGTTCCTTTTATTACTCGATATTTACAACATTAAAATACAAAAACAATTTGGTACTGATTATCATTAGCGTAACCATTCTTATTACAGCTTCATTATTGTTTGTACCTTTATTTGCAAGTTTTTTTGAATTCGAAAGAGTTTCAGGACTCCAAATAGGGTTAAGTATTTTAGTAGGTATTGTTTCGGTACTTTGGATAGAAATTTACAAAATATTTAAACGAAGAAAAGTCCAATTTTAAAACCAATTTATTTTTTACTATTCTTAAAAACAACATTCAGCCCGAGTTGGAAAGAAAGACTATTTGCTTTAGTTAAATCTCTATATTCTAAAAGATTATCGGCAAGAACATAGAAATTCATAGGTCCAAAAGCACTGGATAATCCCAACCCTATGTTCTTATACGAATATGAATCTAGCGTGTAAGTGGCTTTCATTTGCAATGCCTTGAATATTTTTCTTTGGTAATATGTGGTAAAAGCGACTAATGGCGTTCGTGGCGTAGACATCACAAATAACTGTGCACCAACCGCACTTTTATAAGTAGTTTCAGGATCATAATTGAGGCAATTGCAATCTTCAGAGCGTTCTTCATCAAATGAATACTGAACCGAAGTATTGAACTTTGCCGAGCGAAAAGTCGTGTAATCTGCATACAACGTATCCAAAGGAATAGCATCATTGAATTCCTGGTATCCGTTTCCTGCTGAATTACCGGAACTGAAATTTGGAATTACACCTTCATATCTGTAAGTGCCTTTGTAGGTTAAGCTTTCAACTTCTTTGCTGTGTTTAATGAAACCTACGTCGATAACACTGGCGGTAAGTTGTATGTTTTTCTTTGGATAATAGGTAAAACCGGCATCAAATCCCAAACCTAAATTACCTCCTAAGAGAGCTCTTTTAGTAATGTCTTTGACCACATTTGGATTATAATCTTTATCATCATATTGAGCAATTCCAGATGTATTGAGCTGTAATTGCGAATAAATCATCTGCTCATAAATTCCTGTATCTGAAGGAATAGTGTAGATGTAACCGGAGTTATTCGTAGAATTAACATTGTAAATACTGGAGTAAATTTTTCCGCGTACTCCTAAAATAAGCTTTTCGTTGATATTTTTATGAAATCCGAGGTGAAATACGGATAGCATTTCTGCTTTGACACTCAAATCGCCTAAATTAAAAACTTTACCCAGATAGTCTTTGTTTCCGTCTAAAGCTAAAACGGCAATATCTTTAGGGACATAACTCAACAGATCAAATTCCTGATACATTCCAAACGAAATATAGGAATCACTTTGTTCTCCCGTAATTTTAAAACCTCCATTAAAAATTTCTATTTGTTCGTTGATCGCTACTCTGTCTTTCCGGGTTGTGGAGAATACTGCGTTGCGTAATTTCACATTAAAATCGACTCTATTATCCGCAAATAAATCATAGGCCGAAAACCCGCTTGAACCTACATTTGCCGAAATTCCAGACAATAAAGGAACTCCAAAATACCAATTGTATTTGAAATCCGAACCAGGGTTAGTCAACAAAGACTGTGGTACCGAAGTAAAATTATATAAAATTTGTTTGTTTTGTGAAAAGCAATTTATTGTCAGCAATAGAACAAAAATCAAAATTATTTTTCTCATTCTACTACTAAATAAGCGGTTACACTTGAACGCAATATTAATCTACCTGAACTATTCTCATTCAATGGAGCACCCGGCAACATTCGTAATGTGAAAGCAATTTTTGTCGTTCTTTTTAATAAGTCAAGTTGGGTATTTTCGAATATTTCAGTCTTGGTCACTTTATTCTTTGCACCCGTGTAAGCCGGAAAAGTAAAATTGGTAGTATGAACGACTTGATTAGTTCTGTCCAAAAATACCAAGTTTACAACATAGGTTCTATTTATGGTATTTTCCATTTCGAAGAAAAATTCCACTTTTTTTAAACTTTTCCTAAAAAATCCATCATTGAAAATATCCACAGTTGGCACGTCAAAAATCACTGATTGTTCCACTCCATTCGTGACAAATTCATTTGCAGGAACATCAAAATAGGCCAAATTAGCTATAAAAATAGGCTCCAGTTTTATATTATTTGCCTGATCGTAGTCTAAATCACTCGTGCATGAAAAAGAAAGTAACAGCAGTAAGAATAGGCAAAAAACGCTATTTGAAACAGGTAATTTCATGAATTTATAAGTTAAAGGCAGTTTTCGTGAATCTTATACTCAACGCATCAATACTAAACTTATTATTTAAAAAGTGAGGAGTTCAACAATAATTTTTTAATTTATTTCTAGTGAAACTCCCCAAATAACGTAGACGTATCATTATAAGCACTTTCAAAACTCATCGGACTCATATTTGTAGATTCTTTTTGTGCTGTAAAATACGACAATAATTTCTCCGTAGGCATGTTACCCGTTAAATTATCAGTTGCCATTGGACAGCCTCCAAAACCTTGAATGGCACCATCAAAACGGCGACAACCCGCTTTGTAAGCGGAATCAATTTTCTCAAACCATTTATCAGGTGTCGTGTGAAGGTGCGCACCAAATTCTATTTTGGGATATTTTGGAATTAAATTCGAAAACAAATATGAGATTACATCAGGAGTAGAACTTCCAACCGTATCAGAAAGTGATAAAATTTTCACTCCCATTAAAGCTAATTTTTCAGTCCACTCACCTACTATTTCAACGCTCCAAGGATCGCCGTATGGATTTCCAAAACCCATTGATAAATATGCCACTACTTCTTTATTGCTTTTATCGGCAATTTCAAGAATTTCCTGTAGAGTAATTAATGATTCGGCTATGGTTTTGTGGGTATTCCGCATTTGGAAATTCTCAGAAATAGAAAATGGAAAACCTAAATAACGTATTTCAGGATGAACAGCTGCCATTGTAGCGCCTTGTATATTTGCAATAATAGCCAGAAGTTTGCTTCGGGTTTGAGACAAATCAAGTCGTGCCAAAACTTCGACTGTATCCTGCATTTGCGGAATTGCTTTGGGGGAAACAAAACTTCCAAAATCAATACTGTCAAAACCTACACGCAATAATGATTGAATGTAAGCTACTTTTCTTTCCGTAGGAATAAATGGTTTGATACCTTGCATGGCATCGCGTGGACATTCTATAATTTTTATTGGTTCCATAGGTAGCCAAAGATAGAAAAACTATTATAAATTTTAAATTCTGATTATAAATTTCAAAAAAATGATACCATTTATGAGTTTCACTAATGTTTAAAAGCTACAATCTTTCTAAAATCTTTTTGTTTATAGCTTTCACCAATGCTGGTCCTTCATAAATAAAACCGGTATACAATTGCACTAAACTTGCCCCGGCATCGAGTTTTTCTATCGCATCTTCTGCAGAATGAATTCCTCCTACTCCAATAATGGGAAAGGCTTTATTACTTTTTTGAGACAAAAACCGAATTACTTCTGTTGAACGTTTTTCCAATGGTTTCCCTGATAATCCGCCCATTTCAGTTTTGTTTTCAGATTGTAAACCTTCACGCAAAATCGTGGTATTGGTAGCAATAACTCCCGCAATTTTAGTTTCTTTTACGATATCAATAATATCCAGCAATTGCTCATCTGTTAAATCAGGAGCGATTTTTAATAAAATTGGCTTTTGTTTTGGCCTAGCTAAATTCTTATTTTGTAGCGTTTGCAAAAGTTGCGTCAATGGCTCTTTATCTTGCAAAGCACGCAGGTTTGGCGTGTTTGGTGAACTTACATTGACCACAAAATAATCGACGTAATCATACAAAGCGTCAAAACATATTTCATAATCAGAAGTCGCTTCTTCGTTTGGTGTCAATTTGTTTTTTCCGATATTTCCGCCAATCAGGACATCTTTATTCTCTTTTAATCGTTCCACCGCTTCATGTACACCGCCGTTATTGAACCCCATTCTGTTGATGATGGCGCTATCCTCTTTCAAACGAAACAATCGTTTTTTAGGATTTCCTTCCTGACCTTTTGGCGTAAGCGTACCTATTTCGATAAAACCGAAACCAAAATTGGACAATTCTTTAAACAACTTGGCGTCTTTATCAAAACCGGCGGCAAGTCCTACCGGATTTTTAAACTTCAATCCAAAGACTTCGGTTTCTAATCTGGGATCATTGACTTCGTAAAGCAATTTAAAAAGAGAAGAAAATCCCGGAATTTTAGACAAAAACCTAATCAATGAAAAAGTGAAATAATGAACTTCTTCAGGATCAAATAAAAAAAGTATGGGACGCAAGAGTAATTTGTACATATATATATTGTTGTGTTGTGCAAAAATAGAATTATCTTACCGATAAATAAATATTTGGAAAATAATTTACCAAATCATTTTTACTACTAAAAAAGTGGATATCATTAAATTTCATTTGGCTGTCGCCAAAAAAGAAAAAGTCAAAGGAGAACCTTTTTCATCTATTTCTTTAATAAGGGCACAATTATGAAGGAAATGACTTAAATTATCGTGGAAATGCATTAAAAACACACTCCATTTTTTAAATTTAATATTTAGTCCGATGAAAATAAAAATAATTACACCAATTTTCTTTTTTTTTATAGTTCAATTTTTTTTTGCACAAACTGCAAAAAATGACACTATAAAAGTCGCTACAAAAACTACTGTCTCTGCAGAAGCAACTATAAATGACACTGTAAAAGCTGCTGCAACACCAAGCATAGGTAATCCTAAACTTAAAAAAGAAGCAAAATCTTTAAATAGTCAACTCAAATCGGAGAAAAAAGCACTAGAAGAAGCCAAGAAAAAAAAAAAGAAAAAAAAGAGTTTGAAAAAGAAAAAAGCAACTTCGACAAACAACAAAGTAAAATTATATCCAGCGAAAAATCAGCCCGAACAATAAAAGATAATGTAGCTGATACTGAAAAAGACTTAATTCTAACTAAGGAAAAATTAGAAGATAAAAAATCAAAATGAATACTAAGTTATACTTAAAGTGAAAAGGAAAATATATTAATCAGTAGGCAACAAATCAAAATCAACAAACTGGAAAAAAATCTTGAAAAGTTGAAATAAATTTAATAAAGCCAGAAACTAAATTTGAACCACCTTTGGGTATATTTTTTTTTGATAAAAAATAATAATTTTAAAAATAATGAACTTCTTAAGATCTTGATTTAATAATTCTAAAAAACTGAGATAAACAAAATTTAGTTGTGGATTTACTTTAAAATGCTCCTAAAAAAATGATTATATTTGCATAAAACAAAGAAATATGCAACATATTATAGATCGTTTCATCAGCTATGTAGTTATAGACACGGAATCAGATGCGAACTCAGAAACTACTCCAAGCACACAAAAACAATGGGTTTTAGCCAATAAACTGGTTGAAGAATTAAAAACTATTGGTATGCAAGATGTAACAATAGATGACAAATCATATATCATGGCGACCTTGCCTAGTAACGTGGATTATGATGTACCAACTATTGGATTTATTTCTCACTTTGACACTTCACCAGATTTTTGTGGTGCGAATGTAAAACCTCAAATTATCACAGATTATGATGGAAAAGACATTGTATTAAATGTGGCTAAAAACATTATATTATCGCCTAACTATTTTAAAGATTTATTGCAATATAAAGGCCAAACTTTAATCACCACTGATGGGACAACCTTATTAGGAGCCGATGATAAAGCCGGAATCACGGAGATTGTTACAGCAATGGAATTGCTAATAAATACTCCTGAAATCAAACATGGAAAAATCAGAGTTGGTTTTACACCAGACGAAGAAATTGGCCGTGGTGCCCACCATTTCGATGTGGAGAAATTTGGAGCAGACTATGCGTATACGATGGATGGAAGCCAAGTAGGAGAATTGGAGTATGAAAATTTCAATGCGGCTGGCGCCAAAATTATTTTCAAAGGTAAAAGCGTGCATCCAGGTTATGCTAAAGGCAAAATGATCAATTCGATGTTGATTGCCAATGATTTCATCAATGAACTGCCTTCGGGAGAAACTCCTGAGGAAACAAAAGGGTATGAAGGATTTTTCCATGTGCATCATTTAACTGGAAGTATAGAAGAAACCGTTTTGGAACTTATTATTCGCGATCACAACAAGAAAAAGTTTGAAAAGCGTAAAGAACTAATCGAGAAAATTGCTCGAAAAATCAATAAGAAATTTGCCAAACAATTTGGCGAGGACATTGTTGTTACTGAAATTAAAGATCAGTATTACAATATGAAAGAAAAGGTACTACCTGTAAAACATATTGTGGATATTGCAGAAAAAGCAATGAAAGAGTTGGATATAAAACCACTTATTAAACCTATTCGCGGAGGAACTGACGGTTCTCAATTGTCCTATAAAGGGTTGCCTTGCCCCAATATATTTGCCGGTGGACATAATTTTCACGGAAAATACGAATATGTTCCTGCTGAAAGCATGGAAAAGGCAGTTAAAGTCATCGTGAAAATTGCCGAACTGACTGCGCTGCAAGAATCTGCTAAAAAATAAGATATCGAAATCGTCAACAGCAACTCATACTTGGGACAAAAACACCCGTTGGTCAAAAGAATCAAGATTTCTAAATTCAATTATTGTCAAAACTAAATTGGTGTAAACTACCAAACAGGGCGGAATAGTTACTGTCTTGAATTGAAAAAATGTAATTGGAATTGGAAGATTCCAAAATTATTTTACAATTTGGTTTTTCAATGGTGTTTTGCTTTAGAACAAAAAACAGTTTTTAGCAAACTAATAAGAAGGAGTTAATAAATCATCGCTAAAATGGCGTTTTACATCCAAAGAAGAAATCGATGAAGGAGAAGAACTGTATTATATAAACGTAGCGATTGAAAATGAAAAGCAAGGAAAAACCAGTAAACCTGAAAGAAAGCACCAATTTTATCCGAGATTTTTCAAAAAAAATTAGATACCATTTCAGAATTAGCAAAAGCTTTTCAAAAATTTGCAGCATCCAAATAAAATGAATTCTTGAAGCATATTGAAGGTGCAAAACTAAAAGAAATCAAGTGTTTCGGAATCGAAAAGATTACACCAATGGTATTAGAAAACATTGGCTTTTATGACATATACCGATAAGATTGAATTTTCATCCTGAAATAATTGCCCCAAATAGTCAATTGCTAGTTGGGGCTTTTTTTTATTTAAAAGCAAAGAGAATCTTGCATGTACTTTTTCAATAATTTATAAATACTGCATTAGAATTCCTTTTCCTGACAAACTTCAAATCTGTTTCATTGCTTGCAAATTTATTGGTTGCCATACACTTCGTTCAATTTACAGAAAACCTTAACATAGATCAATAAAATAAATCACTATATTTACTTACAATAAAATAACAATTTAATAACGTTCGAAGAATTATTGTTTAAAGTAAAATAAAAACTGACATAAATAACATCAACTATGATACAAAAAAAAGAAGAGGATACAACACAACCGTCTCCAATAAAACCTGAAAGTCAAAAGCCGGTCAGAGCTAAAAGAACGAAAGTAATTAACCCCGTAGAAGAGCATGCTGAAATTATTGAACCCGAAAATGATACCATTGTAACTAAAATCATTGAAGAAACAACAACCATTTCGGTTGAAGGCGAGGATGAAACTACCACTGTTGTTCCAGATAAAAAAAACACTAAAAAAAACACTAAAAAGACGGTAAAGATGAAAGATAAAGACAAGAAAAAGGCTAAAAAAGCTGATGCGAAAGAAAAAGCAAAAGTGAAAGCAAAAAAGGCTAAAAAAGCTAAAAAAGACAAAGCTAAAAAAGCCAAAGTCAAAGCGAAGATTAAAGCTAAAAAAGCCAAAGCAAAATCTAAAAAAGTTAAGAAGAATAAAAAGAAAAAAAAATAATTTGATTATTTTTTATCCAAAAAAAAGTCCCAATCTAATTGGACTGCCCCCAAAATTTTGACAATAGTGAGCTCGATATTGTATCGGGCTCATTTTGTTTACATTTGACTTAATTCTTGCGCTATTGTAATAGTTTAGATACTGTTTAATTTCCCGCTTTAATTTATTTGAACTTGCAAATTTTTGAATGTAAAACAGTTCTGATTTTAGTATTCCAAAAAAGTTTTAATTAACATCTTGGTTTGATTTAAAAGTAAATTCAAATCAAATTTATCCCTTAATTGCATTAAGGCTTGCGTTTTCTGGCTTTCTCTTTTGCTTGAATTAAGGCTTGCAACTTTTTCACCAATTAGTTCCCACAACGCAATGCTTTAATCTTTAAAAGAAGTTCATATTCGCTTGTAAGTGGTTTTTCCGATTTTCGTTTATTTCGTTTAGTAATATCAATCGGTTTTGGTTTGCGCCTAGTTTTTGATTATAAATCTACTAAACCAAAATTAGCAAAATCTTTACTCCATTTAACAATAATGTTAGTATTAACCCGCTAGGTGTAATTCAAGTTTCTTTTTTTTTAACGCATAGAAACATAGTTTTTATGAATTTGTATCGAGACGTTTCACTCTATTATAGCAAAACACAGCTTTGTTAGCAAAGAATTGGGCTATCCAGATCTTTTTTTCTATAAATCTATGTGTTTATTTTTAAATTCTTTTGGGAGTTGTTAATTTTAAATAATTCTACCCACCGGGTTAGTAACAGCTATATTAAACCTAACACTGGCGGCTCTCAGGGACAATCAGTATTTTTAAATGGCTTTTAGTTCTTACAATTTAAAATCTACCGAATAACTTTGGTTTTTCTTGGGAGCAAAGAAATACCGCTATAATGTTTCTAAAATTTAATATAATTACAAATGTAAAATTCATTTGAACTTTTTTGATTAGAAACATAATTACCAGAATAATATCTAACTTTTTGGGGGCAATCCAGTAAATCTTGGAATTTTTTATAACCCTAAGTGACGAGATGCTAATCTATAAATTCAATTCGTTATAAACTTAGGAATTTAAAAATTCAATCAAATCCTTGTTTAGTTTATCTTTTTCGATATAAAAAAGACCGTGTGGGGCTCCTTCAGAAACAATAAATTTATTATCAGGAACTAATTTTGCAGTTATTTCGGAGGCAATTTCGATAGGCACAGTTTTATCCTCTTCACCATGAATAATTAAAGTAGTAACATTTCCAGCTGACATTTCCGATCGAAAATCAGTAGATGAAAATGATATGGCGCATTTTAAAGTAGCACGAGGAAAAGAAAAGGAGCACAACATTCTATAATAATCTAATAAAGGAATACTTATTATTTTACTCATAACGCTCATTCCAAAAAACTTTTTCCCGAAATCATCTAGAAAAATAATTCGGTCGTCTTTAATTTGTTCCCCATCCCATCGTATTTTTCTTCCGGAACCCCAATTGGGTTCGAGTCTGTTTGCAGCTGAAAGGAGGTTACCGAAGCTATAAGTACCGCTTTTTAAATTCCTTTTCCTCCATGTCGGCTGAAATAGCGAACCACTTCGCCACCACCCATTGAAAATCCAGCAAGAGCCGCTTCTTTTATATCTAATTGCTCAATAATAGCCTTCAAATCATCTGTCAAAGTCTCATAATCGTATCCATCCCAAGGTTGTGAGGATTTACCAAAACCACGGCGGTCATACACGATTACTTTACAATTATTTTGAGCTAAAGTATCAATTTGGAATTCCCACATTTCATTAGATAGTGGCCATCCGTGAATAAGAATTACTGGTTTTTCTTTCCCATTATCTTTAACATATAATTTTACATTTGGTGCTGTTACAAAATAAAGGTCTATGCCACTATTACTTTTTTTGTGAAATTCGCGATCATTCATTTGCCCCATTTCCATACTATTTATTATTTAAAAGATAAATTCTAGATTCATCTTTTGTTTAATTAGAACTATTAAGCAAAAAAAAAAAATTACAATTAGTTTAATTAGTTACATAATTTTCTACGTTTGTCATTTAGTATTTTATTTGAATAAATGCAAAATATGGACAATCTTAGCTGGAATGAATTCGAAAGAGTAGAAATGCGTGTGGGGACAATCTTGGAAGTTAATGATTTTCCCGAAGCCAGAAAGCCCGCATATCAATTGACAATAGACTTTGGTTCTGAAATAGGAATCCGAAAAACATCCGCACAAATAACGAAACGGTATCAAAAAGAGGAGCTGCTCAACCGGCAAATTGTTGCCATAGTCAATTTTCCTAAAAAACAAATCGGGAAATTTATGAGTGAATGCCTTATTTTAGGAGCCGTTGGAGCAGACGGTGATGTAATTTTACTGGCTCCCGATTATAAAATTCAAAATGGACTGCGAATTGGATAATTTAAGACTGTAAATTACTGATACTTTTTACTTCTAATGTGTCATATTTATTGTGGATAGCTAAGATTATGACGCCAAACAGTACTGCTGCGACAATAAGTATGGTATTCAAAACTCCTTCTGTACCAAAAGAAAGTTTTATTAATATTGTTGAAATGATAAAGCCTGAATTGCGAATGACTTTATTAAATTTATCAGAAAGGAAGAAGGAAAACAAAAGCAAAAGCACTTCAATTAAAATTAGAATTGTAAAAAAATCGGCAAAGAATATTTTATTAATATCTTTAATTTTATCAACGATTTGCGTTAGTGAAAAGAAACTTTCATAAATCCAATGGGCTAAACTGTATATTGAAAGTACCAAAAATACGGGGATCAGCCCGATAGCGAAAACATTTTTTAGTCTAATGAATGAATTGATATCATTTGTTTTCTGCAATTTAGACTGATTAATTTCATTTTTTTTGTTGAGATTGTAAAAGATAAATATTAAAAAAAACAGTACGATTGTTGCCACAATGTCAAGTGTAAAATTTACATTGGCTTTAAAATCAAACCAATTAGAGTTAAATTCTAATTTGGTTAAGTCTTTAAATATTCTTCGAATAATAATTAACGTAATAATTTCATATTGTTTGCCAATGTAGATAGTTGTTGATTTAGGTAAATAATAGACTAACAGGTAAACTTCATAAATCAAAATAAATGAGAATGGTGTATAAATTGCAGATATTGGATTACTTAATAATTTGGAATAATCATTAATCAAAATAATTTTAAGATAAACTAAGGCAATAATAGCCAAATGCAATAAAAAACTTATTATTGCCAACGATACAAAGAAAATTTCAGCTCTTTTTTTAGTTTTTTCAGATAAAAGTGCGGCGTATAGAAAACTAAATAATGAATTGGATTCTTTCATGTGTCCTCAGTAAATTTAAATGCTATTCGTTAAACGTTATTTTTAGTTAATTTTTCAGAGGTTCAAATGATTTTCAGATAATGTCTAAAAAAAAAAATGAAATAAAGAAAAAAAAAATCTATTATAAAAAGTTCTCATTATTTTTTGGCTCTGTGTTAGATCACAAAAAATATTTTAACTGAGGATTTAAAATTTGTTTATACTAGGATAAACTTAATAAAATAACATTTAAAATCATATGGAAACCAATCTTTTAACTTCCGTTTAAAGATTGAGATTACATAATTTTCGATAAGATTTGAGCACTGATTTGATAATAAAATTTGTAAGTAGTTTAATTAGCAGGATTCAAGTTATAAATGCAACTTTTTGATTAAACATATAATTAGGTGTTTCAAAATTAAATCTTTTTCTTGGTCTATTGTTTAATTTCTCTTGTATTTCTATAATTCTCTCTGG
>NZ_JAFCUP010000020.1:0-3003 GCF_049896585.1 Flavobacterium sp. DSR2-3-3
TAAAGTTCATTGACATATTGAGATAAGAAAATAATAAAAAGTAGAAAGCATTTTTTGCTTGTTTATTTATAGACAAGTAAAAGAAACGGCATTCTTAATTGAATGTTGGTACAATAAGCAAAATAAGGGCGTATGGGGGATGCCTTGGCTCTCAGAGGCGATGAAGGGCGTGATAAGCTGCGAAAAGCTACGGGGATTGGCACACACGATATGATCCGTAGATACCCGAATGGGGCAACCCACTATGTTGAAGACATAGTACACCGATAGGTGGGCAAACCCGCTGAACTGAAACATCTAAGTAGGCGGAGGAGAAGAAAACAAAAGTGATTCCGTAAGTAGTGGCGAGCGAACGCGGATTAGCCCAAACCAATGTTGTTACGGCAATATTGGGGTTGTAGGACCACGTTATTTGTTGCGGATAGAATTAGAATCTACTGGAAAGTAGGGCCAGAGAAGGTGATAGCCCTGTATAAGTAATAGAAGATAACGATAGTGGTATCCTGAGTAGGGCGGGACACGAGAAATCCTGTCTGAATTTGGCGGGACCATCCGCTAAGGCTAAATACTCCTGAGAGACCGATAGTGAACCAGTACCGTGAGGGAAAGGTGAAAAGAACCGTGAATAACGGAGTGAAATAGATCCTGAAACCATACGCTTACAAGCGGTCGGAGCCCTTTCGTGGGGTGACGGCGTGCCTTTTGCATAATGAGCCTACGAGTTAACGTTGCTGGCAAGGATAAGTGGTTAAGCCACGGATCCGTAGCGAAAGCGAGTCTGAATAGGGCGCTTTAGTCAGTAGTGTTAGACGCGAAACCGTGTGATCTACCCATGGGCAGGATGAAGCTGTGGTAACACATAGTGGAGGTCCGAACCGGTTGACGTTGAAAAGTCTTCGGATGACCTGTGGGTAGGGGTGAAAGGCCAATCAAACTCGGAAATAGCTCGTACTCCCCGAAATGCATTTAGGTGCAGCGTTATGCGTAAAGTTATATAGAGGTAGAGCTACTGATTGGATGCGGGGGCTTCACCGCCTACCAATTCCTGACAAACTCCGAATGCTATATAATGTTTCATAACAGTGAGGGCTTGGGTGCTAAGGTCCAAGTCCGAGAGGGAAAGAACCCAGACCATCAGCTAAGGTCCCCAAATATATACTAAGTTGAAAGAACGAGGTTTGTCTGCCCAGACAGCTAGGATGTTGGCTTGGAAGCAGCCATTCATTTAAAGAGTGCGTAACAGCTCACTAGTCGAGCGGACGAGCATGGATAATAATCGGGCATAAGTATATTACCGAAGCTATGGATTTACAATTAATTGTAAGTGGTAGGGGAGCATTCTCACAGGGTAGAAGGTGTATCGTAAGGTATGCTGGACCGGTGAGAAAAGAAAATGTAGGCATAAGTAACGATAATGCGGGCGAGAAACCCGCACACCGAAAGACTAAGGTTTCCACAGCTATGCTAATCAGCTGTGGGTTAGTCGGGACCTAAGGCGAACCCGAAAGGGACAGTCGATGGACAACGGGTTAATATTCCCGTACTAGTTATTACTGTGATGGGGTGACGGAGTGATGAAAGCGCCGCGAACTGACGGAATAGTTCGTTGAAGTACCTACCTATAAGACCCGCAGGCAAATCCACGGGTTTTGGGGAAATACGATAGTACTCGGAGTCTTCGGACAAAGAGATAGTGCGCCTAAGGGCTTCCAAGAAAAACCTCTAAACTTCAGGTAATAAGTACCCGTACCGCAAACCGACACAGGTAGTCGAGGAGAGAATCCTAAGGTGCTCGAGAGATTCATGGCTAAGGAATTAGGCAAAATAGACCCGTAACTTCGGGAGAAGGGTCGCCAGCAGCAATGCTGGCCGCAGTGAAGAGGTCCAGGCGACTGTTTATCAAAAACACAGGGCTCTGCAAAATCGTAAGATGAAGTATAGGGCCTGACACCTGCCCGGTGCTGGAAGGTTAAGTGGAGATGTTATCTTCGGAGAAGCATTGAAATGAAGCCCCAGTAAACGGCGGCCGTAACTATAACGGTCCTAAGGTAGCGAAATTCCTTGTCGGGTAAGTTCCGACCTGCACGAATGGTGTAACGATCTGGACACTGTCTCAGCCATGAGCTCGGTGAAATTGTAGTAGCGGTGAAGATGCCGCTTACCCGCAGTGGGACGAAAAGACCCTGTGCACCTTTACTATAGCTTAGTATTGACCTTGGACAAATGATGTGTAGGATAGGTTGGAGACTGTGAAGTGGCGTCGCTAGGCGTTGTGGAGTCATTGTTGAAATACAACCCTTTGTTTGTCTGAGGCCTAACCCCGTTATGCGGGGGACATTGCTTGGTGGGTAGTTTGACTGGGGTGGTCGCCTCCAAAAGAGTAACGGAGGCTTCTAAAGGTTCCCTCAGTACGCTTGGTAACCGTGCGTAGAGTGCAATGGCATAAGGGAGCTTGACTGAGAGACATACAGGTCGATCAGGTACGAAAGTAGAGCATAGTGATCCGGTGGTTCCGCATGGAAGGGCCATCGCTCAAAGGATAAAAGGTACGCCGGGGATAACAGGCTGATCTCCCCCAAGAGCTCATATCGACGGGGGGGTTTGGCACCTCGATGTCGGCTCGTCACATCCTGGGGCTGGAGAAGGTCCCAAGGGTTGGGCTGTTCGCCCATTAAAGTGGCACGCGAGCTGGGTTCAGAACGTCGTGAGACAGTTCGGTCTCTATCTACTGTGGGCGCAAGAAATTTGAGTGGATCTGATTCTAGTACGAGAGGACCGAATTGGACAAACCTCTAGTGTATCTGTTGTCACGCCAGTGGCATCGCAGAGTAGCTACGTTTGGAAGGGATAAGCGCTGAAAGCATATAAGCGCGAAACCCACCACAAGATGAGATTTCTTTTAAGGGTCGTGGGAGATGACCACGTTGATAGGCTATAGATGTAAAGGCAGTAATGTCATAGTCGAGTAGTACTAATAACCCGTAAGCTTATGTACGCTTTTCC
>NZ_JAFCUP010000021.1:0-1388 GCF_049896585.1 Flavobacterium sp. DSR2-3-3
TGTCCGGTCCTGAAATAACGATACACAAAAAGTATCCTAATGGAAAAACATGAAGAAACACGCTATGTGAAGCGAACTCAAAAAGATTACTCGATGTCTTTTAAATTACAAATTGTTAAAGAAATTGAACGAGGACAACTTACAGTTACGGAATCCACAAAGACTTATGGCATTCAAAATAGATCAACTGTTGTTAAATGGCTCAGAAAATTTGGTAACTTTGATTGGGAAAACCAAACACCATTTACTATGTCAAAGTCGCCAGAACAAAAGATAATGGAACTTGAAGCCAAAGTAAAACTTCTGGAGAAACAGAAGTCCTTTTTGGAACGACAGGCCTTTGTTGCAGATAAAAAAGCAATCATTTTTGATATGATGATTGATATTGCAGAAGAAGAATATAAAATTGACATACGAAAAAACTCTGCCCCCGAACAATCGACCATTTTAAACAAAAAGAGCAACAAACAATAATGTTCGCCTGTAATTTGTTCGGGATAGACAGACAGGTTTATTATCGAAGGATCAAAAGAAAAATAAATAAGGAAGCCAAAGTAGTTGAAGTAGTTTCAATGATTCATCAAGTTAGGCAATCAATGCCTAGACTTGGTGGTAAGAAATCATATCACATATTAATGGACGATCTTAAATCAATAAAAATAGGCAGAGATAAATTATTTGATATACTCAGGGCTAATCATTTATTGATACAGCCAAAACGTAGTTATCATGTAACCACTAATTCTCATCATCGATTTAGAAAACATCAAAACCTAATTCTAGATTTAGAAATAAATAAGCCTAATCAAGTTTGGGTTGCAGATATAACATACATCGGAAAACGCGAAAAACCGTGTTATTTGAGTATTGTTACAGATGCCTATTCTAAGAAAATTATGGGATATTATGTTGCTGACAATATGAATACAGAAAGTAGTGTTAAAGCTCTTAATATGGCTATAAAGAAAAGAAAGAGCAAGGAAATACCATTGATTCATCATTCAGATAGAGGGCTGCAATATTGCGCAAATGATTACCAAAATATGCTAAGTAAAAATGGAATCCTCCCAAGTATGACACAAAACTCCGATCCATATGAAAATGCTGTAGCTGAAAGAATAAATGGAATATTAAAGCAGGAATTTATGATTGACAAATACAATCTAGATTTAAAAGTTATGAAGCAAATTGTAAAAGAATCAATCAACATATACAATGAATTAAGACCTCATTATTCTAATTTCATGCTGACTCCAAACAAAATGCATTTACAAAGTCAAATTAAAATGAGGACATATAAAACAAAAAACACTTGCAAAAACGTTTTTGCAAGTGTTTAATTAAATATTTTTATCTAATAATCTGTATCGGTTATTCAGGACAAGACA
>NZ_JAFCUP010000023.1:0-232 GCF_049896585.1 Flavobacterium sp. DSR2-3-3
ACCTGTGCAGCGCCGGTAACGGTGCCTGTGGACGTGGCTTCTTGTACTGCGACTAAAGCCAATGTAACTCTCGGAAATCCAACTACTGCTGATAACTGTGAGGTGAAATCTGTAACCAACGATGCGCCTACCGTTTTCCCTATCGGAAACACAACCGTAACTTGGACGGTAACAGACCATGCAGGGAATACCGCTACTTGTACTCAAATTGTAACGGTGGTAGACAATATCA
>NZ_JAFCUP010000023.1:240-929 GCF_049896585.1 Flavobacterium sp. DSR2-3-3
GTAACCAACGATGCGCCTACCGTTTTCCCTATCGGAAACACAACCGTAACTTGGACGGTAACAGACCATGCAGGGAATACCGCTACTTGTACTCAAATTGTAACGGTGGTAGACAATATAAATCCAACCATAACCTGTGCAGCGCCGGTAACGGTGCCTGTGGACGTGGCTTCCTGTACTGCGACTAAAGCCAATGTAACTCTCGGAAATCCAACTACTGCTGATAACTGTGAGGTGAAATCTGTAACCAACGATGCGCCTACCGTTTTCCCTATCGGAAACACAACCGTAACTTGGACTGTAACAGACCATGCAGGAAATACTGCTACTTGTACTCAAATTGTAACGGTGGTAGACAATATTAATCCAACTATCACCTGTGCAGCGCCAGTAACGGTGCCTGTGGACGTGGCTTCCTGTACGGTGGCTAAAGCCAATGTAATTCTTGGAACTCCAACTACTACTGATAACTGTGAGGTAAAATCTGTAACCAACGATGCGCCTACCGTTTTCCCTATCGGAAACACAACCGTAACTTGGACGGTAACAGACCATGCAGGAAATACTGCTACTTGTACTCAAATCGTAACGGTGGTAGACAATATAAATCCAACTATAACCTGTGCAGCGCCGGTAACGGTGCCTGTGGACGTGGCTTCCTGTACTGCGGCTAAAGCCAATGTAACTCT
>NZ_JAFCUP010000024.1:0-627 GCF_049896585.1 Flavobacterium sp. DSR2-3-3
TATTAAAGTCACAACGGTGAAAGATGAGCATGCGTCCCATTAGCTAGTTGGTAAGGTAACGGCTTACCAAGGCAACGATGGGTAGGGGTCCTGAGAGGGAGATCCCCCACACTGGTACTGAGACACGGACCAGACTCCTACGGGAGGCAGCAGTGAGGAATATTGGACAATGGGCGCAAGCCTGATCCAGCCATGCCGCGTGCAGGATGACGGTCCTATGGATTGTAAACTGCTTTTATACGAGAAGAAACCCTCCGACGTGTCGGAGCTTGACGGTATCGTAAGAATAAGGATCGGCTAACTCCGTGCCAGCAGCCGCGGTAATACGGAGGATCCAAGCGTTATCCGGAATCATTGGGTTTAAAGGGTCCGTAGGCGGTCAGGTAAGTCAGTGGTGAAAGCCCATCGCTCAACGGTGGAACGGCCATTGATACTGTCTGACTTGAATTATTAGGAAGTAACTAGAATATGTAGTGTAGCGGTGAAATGCTTAGAGATTACATGGAATACCAATTGCGAAGGCAGGTTACTACTAATGGATTGACGCTGATGGACGAAAGCGTGGGTAGCGAACAGGATTAGATACCCTGGTAGTCCACGCCGTAAACGATGGATACTAGCTGTTGG
>NZ_JAFCUP010000025.1:0-621 GCF_049896585.1 Flavobacterium sp. DSR2-3-3
TAACCAGCGAACAAAGATACACAATCGGTGTATTATTAGATCAAAACTACAATAAAAGTGAAATAGCAATTCTTATAAATAAGGACAAATCTGTTATAACACGTGAATTAAAACGCAATTGCGATTTACGCAGTGGTAAATACAGTTCTGAATTAGCGCAGCGAAAATATGATAAGCGTCAAATAAATAAACCTAAAAAAGTTTATCTTACTACTGAAATAAAAGCAACTATAAAAAAATATTTGCTTGAAGATTTAAGTCCTGAACAGATTGTAGGCATATGTCTTAAAAAAGCAATTGATTGTGTTTCTACAGAGAGTATTTATCAGTACATCTGGAAAGACAAAAAAGACAAAGGTATCTTGTATTTAAACTTAAGAAGTACAGGGAAACGATATAGAAAGAGAGGCAATAAAAAAGATTGTAGAGGTATAATTTCCAATAGAAAACCAATAGAAGATCGACCCAAAATAGTGGAGTTAAAAGAACGGTTTGGTGATTTAGAAATCGACACCATAATTGGAAAAAATCATAAAGGAGCAATCGTAACAATAAACGATAGAGCAACTGGAATATTGAGAATGAAGAAGATAGAAAGTAAAGAAAGTGAATTGGTAAAAC
>NZ_JAFCUP010000026.1:0-506 GCF_049896585.1 Flavobacterium sp. DSR2-3-3
GTATTAATCCAAATTTCTCTGGGCTATCCCTCTGTGAAAGGTAGATTGCATACGCGTTACGCACCCGTGCGCCGGTCTCTGCTTCCGAAGAAGCATACCCCTCGACTTGCATGTGTTAAGCCTGCCGCTAGCGTTCATCCTGAGCCAGGATCAAACTCTTCATCGTATATTGTTGAGTTCAGATAAATCTGTTCTCTTTGTTTATTCGACTAAATTCTAGTGGTTTTTTCAAATCTCTCGATTCTATTACTCTTATTCTTTTGTTCTAAGATCTCTCTTAAAACGGCTGTCAATTCAATATGTCTAGGAACGTGTTCTTATCTGCTTTTCTCTTCGTTTGATTCACATTGTGTCTCTCTGGAAGCGGGTGCAAAAGTACAACTTTCTTTTTAACTGACAAGAAAAATTTGAAGTTTTTTTGAAATAATTTTTATCTCATTTGCCTCTGCTTTTCTTATCAATCTGTCAAGGAACTTTGCTTGTTTTGCGGGGTGCAAATGTAACAT